>DATKUC010000218.1:0-4456 GCA_035530835.1 Spirochaetia bacterium
CGAAACGCGATGTCACGCCCCCCTGGAAGCAGGCACATCCTGATGGACGCGTTCGGATCGACTGATGTATCCTTCTGTTCCATGGACAACATTACGATCAGGCGGGCAACGTCTGCCGATATCGATGCGGTTGCCACATTGTTTGACAGTTACCGCGTATTCTACGGCAACAAGAGTGATCTGAACGCCGCCCGTAGTTTCCTCACCGAGCGCGTTCGCCGCAGCGAGTCGGTCGTGTTCATTGCTCATGACGACGGGACGCCTGCGGGTTTCACGCAGCTTTACCCGAGTTTCTCATCGGTGTCGATTGCACCGATCTACATTCTGAATGACCTGTACGTTGACGCCGTGCACCGGCGGCGGGGAATCGGTGCACTCCTCCTTTCGTTCGCGGTACAGTTCGCGAAAGCCGAAGGAGCGGTCAGGCTCATGCTGACTACCGCGTATGACAACCTCACAGCGCAACGGCTTTATGAAGCCGAAGGCTGGGTGAGGGACGAGCACTACTTCACGTACAACTTCGTGCTGTAACGAGCAGTGGCCCGCAGAAAATCCGTTACTTCGCTGTGAATCGGTACTTGACCGTCTGTTTGCAGTTCGGGCAGTTTGGCAGCACTTCGCCTTTCTTCAATTCAACCGACTGTTGATGAGTCGGCGCATGATTGAGCACAGCAAAGGTGCCCGCCTGAGGCACGCTCTCTCCGGACATGAATACATCACGTTTTGCCACATCTTCTCCTGTGTTGACTCTGTGGTCGACTTTTCCATTATCTCCGATATTCGCGACCTCGACAACTTCAATCGTTCGTGCCACGATGGCCACAAAGGAGCAGCACTCATGCCGAAACGAAGTCGGATTCCGGGTAACCCGAAGAGCTCCTTCGACCAGGAGGACCTTCGATCGCAGCAGCCGCTCGAAAGGCCCGGTCCTCGCTACACGTTCAAAGTTGCCGGGGCAACTCACATTCGGATCAACGATTACGATCATGCCGTTTCACAGGCGGGCGGTTCTGCGCCTGACCGCTCGGGGGAGATTGACGATCCGGGGACGATCGCGGCGGCGATCGACCTTCTCAGTGAGCTACCGGATAAGGGTGAGCTATTCGCAAGCTTCACCGGCCAGATACCACTGACGGATGCCTTTTTCAGCGTTCCGGGGGAGGAACAGGAACTGCAGATCAGCTTCTACGGTCAGGCGCTAAGGGCACTTGACGGCTCGTTCTTTGCCGAGCCCTCCGCGCGAGCGAAACAGAAGGCGCTCATCGAACTTCTGCGTTCATCGCTTACGCCAACAAAGATCGACAATCCGGTGAGTGGAGGTTAGAATGGATCCACAAGGGATGATGGGGAGGAAGCCTCCGTGCAACCTGAGTATGCCCGTTTGCTGTTCCCGAACCACACCATGAATCAATACTGGGTTGCTGCATTTTCACTCTCCGTAGCGATGTTCGCGTTTGCCGCTTACCACCTGCTTGTATGGATGAGACGGCCAGGACGCCACCGCGATCTTTCACTCGCCCTGTTGTTCGTGGTCATCGGACTCTACGACTACTTTGTATCACGAATCTACGCAGGGTACCGATCAGGAGCCGACGCTCTCTGGTTTCACCTGATTGCCGCAGTCGCATTCACCGGCGCTCCGCTCTTTCTCTGGTACATCTCGGAACGCACGCATATGGTATCCCGTCGAGCACTCACGCTCTGGAGCGTACTGCTCGGTATCTTTGCACTGCTCGACCTCATCGTGCCAGGCGATGCGGTCTGGGTGATTTCGCGGGCAACGCCGTTCAGCAGTAAGCTGCCCTTTGTTCCGGAACTGCACTTCAACCGCGTGTCGCTTGGACTCATTGGTGTGGCGGGGGCAGTTGTGGGGATAGTGTTCCTCGTTCACTGCGTGATAGTCGTTGCCCGGTACGCAGCTGCCGGCCATCGGAGCGAGGGCCGCTCGCTCGCGGTCGTCATCGCGCTCGTCGCGCTCGGTGTCTGCAACGATGCGCTCATCGGTGCCGGCGTGTACAGGTTCCTCTTCCTGACCGAGTACGCGTGGGCGGCTGCGCTGATCTTCCTCACGTATCGTGCTTCGGACGAAGTCATCTCCGCAACGGAAGAAATGGACCGCCTGTCGACAACAGAGGCGCGATTTTACGCAATGGTGGAGCATGTCCCGTTCAATATCTGGGCGTGTGATCCTGACGGGCGACTTATCATGCAGAATGCAGCCGACATAAAGACCGTGGGGAATCACGTCGGGAATGTCTACTCCGAGTGGAGCCAGCATGAAGGAATGGCCCAGTTCAACGAGTTCAGTCGCCGGGCATTCGCGGGGGAGATCGTCACCGAGACCGTCGACTACGACGTGGATGGAAGCAACAGAATCTACCGTGACATCATCGCTCCGGTGCGCCTGGCCGACTCGGTCATAGGTACAATCGGGATCGGGATTGACATCACCGATCAGAGGCGACTCGAAGTTGAGCTCAGCGCACGGCTTGAAGAGAAGGAAGTGCTGTTGCGAGAACTGCACCACCGCGTCAAGAATAACCTTCAGGTCATAACGAGCCTGCTGCGGATTCGTTCCGAGCAGATCGACGATGAACGATCGCGGGAGATCTTTCTTTCCATGCGGCGGGAGATTGATGCAATTGCCCGCATCCACGCGCAGCTCTACCTTTCCGACAACCTTGCGACCATCGATTTTGGCGAATACCTGCGGCAACTTGCCGTCGAGCTCATCGGAGTTCGCGAACGTCAGGATCTGGTGACTCGCTTCGACCTGGAAAGTGTGTTTCTTGATGCAGAAACTGCCATTCCCTGTGCGCTGATAGCGAATGAGCTCATTACCAACACGCTCAAGCACTCATTCAGTACGCGGGACTCCGGAGAGATTGTCATAGGGCTCCATCCGGTTGTGGAGAGCAGAATTCTGCTGAGTGTCGAAGACGATGGAGCGGGAATACCGGAACACGTAACGCTGGAACAGACGAGCTCGTTTGGACTGCTGCTCGTCTCCTCGCTCGCCGCACAGCTTCAGGGGTCAGTGACCATTGCCGGACCCCGGCGAAACAGAATCGAAGTGCTCTTTCCCGCCGTCATGCGGAAGTAGAAATTGCGCGGTTCACGCGTTGACCCCAAAAAGGAGGAACCCTGATGCAGAAGATCGTACCGTTTCTCTGGTTCGACAATCAGGCAGTCGAAGCTGCCGATCTATATACGTCGATATTCCCGAATTCTAAACTTGGCACGGTATCCCGATACGGTGAAGGGAGCCCGGGGCAGCCAGGGACGGTTATGTCTGTGAGCTTCGAACTCGAAGGCCTTCAGTTCCACGCGCTGAACGGCGGCCCACTGTTCAAGTTCACACCTTCAGTTTCGTTCTTCGTCGGATGCGAGACTCCAGAAGAGATTGATGCTCTCTGGAAGAGTCTGTCGGAGGGAGGCACCGTTCGCATGGAGCTCCAGGCCTATCCGTTCAGTGACCGGTTCGGCTGGGTCGCCGACAGGTATGGACTCAACTGGCAGCTGAATCTTTCGAGTCGAACTCGCAGCATAACGCCGCTTCTCATGTTCGCCGGAGAACAGGACGGAATGGCGGTCGATGCGATGCAGAAGTACACATCGATATTCGGAAACTCGAGTACCCGCCTGGTTGAACGATATAGCGCAGGCGAACCCGGCCAGGAGGGGAACGTGAAGCACGCCTCCTTCCTGCTCGCGGGGCAGGAGTTTATGGCGATGGACGGCGGGCCGCAGCATCAATTCGGATTCACTGAAGCAATATCACTCTTCGTGAACTGCGAGACTCAGCAGGAAGTTGATGAGCTGTGGGAGAAACTCACTGAGGGCGGTGAGGAGAGTCAGTGTGCGTGGCTCAAGGATCGCTATGGTGTCTCATGGCAGATTGTGCCGATCGTCCTTGGTCAGTTGCTTGGGGATCCGGATCCGGCAAAGGCACGGCGCGTCATGGAGGCGATGCTGCAGATGAGAAAGATCGACATTGCCACGCTTCGCCGAGCATACGACAACAGATAAAACAGTTGACCCTCACGTTACGTCATCCGCTATTCTCTCGGTATCGGAGGGTGCATGAGCTTCACGGTAAAAGATGTTGCAGCCATGGCCGGGGTGAGCGTGCGCACGCTTCACCATTACGACCATATCGGGCTCCTGAAGCCGCATGCCGTTTCGGAGGCTGGCTACCGCTTGTACGGCGAACAGGAACTCGAACGGCTGCAGCAGATTCTCTTTCATCGTGAGCTTGGCTTTGCGCTCGCCGAAATACGGACGATCATGGACCGACCCGATTTTGACCGGGTGGAGTCGCTCAGGTCGCACCGCGCCGCACTCGCCGCGCGAAGAAAGCGACTCGGAATCCTCATCGGGACTATCGATCGAACCATAACATCGCTCACGGGAGAGGTCATTATGGAAGGACATAAGCTTTTCGAAGGGTTTGATG
>DATKUC010000219.1:0-30366 GCA_035530835.1 Spirochaetia bacterium
GAGGTGCACACTTTCTGGGCGCCCCGACCCGCTGGCATCTGGACGGTCTGTATGAGTCCGGCACGTTCGAGCATCTGTACATTCGTCGCGCACGTCGATTGCGGAATGCGGAGCTCCTGCGCGATCTCGTTTATGTTGAGCTTTCGTCCATACAGGAGCGTCACGATATTCTTGCGAAGTTCGGAGCTCAGGACGGCTGCGACCTGCGTCACCTGATTGGCTGGAATAATGAGTACCCGTTCTGCGCTGTCCATCTGTTTGCCTCGGCACAATAATATCCGGTTAGCATGATATTCTCAACCACATATTCTGAAATCGATCGATAATAACTGAATAAATTGATATGATACTCTCAAATTAGCTTGACAACAGGATAATTCCCGATAATAATGATATTCAATGCTGAATATCAGCAAAAGCGAATATCAAAAGGGGGCGGACATGATACGACGCACGGTCGGATTTGCAGCATCACTTATGCTGCTTTCATTCCTATGGGTTTCCGTGGTCTTTGCGGGGGGCTCGGCAGAGAAGAGTGCCGGAACCGCATCCCAGCCGGCAGCGAGTGTGCACAACGTGGTGTTCTGGAACGGATACACCGGACCGGATCGGGCGACAGTTGAAGCGATAGTGGCTAAATTCAATGAGAGTCAGAGTTCGGTGAAGATCGACATGCAGATATCGCCCTGGGACTCGCTTTTCCAGAAGCTGATGCCGGCCTTCATTGCGGGTAACGGACCCGATCTGATCGGCTATTCGGTTGCACGGCTGCCCGAATATGCCCAGGCCGGACGCCTTGCACCGCTTGATAGCTATCTTGCCGCAAGCAAGAATCTCAACAAGGATGTGCTCGTTCCCGGACTGGTACAGGCGTCGACCATGAACGGCAAGCTGTACGGAGTACCAATGGCATTTGCCAGCATGGTCATGTACTTCAACAAGACCGAGTTCCAGAAAGCCGGATTGGATCCGAACAATCCGCCGAAGACGCTATCGGAACTTGCCGCCGCGTGGAAGAAACTGCTCATAGTTGATGGTGCCGGAAAGGTCACCCAGTACCCGCAGGCGCTTGCGGTACGCGCGACGGTGCCAATGCTTCCTGTCGTATTCTGGGACTACGGTGCCCGAATTGTCACCGATCAAAGCACAAGCGGACTTGATTCAAGCGAATCGCTCGCCGCGCTGAAGTTTCTCCAGGGTGCGTTCATCAACGACCGTGTCTCCCCGGTTGGTCTGACCGGACAGGATGCGGACAATCTCTTCGCAGCGGGAAAAGCTGCAATTGAATGGAATGGCCCATGGGCGTTGACCGGATTCCAGAAAGCGGGGATTGATGTCGGGGTGGCGGAAATGCCCTCAGGTCCGGCCGGAAAATACACCTGGGGCGGCGACACAGTCATGTCGATGAACAAAGATTCCAAGGTCAAAGAGAGCGCATGGTCCTTCATGGAATACTGGAATAGCTACGACACTCAGCAGTTCTGGTCTGAGAAGCAGGCCTTTCCACCGACCCGGACCGATATGGGAAACGACGCCAGTCTGCAGAAGAATCCGTACCTGAAGTACTTCATTAACGGAGCAAGCTACGCACGGATCTTCCTCGCCGGTCAGGTGAAATCGGGCCAGATCGATGACGAAGTGCTCGTACCGCTCTGGGAATCGGTGTTCAGCGGCAAGGCTCAGCCGGAGGCCGCACTCGCGACTGCTCACGCTGCGCTGACCAAGATCCTTTCGAACAACTAATCGAACCCGTCTGCAGGTTATCATCGGATGTGCGTGGCATTCACGCACATCCGGCATTCATTACGAGGAAGCATCAATGTCATTTGGAACACTCGACCGACAGAAGAGTACTTCCGGTCTCATCATGGTCGCTCCGAGCATGGCCATACTCGCGCTCTTCGTGCTCTGGCCAATCGTTCAGTCGGCATACCTGAGTCTGTTTGACTGGAATCTGCTGTCGAATAAACAACAGTACATCGGTCTGGCTAACTACGCAGCAATCCTTGGTGACTCCCGCTTCTGGAACGCGCTCTGGACCACATTCTACTACACGGCGATGTACGTTCCGGGTCTCGTTCTTGTTGCGCTGGTGCTGGCACTCGCGCTTGACCAGAAGGTGTTCGGCCGAAAGGTGCTGCGGCCAATGTTCTTTCTGCCGTCGATTACCTCAATGGCCATCATCGCGATAGTCTGGCGCTTCATCCTCGATCCGGATGTGGGACTTGTCTCCTCATGGCTGAGTGACATCGGCGTGACGATGCCTGACATGCTCCGCAACTCCAGCTGGTCACTGCCCACAATTGCGGGCGTCAGCATCTGGCGCTGGGCAGGTTTCAACATGGTGATTCTGCTTGCCGGTCTGAATACCATACCCGATTCCTACTATGAGGCCGCAAATCTCGATGGAGCCGGCGCTTTTCGGAAGCTGTACTCGGTGACCATGCCGCTGCTGCTTCCCAGCCTTTCATTTGTCGTTGTCACGAACATCATCGCGTCATTCCAGGTATTCGATCCGGTTTACGTCATGACGAAGGGCGGACCACTGTTCAGCACCGAGGTCATGGTCTACTACATCTACTACGAAGGATTCACGCTCTACAAAATGGGATATGCATCCGCACTCGCCTATGTGCTGTTCATCGTCATTTTCCTGTTCACGCTTCTTCAGCTGCGCGGGTTTGTGCGAGGCGAAGAGAGGGTAGGATATTGAAGACCAAAAGAACCCCGGGAATGTGGGTACTGTTCGGGCTTCTCGTCGTTGCGCTCACCGTCTCCTCGCTCCCGTTTCTCTGGATGATTCTCACCTCATTCAAGACGGACAGGCAGATACTCGGTCAGCCGGATATACTTCTTCCGCTTCAATGGACGCTGATTCAATATCAGAATGTAATCGACCAGATTCCGTTTTTTCGGTTTCTGCTCAATTCATTCATTTTCGCAGGCGGAGTGACCATTCTGTCGCTCTTCTTCGACGCGGCAGCCGGGTACGCATTTGCAAAGCTGCCATTTCCCGGTCGCGACGTGATGTTCTACCTTGTGCTGATAACACTCATGATTCCCTTTCAGGTGGTCATGGTTCCGCTGTACCTGCTCATCTATCACCTTCACTCTCTGGACACTTTCTGGGGTCTTATCCTTCCGAGGATGACCAACGCATTCGGCATCTATTTCATGCGGCAGTTTTTCCTGAGCCTCCCCAATGAACTTCTTGATGCTGGCAGAATCGATGGGTTGAACGAAATAGGAATCTACCGGCGTATCGCGGTGCCAATGACAACTTCGGCCCTTGCAACGCTCGGAGTTTTCCACTTCATGTACAACTGGAATGATTTTCTCTGGCCGCTACTTATCACGACAAGCCGCGATATGCGTCCTCTGCCTGTCGGACTTGCGCTCTTTACCGGAGAGCATGTGCAGCAACACGGCCCGATTGTTGCGGGAGCGGTGCTGTCGATCATCCCCATACTGATATTCTTCCTCTTTGCGCAGAAGACTTTCATGCGCGGAATTGCACTGAGTGGTTTGAAAGGATAAAGCAGATGAATAACAAGCGCATGATGTTTGCCGCGGGAATAGAGGACACGTTCATCGTCGATCCTCACAAACAGAGCGGGAAGACACTCGAAGAGTATGAACTGATCGGTCACTACGACAAGTGGCGGACTGATCTGCAACTGGTTGCGTCGCTTGCAGTAGATGCCCTCCGGTGGGGAATCCCCTGGTATCGCGTCGAGCGTGTGCGGGGCGAGTTCGACTGGAGCTGGACCGACCAGGTGATCAGATACCTCGTGGATGAACTGCATATAGCTCCGATCGTTGACCTGATACACTATGGAACTCCTCCGTGGCTCAAGGACGGAATTCTCGACCCGGAGTTTCCGAGTGCGTTCATGCACTACGTCGAGCAGTTCATCTCGCATTACGACGGGATTGTCGAGTTTGTGACTCCGGTGAACGAGCCGCTTACCGCCGCCGAGTTCTGCGGTCGGCGAGCGGAATGGCCGCCGTACATGGCGGACGACACAAGCTTCATCGGGATCATGGTAGTCCTCTCACGCGTTGCAATCCTCACCAGCGAGAAACTTGCAGATGCGGGAATGAAGAGCGTCCACGTGGAAGTTGCCGGACGGACGGTTGCCGGAGATCCATCTCTGCAGGAGACAGCGGTGCAGAAGAACCTGCAGAATCAGCTCTACTGGGATCTCATCACCGGCAAGGTTGATGACCTCCACGGACTGACCCCATGGCTAATGTCCCACGGGTGCACGAAGCAGAATCTCTCCTGGTTCCGCGATCATCCGGCTCACATCGATATCTTCGGAGTGAACTATTATCCGCAGTGGAGTGACACAGTACTTCTACGGACATCGAACGGTCAGGTTACCGCGCGCCCTGTCAACAGTGGCTCGCTTCATTTCTCGCAGCTCATGGAAGACTTCTGGAACCGGTATCAGTTACCCCTCATGGTAACCGAGACAAGCATCCGCGGGCCGGTATGGGAGAAGACTCACTGGTTGAGGGAGTCGGTTGCCGCGTGTGCCGCTCTTCGAGCTCGAAAGATTCCGGTGGTTGGATACACCTGGTTTCCGGTGATCGACATGGTTGACTGGGAGTACCGGAATCAGTCCGGACCGATCGAAGACTTTGTGATTGATCTTGGACTCTGGACTATCGACCGATCGGATCGATCATGTGTTGAAGCGTACCGGGAGATCATTCGAAATGATCGCTGAGGAGCAGCTCCTTTCCCACCCGCGTCCGGACTTCAGTCGAAGGAACTGGAGGAGCCTGAACGGCGATTGGGAATTTGAGTTCGACCCTACCAACGAAATTGACGGTCAGACGAGAATGCTCGGACTACCGTTTTCCCGCCGGATAACAGTTCCGTTTCCTCCGCAGAGCAGTAGTTCAGGCATTCACGATACCGGTTTCTATCCATACATGTGGTACCGGAAAACTTTCGAGCTGACCGATGAGGAGCGTTCCCGCAGCATTACCCTGCATTTTGGAGCAGTTGACCACGAGGCAACCGTGTGGGTGAATGACCGGCTTGTGGGTACCCATGTCGGGGGATATGTTCCGTTTCATTTCGACATCACTTCCGCGGCACGCACCGGTGCAAACTCCGTCGTCCTCCGCGTAAAAGACAGTCTTGATACAACTATTCCACGAGGGAAACAGTCCTGGGGTTCATCGTTCGCATGCTGGTATACACCGATGTCAGGCATCTGGCAGTCGGTCTGGCTTGAGTTCGCTCCCACGGTCTGCATTTCAGGATTTCGAATCGACGCATCGACTGATGGAAGTGTCGCGCTGAATATCCACGCTAATCGCCCGGCCGCACACCACGTGCTCGCCATTGAGGTGCGATTCGGCGGTGATCGGATTCTCACCGCGCTCAAGCCGCTTAGTTATCCTTCGACAGTTGTTCGAGCCACCATTGCAGATCCTCTGCTCTGGTCACCCGAATCACCAAATCTGTACGACGTACAACTCACGCTTCGCGGTCCGGATGGTCAGGTCGACGTCGTGGATACCTATTTCGGCTTTCGCACCGTTGAAGTGACTCCCGGGGGAGTACTGCTCAACGGCAGCGCCTATTTGCTGAGACTCGTGCTCGACCAGGGGTACTGGCCTGACAGTCTCTACACGCCACCCTCCGATGAGGCATTGCGGCTGGACATTCAGAGTGCGAAGGCGATGGGCTTTAACGGTTGCAGAAAGCATTTGAAGATTGAAGATCCGCGATTCCTCGCGTGGGCTGATCGACTCGGCTACCTCGTGTGGTCCGAGTTCCCGGCTCCCTATTCCGATACCGACTCGGCGCGTTTGAGTGTTGCGCGGCAATGGATTGATGCTGTGCGCCGAGACTGGAACCACCCATCGATTATTTCGTGGGTTATCTACAACGAATCGTGGGGTATCCCGTCAATTCACCGTGATCCGGCCGTGCAGGAGTGGGTAAAGTGGATGGTTGATACCGTGCGGAGCCTCGACGCAACACGGATCATTATCGACAACGACGGCTGGTACCACGTTTCTACCGACCTGCAGACATACCACAGTTACGCGCCCGAACGGGATGAGCTCCTCCGAGTTCATCACCAGGCGGCGGAAACAGGTTCATTGCCGACACGATCGTTGGGTGTCGATGGAGCGCTCATTGCGGGACGACCTCTCATGCTCAGCGAGTTCGGCGGTATTGGCTTTGCTGCCGAAGGGGAAGTGAAAGCCGGGTGGGGATATGAAGGGGTTGCCGAGGACGCCGGTGCGTATCTTTTCCGATTGCGAGATCTGTTTTCGGCGGTGTATGCCATGACTCCCCAGGTCGGCTTCTGCTATACACAACTTACCGACGTGGAACAGGAGATAAACGGGCTCCTGACACCCGATCGCGCCCCGAAGCTCCCGGTCGAGACCATTGCCCGCATCGTTCGGAATGAGCAGTTTACGCAGTAGTTCTCTCTGCCTCCAGCATTTCCACTGCGTCGAACCATACCAATAGAAGGAATTGAGGCGCCGATTACCCGGGTTCGGATAACTCTGTCAGGATCAAGTGAAATGCCGGTTTTTTTCAGTGAGTCTCATCGGTGGTCCGGCCTCCTTCCTCGTGCGGACGATTGTATACTACCTCGGGTAGTGTCACGAGGCTTGTTGGCGGATCCGCTCCAAGTCTTTATGTGGAGCGGAATAAGCTCCGCGCCTGTCACATCCTGGAGAAAACTGCCTACCTGCGAAGCCTAAGTGCTGTGCAGTAAGGCACATTCTTTCCCGGAACGCCCGCCTTTCACCAATCTTCGACACACTAAACGGAAGTCCGGCAGCCCGAGCGCACGGGGACCGCTCCTCTATCTTGGTCCATCTGGAGATTCCCTGCTGTCGTTGTGTTTTGTGGAAGCAACATCCATCAGGTTATCGACGATGCCGTTGATGATCTTCGGCCCGGGCGGCTTCGGTTGCCCACCGGCAACAAGGAGTCCGTCGAATACGCCGAAGCTCAATAGAGTTCCCAGCGCCATCCGTGCGATTATGGCAGGATCTTTGTCCGTGCGGACAAGTCCTGCAACCTGCCCCTGCTTCAGCAGTTGTTGAATCTTCTCCATCGCGCGGAGCGGAACCGCTTCTCGAAAGTGCTGCGCCAACGCGGGAAATCTCGGTATCTCGGCAATGGTAATGCGAATGAGAGCGAGATAGTCCGGCTGCAGCATGGCATCAAGTATTTTCCTGATAAACGAATGCAAAACCGCACGAAGCTCTTCGTCTGTCGAGATCAACGGCTCTTGATCAAAGAGTTCCGTCAGCTGTGGTCCGTTCACGGTCATTGACTGAATCACTGCGAGAAACAGATCTTCTTTGCTTGCGAAGTAGCGGTAGAGTGTCTCCTTGGATGCGACACCTGCCGCCTTCACAATCGCGTCAGTGCTGACTCCATCAAAACCGGAGCCGAGGAAGAGCGTGCGGGCGGCACTGAGTATCTGCTCCCGCCTCTTTTCTGTTCGTGTCTCTTTCGCCGATCCCTGCCCCATTTGCAGCGCTCCTTAAACGTATCGTACTATACGGTACGATAATGCACCCGGAATCCCGTAACGTCAAGGGAATTACGCGACGATGAGGGATGAGCCATGTTGTCGACTGCACGAACGTGTCGATGTTCAGGGACTACTGTGCAAGCCCGCTTGCTCAGGTGCCTGCGGTTCGGAGTTTTATCCGCGTGCAGTACATGGTGCTGTCGTTTCTGATGTTCCGCAGCGTACGCTTCACGGTTGACGTCTCGTATTGCTTCCCGACGGCCTCCCGATAGCGGTCGTTGAACAGGGGCCGCGGCATGAGGAGCTGGTCTGCCGGGTTATCCGAGGGATCCTGTGGATTGCGAATTGCACTCTGGAGGCGGGAGGCGATGTTCAGCGGAGAGCCGATATATTCACGCCCACCCTTGAGATCGATCGGATAGATGTCCCCGGAGTCGAGACCGAAGGTGAGTCCGTGAATTCCGATCACAGTCTGAAGCTGTTCGTCGATGAGCTCGGAGAAGGTCTGTTCGTAGAAGCTGCAGAGCGATGCGAAGAAGGCGAGCTGCCCGGCGGGTTCGCTTGCGGGATCGAAGAGGATGATCCAGCCGTCCCCCACGAATTTGTAGACTTCAAATCCTGATGCGCCGGAAGCATCGGTCAGTTTCTTCTGGAGCGCGGCGAGGAGCTTTTCCCACCTCCGGATGCGGGTTGTGTTCTCCCCGAGCGACAGGTCCTCGATGATCCGGGAAGAGGAGCAGATATCGAAGAAGACGACAGTCTTTTGCACGGAGGCACCTCCTTTCCCTGTGCATCATAATAGTTGAAGTGTGATTCGGGAATGCGATGCCGACCACGGAGCCGACATGCGCGTTCAGACGCTGTAACAATTGCGCGCATTCTCGAAGAGGATCTTCTGCGCGACTGATGATGAGAGAGCGAGTCCTTTGTGTGTCCGTCCGCCGTAATTCATCGGGCCTGCTTCAATCAGGTAACCGACTTCTCCGGAATACGTATCGGTCAATTGTTCGAGCACGGACTCACGACCTTTCAGATCGAGGGTTGACTGTTCTTCGTTTTCCATGAAATCGCTGCCGTACAGGACTCTATCCTGATACAGATTCAGGAATGCGGCTACCTTCTCGTTGTCTTGCAGGATCAAGTCCAGGATTCGCGCGGAGGTATCGACAACGAAATTCGGGTAACTGTCCAGTCTTCTTGCAACTTCCTCGACGTCATATTCGAGGCTTCCGAGGTGCGCGCCAATGAATCGAATTCGAGGATGTTGTTCGAGGACTCTGTCACGCGCCGCAATCAGCTGCTCATGGGTCGGAAATCGGGTCTTGCCGTACATGTGCCATTGAGGATGTGCCTTGTAGTAACCGTAATGGGGCGAGCGTTCGTCCAGCGGCTGCCAGCAGGCGCGCGGTTCTCCGATGTGCATGAGGATCGGCTTGTCCGCTTTCTCGATAAAGTCAAAGACAGGCTCGAACAGGGGATGGTCCACCAGGACAAACTCGCCGGTCGGCTTCTGAGCTTCCATGCCGATGTTCTTCCATATCTTAGCTGCGACGGCGCCGGAATCGAAATCTGTTTTGAGCTCGGCTATGATACGGTCGACGTATTCGGAATCGGGTACAAGGAATTGCGGCGGATCGAATGTAGTGCACCAAGCGTAACAGTCTGCAAAGTTGTTGCTGAGATCACGGTAGCGCCGCCGTTGCTCTCGCCAGTCCACTGGTCCATCGGCATAACAGATGTTTATAAGCTTGATGTCCCGCTCGCGGAGGTAGCGGATATTGTCGGGGTGATTGCCGGAGAAGTGAATATGCGCGTCAATTCTTTTTGCCACGTAGTGGAGGGTATCATCGAGTGCGGGAAAGGGCAACCGTCGATCGCTGCATTGTGCGCAAGGTAACTGCAAATCTAAGCGAAATTGGCGAGAAATCGAGCATGAATCGCTTGACAAACGATCAGGTGAATGAGAATATTCTGCTTGAATGTGGGGTATATCTGTCACATTCGATTCTTTTGTCTCTCCTAAGGAGGTCACGATGACATTACTGAGCGGGTTCCGACGGGAACCGGAGAAGACGATGAAAGTCCGACAGGTTGCGGTACCGATTCTCATCGGCTTCATGATATTACTGTCTGCAACGATGGGCTTTGCGAACGGACAAAAGGAGGGAACTCAATCGAGTGCGGCGCCGGCTGCTGCGGCCAATTCCTCGATGCCTTACGCGGGACAGGAGATTACCGTTGCTTTTCTTGGGAGTCCGGCTCCTGACGCATTGATCAGCAAGTTCACGGATTCGACCGGAATCAAGATCAAGTGGGTCTATCTCGGCTGGGACGCGATGCAAACAAAGATTACCGCTGCGGCAAGCGCTAATACCTTCTTTGCCGATGTGACGGATGTGGACTGGTCACGCGTTGGTGAATACTACAAGACGAAATGGTTCGTCCCGCTCAATAACTACTTCGACGTGAATGCTCTGAAGAGTGACGTTCCGCAGATTTCCTCGTTCATTGTCAACGGCCAGCTGATCGGAATGCCGTCGGATGCATCCATAATGCTGACAACGGTGAATACGGCCGACTTTCAGAAAGCCGGAATCACGACGATGCCGACAACCATCGAGGAATATACTGCGGACTTGAAAAAGCTCCAGTCCACCGGAGTGAATCAGACTCCGCTGGGTATTCCGTTTGCAGCTGCCGAGGGGTTGTCAACGTACTGGTACGAAACAACCGGAGCCTTTGGTGGAGAGATTCTCAGTAAGGACTTCAAGCCGCTCTTTTCAGATCCAGGCTCGGCCGGTTACAAGGCGATGGAATGGATGGTCAATGCGTATCAAAGCGGACTGGTGCCGAAAGGTTACATCAATACAACCGATAGCGAAGAACAGCAGTCCGGCATGGCGAACGGACAGATTTCGACGATTTTTTCCGACTATTCCGGCAACGTAGGTACAATTTACAACGTACCGGCCAATTCCAAGGTTGTCGGCAAGGTGAAGTACATTCCGACACCCGGCGCAAACGGAGTCGGTCCGAATCTTGGCAATCCGGACGGAATCGGTATTCTGAAAGGTTCCACGCATGTCGACGCAGCGGCCGCTTTCATCAAATGGTTTGACACCACCGAGATTCAGGCCGACATATCAGGTGTCAGTGGACCGTCTCTTTCGTTCCCGTGGGCATTGCCTATGCGTCTCAGCGCGATCAAGGCCCTCTTCTCGAATAACGACCTTCAGGCTCAGACAATGTACGATCTGTTCAGCAATCATAGCCGGGCAGTGTTCCCGCAAGGCGCTCCGCCGTGGTATTCGCAGTTCAGCAATGCTGTGTACACTAATATCCACTCGGCGGCTCTTGGGCAGGAAACAGTCGCTCAGGCGATCGCGGCTATTACCAGCACCGTCAATAACCTGAACCAAAACCCGTAAGGGTTGCGCAATCAGAGGGTGGCCGGAAATCAACGAGCCGGCCACCTTCGATGTCAGGAGGATCACGGGGCGTTCCGCAACCTCATAGTCGTAATCTCGGAGAAACCAACATCTTGAACTCGAACAAAACTGTTCATCACAGACGAGTGAAGCGTTTTGGACATTATGGATTCCTGCCCTACGTGTTGATTTTTCCGTTGGTGGTTTTCATCGGAATCCTCGCGGTATATCCGACTGCGCTCACCTTCATTGAGTCGTTCTTCAACGTAAACCCTCTGGATCCTCCGGTCCGATTTATCGGATTCGGCAACTATCTCAAGATATTCGCGAACCCCAACGTAAATAATAGCTGGGTAAACTCGATGCTTTATGTCGGGTTCGGCGTAGTCATCGTGACAGTGCTGGCAATGGCAATAGCGTATGCTCTGCGCGAGAACTTTCCGGGACGAGGCATTGTTCTCGCGATCGTCGTGCTCCCCTGGGCACTTCCCGGAGTCACGGAAGGTATCATCTGGGCCTGGATTTATAATTCGGATTTCGGGGTCTTGAACAGTATTCTGAAGTCTCTGCACATCATTCGAGAGTATCAAATTTGGCTGTCAAGCAGTCGCGGACTTACGATCTTCTTCATCGAACTTGTGCAGGCGTGGCAGATCACTCCATTGGCGACGATTCTGATTCTTTCGAGCCTTCAAAGTATACCCGGCGAATTGTACGACGCCGCGAAAGTGGACGGTGCCGGACGCTGGAGAACGTTCTTTGGCATTACAGTTCCATTGATCCGGGCCGGTCTTTCGGTTGCAGTAGTTGAATCAGTCATTGTCTCATTGAACATTTTTGACCAGGTATATGTTCTGAACGGCAATGCCGCCACGGGAAGTTCCATTATGTTGCAGACTTACAATATAACCTTTCAGAATCTCAATTTCGGACAGGGATACGCATTGTCGTTTCTGGCCGTCATGATAACGATGTTGATCTCCGTAGGGGTCTTGCGTTTGGTGTATCGGAGGGTAGAGTATTGATAGCCCGTCGGCCACGTATCAGCAGATGGATTGCGGTATTCCTGATCGTTCTGTGGTCGCTGTTTCCCATCTACTGGGCTCTGAACACGAGCTTCATGACCAATTCTCAGGCTCAATCGGTTCCGGCCCAGTTTGTCCCTGTTCCGCCGAGCCTGGCCAACTATCAGACCATCTTCAGCACCGGAACATCGGGAATTTGGGACGGCTTTCGTGAAGCAGTCCTGAATACAACCATTGAGTGTCTGCTTGCGACTCTCGTAACGGTCGCGATTTCGATCCTGGGAGCTTATGCCTTTGTGCGCATGGAGTTTCGGTTCAAGAAGGTTATCTTCTACGTGACTATTGCAACTCTGTCTTTACCGGCATACGCCACGCTCATTCCGCTGTACCGGATAATGTCCGAATTCCGTCTCGTCAACACATATGCCGGGGTAGTTCTCGTCTACGTGTCCGGCTTCCTTCCTCTTTCGCTATGGATTCTTTACAACTACTTTTCCACGATTCCGAAGGAACTTGACGAATCGGCATATGTGGATGGCGCAAGCCCACTGAAGACGATGCTTCTGATAATGCTTCCGCTCACGGGGCCGGGAATCGCCTCCGCGGCAATTATCAGTTTTCTCCAGGCATGGGGGCAATTCCTTTTTCCGCTGGTCCTCACCAGCGACCTGAAGACTCAACCGTTGACCGTCTTCATGACTTCTCTTCTGGGACGCCATACGGTGCCGTTCACGTTGATGAACGCTACCGGCATCTTGACGGTTTTCGTTCCTGCTGCCATTGTCGTATTTCTCAACCGGCATATAGTTCGCGGACTCATAGCAGGAAGCATTAAGTGAAGAGCAACATTACGATCGCGCGCGGTGAGCAATTTGAACGCTACTTTGGAAGGGGCCTGTGAGAGCCGAAAGAGAATTGCGACAGCAACGGATTCTGAGTTCAATACGCGAGCAGGGCCAGGCGAGAGTGACCGAGTTGTGCCGTCTTTTTGATGCGAGTGAGGCGACGATTCGGCGAGATCTTGAGGAGCTTGACGAAGCCGGCCTCGTCAAGCGCATACATGGGGGAGCGATACTGACACAGGAGGCTGCCGATGAGTCGGCAATTCTCCAGCGGCTCGAAAAGGATGGGGCGCAGAAGCGACTCATCGCACAGGCGGCCGCATCAATGGTTCGCGATGGCGATACCATCTTTCTCGGCAGTGGATCGACGATTCTCTACATGCTGCCCTTCATGAAAGAGCGGAAGGGAATTACGGTTGTCACGAACTCATTGCCGGTAATAAGTCGTCTTATTGAATTCCCGGACTTCAAGACGGTCGTCGTGGGCGGCGTTGTTCGCAAGTCCGAACTTTCATTCGTAGGACACATTTCAGTTCGGACGCTCGAAGAACTTCGTGCCGACAAGGTTTTTCTCGGTATCGAGGCGATTCATCTGGATCACGGACTGACGAACTCCTTTCCCGAGGAGACTATGACTGATCGCGCAATAGTCCAGATTTCGTCGAAGGTTGTAATGCTCGCCGACTATTCCAAGTTCAATAAGGTCCATGCGTCCTACTGGGGACCGCTGAACATGATGCAGGTTATCATCACCGACTGGATGACTGATGAATCGGTCATCGAGCAGCTTAAGGCTGCAGGCGTCCAGGTTGTGGTGGTTCAGCCGGAAAACAACGAGTAGTTGCCGCCTGCAGTAGCTATGGAGTGTCGTTCAGGAACGGCTCGTTCGCCTTCCAGAGCCGATCCGAAAGCTCAATCGCGGTGCGTACCGATGGAGCCGATCCGTCGGCGATAATCGCCTCAAGAAACGCCCGTTTGTCCAGTGTCAGGGCGGCTTCCACCGCGAGTTCGATTACCTCAAGACGCTGCGTTACGACCACTTCGAGGAAACGCGGAACTGATCCGACCTCTACGGCGCGGATCGTGTTCTCGCCAACCTCCGCGGGACATTCCAGCGGCAGTTCGCGCGGCAGGTTAGAGATCTGTCCGGCGTTCGGCAGGTTCACCGAATATCGTTTCCGGCTCTTCCCCGGCAGCGAGCGTATGATCTCCACCAGCTGTTCGTGTTCGCCCACCTGGTGATCGAATACGCCGAGGTCAAGCGGTTTTCTGCCGTGCGCCTGTTCCACCATCTCGGCGTATCCCACGTCACCGTTCCTTATTGTGGCTTCGAACGAGAACAGATCTACGCCCAGTCTTCCCCCCGGATGGCGTCCGTCCGCATGAAATTGCGGGAAGAACTCCGCCAGGTGTCGATCGTGGAGCACGGAGTAGAGCCCGGTTTCAAGAAACAGTGCACGGCGGAGCTCTTCGCCGCGTTCGGGTGAGCTGCCCTCGACTATGGAACGGAGTTGACGCAGGGCATCCTGACCGTCGACGAGAACCTGCACGAAGAAGGTTAGGTGGTTCATTCCCACCGCGGTAAATGAGCATCGTTCCTGTGCTACTCCGAACAACGCCGCAACATTGCGCTCCGCATCCGGTACGCCATGGCACAATCCGACGATATCGACGTGGGTAGCCTTTTGCACAGCGCGGCATATCGCTGCCATGGGATTTGCATAGTTGAAGAAACGCGCATTTGGCGCGAGAGTCGCGATATCTCGTGCAATGGCGACTGTCGCGGGAATCTGGCGCAGTGCGCGCGAAATCCCTCCGGGCATGATCGTATCTCCGACCGGCTGGAAGATGCCGTACTCTCTCGGGATAAACACGTCCTGTTCCCATGCGCGTCGCCCACCGACGCCGATTGTTGAGACCACAAAGTCGGAACCCCGAAGTGCCGCGCGTCGATCGGTTTCGGCACTGAGTTCAATTGGTGCCCCTCTTTCCATAATCATCCGACGGGATAGGGCAAATGCCGTGTCGAGGGCTTCCTGATCGACATCCACCAGCGCCACGTTCCAGCTGTCACCGGTCAGGATGAGATCTGCCATCAATCCGCGCGTAAAAACCGCGCTTCCGGCACCGATCAACACAATCTTTGTTGCCGTCGCACTCATCTTGCAGCCTCCTTTTTGTCTATCGCGCGAGGCGCGATTTTTGTCCGTGCCACCGACCGGCGATTATCAAAAGCAGTGTTGCGACGGCGACAGTCAATCCCATTATTCGAAACATCCAGTTAACGCCGAGATACTGATAGAGGACTCCAGCGAATAGCGCTCCGACGGCCGAGCCGAGTCCCATGAAAGTCGCGTTAAATATGCCCTGCGCCGTGGTGCTGAGTCCCTGCGGGGCGATTTCATTCGCGTAGGAAACTCCGGCAACCCAGATTGCCGAGAAGGTCGGACCGTGCAGGAGCTGGATGAGCAGAACCTGCCACGGAGCGGTGACGAAGGAGTAGAGGATGGCGCGCAGCACGTACGCGGTCATGCCGAACAGGAGCAATCCGCGTGCACTCCAGCGGCGAAGAAGCCGATCCGTGAAGAAGAAAAAGGGCAGCTCGGAAACGGTGGCGCTGGTAAGTGCAAGCCCCATGACGGTTTCGGAGGCGCCAAGTTGCTTCATGTAGAGGAAAAGGAAGACACTTACCGCCGAAAGTCCGACGCCACACACAAATACGATGAATAGGAAGAGTCTCCACCTGCCGCTTGTTAAGATCGAGTGCACTCCATGCCGAAAGGTCGAGGGAATGCGGACCCGGCTGAGAGGAAGCTTCATCCCGACAAACAATCCGACAATCATGAAGGCTATGTAGCCTGCAAAGGGCCACATAAGTCCCGACTGCTGGACCAGCGCCCCGACCAGTGGTGCGGCGATACCCCAGCCGAGTGCTCCCCACAGCCGAATGTGTCCGTAGGTATCCCGTCTGTCGCCTAGCATGATCAGAGTGGCACTGTCGACCAGCGGCATAACGGGCGAAGCGAAGAACGCGTACGCGGCAACGCTGAGGGCGATCCATTGCAGGACGATCATCCGGGATAGAACTCCAACGGCGACAATGGCTCCACATGTTGCGATCCCGAAGAGGGTTCTGTGACTGTCAAATGCGTCAGCGATGCTTGACCAAAGAGGTGCGCCGAGCAGCATCATCACAGGTGGAATGGCGCCCAGAAGGCCCATATCGCCGGGCTCAAGCCCCTTCGACTGGTAAAAAATCACGAGAAACGGTGACAGGGACGCGCCTGCGGCGTAAAACAGAAAGTAAAACGCCGGCGTCCAGTGTTTATGGACGTCGACGTTCTGTAGTCCCGGGTATCCCAATTAGCGGTAGTCTCCGATGTAAGGAGTCTCGGCCTCGAACAGCTCGTCGAACATCTTTTCAATTTCCGATAGTGAACATACTGCGGCGGTCAACGGGTCAACCATCAATGCATGCAGAGCCATTTCCTTGTCCCGTTCAATGACGGCAGACACACTCAGATCGAAAAACGACATATTGCTTCTGCATAATGCCGCAAGGTGCTCGGGGAGCTTTCCGAACTTCGTGGGATGGACACCGTTCCGATCTACCAAACATCCTACTTCGACAACCCCGTCCGACGGTAGATTGGAAATCAGACCCTCGTTCAGGACATTTCCGTAGATCACCCGCGGCTCGTTTGTGACAACTCCGTCAATAATGATCGGCGCGTATTCGCGACTGGATTCAAGAGAAATCTTTTCTTTTCCGGAAACGAATTGTTCGATGCGCCTGTCATTGTCCTCGCGCCAGGTTGGCCAATTGTTGGCGTAGAAGCCGGTTCCGCCGTTGTATCCGGTGCTGCAATGTTTGTCGATGAGGTCCTGACGTTTTCGATAGTAGGGAATGTATTCGGAAAAGTGTCCGCTCGATTCGGAAACAAACGCCCCCAAATGCTTCATCGCGTCGAAACGGACGGGGTCCTTCTTCAGGAGCTCAGGATCCCTGATCTTCTCCTTCAAGACCGGATACATATCACGTCCCCCATGCGACAGCTCCACGAACCAGGACATGTGGTTGATACCGCCCGCCTGCCACTTCAGCTCCGGGTACGGAATCCCCAGGTATTCGGATAGCTGTCGGGACGTATTCTGAATTGAGTGGCAAAGTCCGACGACCGGCATCTCCGTCACTTTTATGGTCGCCAGGGTAACTGCCGACATTGGATTCGTGTAATTCAGGATCAATGCATTCGGAGCGAGCTCTTCTATGTCGCGAACGATATCCAGCCAGGCCGGCACAGTTCGCATGGTCTTGAACAGGCCGCCGGGACCCATCGTGTCACCGATGCACTGTTTGACGCCATATTTCAACGGTATCTCGTACTCATATTTGACCGTCTGGAGTCCTGCGACTTCGATTTGATTGATGACAAAATCCGAATTCTGTATCACCTCGCGTCGATCGGTAGAAGAGAGGACATTCCACTTTTTCCCAGTAAGTTCAATGACCTTCTTGACTAACTTGTCGGCGAGCGACAACCGTTGTGCATCGATATCAACTAGCGCGATTGTACCCGCTTCGAGGGCCGCAATGTTGAGAATATCCACAACAATATTCTTCGTGAACACCGCGCTGCCAGCCCCGATAATGGAAATTTTCGCCATAATGAATGCTCCTTCGAAACAAGATGTGAGGGGCACCTTTTTCGTAGGTCTCAGACCGATCAGGAGAGTGATACCCTCATTCCAGTTTCTGCAGAAATCTATCATGGATTCAATCACCTTTCAAGCTATAAACAATCAATTAACATGCACATTTATGACGTCTTGGTTGTTGATTTCCTCTTGGTTTCCCAATATAATGACTGTCGTCGGCAGGGCTCCTGTTGGTTCGCCGGCAAAGTACGCACATGGCAAAAGACGTTCTGTTTGTTGGAGACATAAATGTAGATCTCATGCTGGGGGGCCTGGAAATGCCACCTGCTATCGACAGGGAGGTCACCTGCGCTAGCTTCGCCCTGACCATGGGTAGCTCCATCGTGATTACGGCGGCCAATTATTCAGGTCTCGGTGGTAGTGCCGCAGTTGCGGGACTTGTAGGAGACGATGACTACGGGAGATTCATGATCGCAGGAATGAACGAGCGGTCGATCGATACGAGTTTGGTGCAAACGTCACATGCGGTAGGAACCGGAGTGACGGTCAATCTCATTTATCGCGAAACGCGAACCCAAATAACCTATCCGGGAACCATTGCCACGTTCGAAGATATTTCGGAAATAGAATCGCGGATAGGGGAATATTCGCATATCCACTTTTCCGGCGTTTATCAGCAACACAAATTTCGGCCGAAAATCGAAGGATTGCTCAAACTTGCGCGGGCATCAGGTGCAACAGCGTCGCTCGATCCACAATGGGACCCCCTTGAGAAATGGGAGTTCCTCGAGACCTGGCTGCCCTATCTCGAATACTTCTTCGTGAACGAGGATGAGGCTATTTCGTTTACCCGGGAACGGGAACCTGATCAGGCGATCGCTCGGCTCAGCGGAATGACGCAGCGTCCAATCTGCAAAATAGGCGCCAGAGGCGCTATTCTTCCCGTTAACGGTGATACCGTCATAATCCCAACCTACGAGGTCCCGATTCATGACACAACCGGGGCGGGCGACGCGTTTGCCGCGGGAGTGTTGTACGCACGACTCGAGAAGGGAATGGGGCTTGCTGAGTCTGTACGCTTCGCCAATGCAGTTGCAGCTCGAAATTGCACGGAGGAGGGTGGGGTCAATTCCTGTCCGACCTTCGACGAAATAAACCACTTTATGGAGACCCGCGGTGAATGAACTCAAGAGACTGCTCAATCTCAGTGACAGGGAGAAAAGTGCCGAAGGCGTCCTGTTTACTCCACGTGAGATCTATCAACAACCTCAGATGTGGGAGGAGACGTGGAATTCGATCAAAGAGCGGGCGCCCGAGCTCAATGCCTTCCTAGTGGCATGTGGTTTGCGAAAGGGAGGAGCACTATCGGTCTATCTGCTCGGTGCGGGCACCTCGGAATATGTTGGAAATGCCGTAGCAGATACGTTGAGAAGCTCACTCGGCGTGAATTGCTTCTCGTTGCCGACAACTACGTTCATACCGTCACCTCGCGATTGGATTGCTGATGGGAGGGAGTATCTGTTCGTCCATTTTGCCCGATCCGGAGATTCTCCTGAATCCGTAGGGAGCTACCAGACAGCTCGTGAACTTGCACCCAATGCTCACCACCTCGTTATCACCTGCAACAAAGAAGGCGCTCTCGCGAAGGCGCCAACGCGTGATCAGCGGCTCTTCGTTCTGAACCTGCCGGAACAGACCAATGATCAATCTCTGGTGATGACAAGCTCCTTTTCATCGATGGCTCTCGCTGCCATAGCACTGGGCCGGCTCGACACCCTCGACTCGTTCCGTGTCGACGTCCTCGCGGCGGCAAATGCAGCTCGGCGGATACTCGACGACTACGTGGGAGCGATACGCAGCTTTGCCGCTGTATGCGAGAAGCGGGTACAGTTTCTTGGAACTGGCAGCACATTCGGCGCCATGCAGGAGTGTCGGCTCAAAGTCCTGGAAATGACCGGCGCGCGAATTATCGCAAACGCCGACACCTACCTGGGACTTCGCCACGGACCCCAGGTGTTCGTGAACGAAGAGTGCGGTGTGGTTGCCTCTCTGTCGACGGATGCGTACCGCAGACGCTACGAACTCGATCTTGTGGAGGAGCTCCGCACGAAACATCAGGGGAAGGCAAGTCTCTTCATCTGCGATAAGCGTACGACGGAAATGGAATCGGTCGACGGCACAGTCATTGAGCTCAGTCGAGAAGAACGATCGATTCCAAACGAGCTCCGAGTGCTGACAGACGTGATAGTCGGGCAGCTCATCGGATTGTTCAAATCCATGGATCTCTCCCTGAAACCCGACAATCCAAGCGAGACCGGTATTATCAACCGTGTGGTCACTGGCGTGCAAATATACCCGTTCGAGAAATAGGAATCAAACGTGAGTACCTCCCTTTCCACTTTCACAGATATTCTCAGTGCAAACCGAGCGGGCGACCCAGTCGCAGTTTACTCCGTCTGCTCCTCCCATCCCTACGCTATTCGTGCCGCACTCCTGCAGGCGGCCGCAGACGGGACGATCGCAGTTGTAGAGTCGACTTCCAATCAGGTGAACCAACTCGGCGGGTACACCGGAATGCGCCCGCTTGACTTCGTTGCACTCGTGAGAGGCATTGCTGAGGAGGTTGGTCTACCGATGGACCGAGTTCTTCTGGGTGGCGACCATCTTGGACCCTTTCCGTGGCACGCGCAGCCCTCAAGTACTGTCCTGCCGATGGCGGCCGAGATGGTCGATGAATATGTGGCAGCCGGATTTTCGAAGATTCATCTGGACGTGAGTATGTACCTCGGAGACGATGAGCGCATCCCGGGAGAACCCCTCTCACCCCGGATCGTGGCGGTACGAACTGCGGAACTTTGCGCCGCCGCCGAACGCTCGTGGCAGCGCCGATCCGGGGGCGCTGATGCCCCCATCTACATCGTCGGCAATGAGGTACCCGTCCCTGGCGGCACCTCGACCGAGCAGGGAGAACTCCGCCCCTCAGCCGCTTCCGACGTTCTTGAGTTTGTTGAAAGTATGGAACGCGAGTTTCGCTCACGCGGACTGGAAGACGCATGGGAACGAGTTCTCGCGGTGGTGGTCCAGCCCGGGGTAGAGTTTGGCGATAACCTGATCCACGAGTACGCTCAGGAGGCAGCATCCGAACTCGTCTCACTGGTACCGCGGTTGCCCGGTCTCGTTTACGAAGCACACTCAACCGACTATCAGCTCCTCGATAGTCTGCAGCGGCTGGTCGCCGACCATTTTGGCATTCTGAAGGTAGGCCCCGCTCTCACGTTTGCGTTCCGGGAGGCAGTAGCAGCCCTCGAGGAAATCGAGAAGGAACTCATGAAGAACTCAGCCAGTGAGGAACGATCAAACCTTTTCGAAACTGTTGTTCGGACGATGAAGACCGATGATCGGTACTGGAGGAGCTACTATCAAGGCGCCGAAAGTGACATAGAGCTCGCTCTACGCTACAGCTTCAGCGATCGCATCCGCTATTATTGGAGCGCAGGTCCTGTCGATGTTGCCTTTGGTCGGCTGATGTCCAACCTTCGCCGCCGTGAAATTCCCCTTACGTTGCTGAGCCTTCACCTGCCCCTTGAGTATCGCAAGCTGCGCGATGGCTCGATTGGCGCGCGGCCGGAAGAGCTCATCCTCAGCCATATAATGGATGTCACGCAGACCTATTCTTCTGCCTGCTTGCCCCATAGGTAGTGTCCAGAAGGTTCGCAGTCGAACTCAGATAGAGGCATAAGCGGGAACATATTCGCGCATCGGGTATTGGAGTTTGGAGATTTTCATCCGAATGCGGAACCGCTGGACGATCCCGCGTGGAGCGGTAGCTCCCACGACGAAAGTACCAGCGTTGCCCACCAGAGTGTCCTGTGACCTCCGGATGCTTTGGGTCGTGGTACACGCAATTCGGATTCGGTCAAACGGCAGAATGATCACAGATAATCTGCATAGAGAAGGGATCCCTGGTACTGCTGCTATTTTGCACGGTTACTTCACTGGAGTGGCCAATGTTTGTGACACTACAGAGGGGCCCCCGGACCGTCAGGTGACTGGGTTCTTGGATTGGAGCAACCGTCTCTCGGCCGCCCGAGCGGTCTTCCGATAGTCACTCGGCGAGCATCCGTAGAATTTTACGAACGACCGGAAGAAATGGCTCGCGTCTGAAAACCCCCAGCTCGCGGCGACTGCCTTGATCGGATCTTCTGTTTCACGCAGATGCTCTGCGGCGGAGCTCACTCGATAGCGAAGTGCGAACTCAGCGAAACTCATGCCCGTGTACTCGGTAAACAGACGGCTCAAAGTATTCCTGTTCAGTCCGCATGCCTGTGCTATCTGAGAGGCAGTCAAAAAGCGACTGGATTCGAATACCAGCTGCATCGCAGTTCCAATCTTGTCATATTGTTCCGGGCTGTGCCAACTGGGAGCGGGTTTCTTGTTCCAGCAATCGAGAATGATTCCCATCAGCTCGAAAATCTTGAGACGAAGTGAGACCTTCCTGAGCGATGGCGACTGGAAATGCGTCTCTCGCACCTGCGTGGCGATACTCAGAATCTCCGGACGTCTCTTTTCAGGTATTATAGGCCGTTCCTCAACCGGCGCAGTGAAGGGCGCAAACCAATTCAGTTCCTGTGCTTCCTGAAAGAAAGTGCGCGCGATGAGCGGCGGATAGAGGAAGAAAACGATTACATTGGAGGGAGGATGTCGGACTGCCCATCCGTGTGGTTCCCACATTCCGCAAAGCCAGATTTCGCCGGAAGTGTATGTTCGGCTGACTGAGCGATAGTAGCGATCCATCTGGCCATCCACGACAATTCCGAGCTCGAGGCAATAATGCATGTCGAACTCAAAATGTTGCGGTTCGGTGTAAAGAAAATTGTCAATTTCGACCGGGTTCGTGTCCGAGCAACCAATCGTCAGTCGCTCGATGTTCCAGTCCTGTGGCTGGGGAATCTTCCTTTGCATTCCAACGCCCACCCAAAAGCACCCACTTGCGGAGATGCAATTATACACGAAACGGATGCCGATGTACACTACGATTCGATTGCGGGATGGACAGTGAGACTCTATCATAAAATGTACCACAAAAATGATTCGTTGTGGGAGGGGGTTGAAAATGCAGAAGAAGCACACAGCATCCTGCTCGAGCCAGCTGGCCCGAATCGCCCATACCGCGTTCGCCACATTCGCCGTGGTCGCAATGGCCTTAATTGTGACGTCGTTTGCAGCAGCAGGTGGCCAGACTGAAGTCACAAAGCCGGCAGTTCCGTCCGGTCCGGTGACACTAACGTGGTGGGGTGACTCCGATTTCGAAGATGCAAATATGCAGATCGCAGACGGTTTCAACAATGCGAATCAGAATATTACGATCAAGTATCAGGGGTTTCCGTACGATGCATATATTCCGAAGTTGCAGGCCGCCTTCGCAGCACGCCAGGCTCCGGATGCAGCTCAAGTCTTCGGCTCCTGGATGCCTAATTACGAGAAGAATGGTCTTCTTGCTGCAATTCCAAATGCGCAGGAATATCAGAATCGCTTCTATGCTCCAACGACCGCCGGATACACTTACAAAGGAGTTCTCTACGGACTTCCACACGAGTTCAACATTGAAAACGGCGGTGTGCTGACTTACCCGGCAATGTTCAAGGCGAAAGGACTCGCATATCCGCCGAAGAGCTGGGACGAAATCGTCAAAGACGGCCAGGCACTCACAGTGATGAGCGGCAATCTATTCAAGGTTAGGGGATTCGATTTCATAAACACGGACAGCGTGATGTTCCTTTTCCTCGCCAATATACTTCAACAGGGAGCTACGTACTGGACAAGTGATGGCCACGTCAATTTCACGTCGCCGCAGGCAGTCAAGGCGATGCAATTCGAGGTCGATCTGATCAACAAGTATCACCTTACTGATCTTTCAGAGGTGGCAAACACCGACATTGATTCATCCGATACATTCTTCAAAGGCGGAGCGGCAATGTCCATGCGTGGTCCATGGGTAATCGCGGTTGGTCAGCAGCAATACAAACTTACCGATTTCGGTTACGCTCCGCTGCCCTCGTTTGTGCCGGGGAATCCTCCCAGCTTCGCGGCAGAGTCCGGATGGGGAGAAGTTGTCGCAACGCAAACCAAGTACAAGGAGGCTGCCTGGAAGTTCCTGGACTACATGATGTCAAAGCCGATCGAAGAGCAATTCAACCTGGCAACATATACGGTACCGGCTGACAAAGCGATCGCTCAAGATCCTGCCTTCGCGGAAAAAGTCCCTCTCATGAAGACTTCACTCGACATGCTTCAGTATGGCAGACCGCTGGGCCTGGTCTGGGACCGTGACTTCCTGTCAAACGCAATCTATGAAGGATACCAGACCATGGTCGCAAAGAAGGAGACAGTTGAGGAGGGATTGAAGAAGATCCAGGACAGCGTCAACACGATGATAGATCAGCATACCAACTAGGGTAGTAGGGACGATCGGAAGGAAGCAAGATGCATCACGGCGCGGCATGGACTTCGGAAAAGAGAAAACGATCCGTTCAGAAGCGGCGAGAAACCCGTTTCGTAGTCGTCTGGCTGACTCCGATCATGGTCGTTTTTGCGCTCTTTTCGATTTTACCCGTATTCTGGGGGATCGGCCTGTCGTTCTTCAACTACAGCGCACTGTCCGTCCATAACCCGTTCACCGGTCTTGCGAACTACCAGCGGATTCTACGGGATCCGCTGGTACTCAAAGCCATCGGCAATACTTTTCAGTTTGTCCTTATTGCTGTCCCCGCGAATCTACTATCCACCCTCGTCATCGCGATGGGCGTCAACGCAGTTCGTTCTCGCGTGCTCAAGAACACACTCCGAACGCTGTTCTTTCTGCCAACTATTGCTCCGGTTGCCGGTGCCGCGCTTATCTGGTCGACGATGTACAACCTGAACGGCGGTCTGTTTAACGAGATCCTCGGCTTTCTTTCTATCGGTCCGATCAAATGGCTCGGCAACCCGAACATTGCGATGTTGTCGGTAATTCTTACTACCCTGTGGGCGGACGTCGGATACAACATCGTGATATTCATGGCTGGTCTCGATGCGATCCCCGATGTCTTCTACGAGGCGGCACGCATGGACGGCGCACGCCGCTGGTATCTGCTGCGTCGAGTGACGCTGCCGCTGCTCAGTCGCACGACGCTCTTCGTGACCGTAATGACGGTAATTTCCTACTTTCAAATGTTTACTCAAGTGCAGGTCATGACTAACGGCGACCCGCAAAATGCTACCCGGGTTCTGACTCTGCACATCTATACGGCTGCCTTTCAATACATGGACATGGGTTACGCCTCGACGATGGCGACAACTCTGCTGGTAATTACCTTCGTGATCTCGCTCGTGCAGTTGCGTATCGGGCGATCGCGGTGGGAGTACTAGGGATGGGAGACGAATCATGAGACGCAGACTGAGCGTCGGATACGCAGCGATGGTCGCAGGACTGCTGATTCTGGGACTGATGATGGTCGTGCCCTACCTGTGGATGGTCCTCTCTTCGCTCAAGAGCAACGCCGAGATTCTCTCCGCGCACTCGACCATTCTTCCGCGTCACCCAACACTGGCCGGGTTCAATATGGTACTCACTCAGGCCCCGTTCTTCAGGTGGCTGTGGAACAGCCTGATAACGTCGACCATCATTACTGCGGTCACGCTATTTACCAGTGCAATTTCCGGGTACATTTTTGCGAAGTTCGAGTTTAGGGCAAAGAAGGTACTCTTTTTCACGCTGCTCGCGAGCATGATGGTCCCGTTCGCAGTAGTCATGATACCAACCTATCTCATCGTCGCGCGGATGGGAATAGTGGATCATCTGTCGTCCATCGTCGTTCCCAGTCTCATCAGCGCCTTTGGTATCTTCCTGTGCAGGCAGTTCATTGAATCACTCCCGCGCGATTTACTGGAAGCAGCCCGGATCGATGGAGCAGGAGAGTTCCGGATCTTCGCTGCTATCGTTGTCCCGCAGATACGGCCAGTGATGTCGGCGCTCGGAATCTTCACCTTCATGGCCGCGTGGAACAACTACCTGTGGCCACTGATCGTACTCAATGATATTGACAGGATGACGGTTCCGCTCGCTCTGGTGTTTTTCAACGGGCGGCATCTTCAGAATTGGAATGTCGTGATGTCCGCCGGGGTACTGATCATGGTCCCGGTACTCGTAGTGTTTTTTATCTTTCAGAAACAATTTGTCAAAGGTTTGACACTTACCGGTTTGAAGTAGTCTCAGAATTGATTTGGAACGCTCATCCATAGGAGATTCAATAGTATGAAGGTCACATTAATCGGTGCAGGAAGTGCCGTGTTTGCGGCAGAGCTTATCAAGGATATCCTCAGGATTTCGGAGGTTGACGGCGGAACGTTCGCGCTCGTTGATATTGACGCGACGAGGCTTGAACTGACTCGCAAATTGGCAGGACTTCTCATCGAGCAGACGGGAAAGAACTGGAAAGTCACGACGAGTCTCAACCGGAGAGAGCTTCTTCCCGGCAGCGATTATGTGATCAACTCCATTGAAGTTGGCGGACCACAGAATATTCAACGGGAATACGAAATACCCCTGAAGTACCGCATCGACCAGTGCATCGGCGACACGATAGGACCCGGCGGACTGTTCAAGGCACTGAGGACGCTTCCGACGTGGCTCGAGATCCTCAAGGATATCGAGCAACTGTGCCCGAACGCGCTTGTAATGAACTACACGAACCCCATGTCTCTGACAGTGCTTGCCGCGCTGCGGACAACCTCGCTGAAGATGGTCGGACTTTGCCATTCGATTCAGAATACTTCCCATCAGATCGCCCACTATCTCGACCTTCCCTACGATGCAGTGAAATGGCGTGCGGCCGGGATCAACCACCTTGCATGGTTCGTGTTGCTTGCAGATCAGCAAGGCAGGGATCTCTACCCGCTTCTCCGAGAACGAGCGAAATTGACGACGGTGCGGGATCAGGATCCGGTACGGTTCGAACTCATGGAACATCTTGGAGTTTTCATGACCGAATCGAGCGGCCATGTCTCCGAGTACCTTCCCTATATTCGGAAAAGGAAAGACATCATCAGGGACGTCTGTGGTCCGGATGAACACGGCGGAAGTGGATTCTATGCTCGAACGTGGCCCGAGGAGCGAAAGCTTGGTGAGGTGATGCTGGCGCAGCTCGAGCAGGGAACTGCAGACCTTGAGCGCGGGATGGAGTTCGCCTCCTACATCATTGAAGCAGAAGTGAAGAACAAGCCCACCGTCATCTACGGAAACGTCTCGAATCAAGGGGGGCTCATAAGCAATCTCCCGCGAGACGGGGTCGTTGAAGTTGCGTGTCTTGTCGATGCAAAAGGTATCCAGCCGACCTACTTCGGAGAGATACCGTCTCATCTGGCAACTTTCAACTACCAGCACATGGCATTCCACGATCTCGTCTGTCGTGCGGTAATAGAAGAGGACCGGGATGCGGCAGAACACGCCCTTATGGTTGACCCGCTCACATCCGCGGTTTGCTCGCTCAGAGAGATTCGATCCCTCTTTAGTGAAATGGTGGAAGCGGAACGGGACTTTCTCCCGAGTTTTCTCGTTCGAACCGGAAAGGGAGCAGGGAAATGATTCGACCGAAAATCGGGTTTGTCGTCTTTGGAGTACACAAAGACGGGCTGGCCGATCCCGCAGGCGCCCCCTTTGTTGATCAGTCGATCATCGACAGCGCCAAGGATGCGCTGGTCCGGACCGGAATCGAGATTGTTCCGCATGAGGTCATAGTCGCCACGAAGAATGAAGCGCGAAAGGCGCTCGGCGCGATGAAGAGTGATCCTGGCGTCGACGGGATAGTTTTGTTCTCCGGCACATGGGTCTGGGCGGCCCATCTGGTCGCAGCTGTGCGCGATTTTGCACTATCTGGGAAAGCAATTGTGCTCTGGACGCATCCGGGCTCTCAGGGTTGGCGGCCGGTGGGCGGGCTTGTCATGCATGGTGCCCTGCTCGAAGTTGGCATACCGCACAGATTTGTATACGGCTCTTCTGACGACACGGCCGAAATTGCCAGGATCCGGAGCTATTGCAGGGCTGCTGGTTTGAAGAGGCTGCTCAACATGTCCACGATCGGTGCCTTCGGAGGACGGGGCATGGGGCAAACCTGCGGTGCTGCCGATCCGTCGCAGTGGATGCGCATGTTTGGAGTCGATATAGATTCGCGGGACACGACTGACCTCATTCGTTCTGCCGAAGCAGTAACTCAAGAGGAGATCCATGCCCTTTATCCACGGCTGCAGAAGCTGTTCGGCAGACTCCCCGAAGAGTCGATTGTCAATGAACGATCAATTCGACTCTACCTCGGACTCAAGAAGATTGTGGCACAGGAGGATTTTGACTTCTATACCGTTCAATCATTTCCGGGGCTGGCTAACGACTACGCGGCCACCTGTTTTGCTCAGAGCATGATGCTTGAGGACGGGATCGGAACCTCGACGCTTGGAGATTTCAACACTGCCATGACGGTACATCTGCTTGGCCATCTCAGCAAAGAACGCGTGTATTACGGTGACCTTCAGCATATCGACAAGGACAAGCAGGAGATCAAGATCATCGGAGATGGGGCTATCCCGCCATCTCTTGCCGGCAAAGTTGGTCCTGCCGGTTTTGCCGAGCACGGCATACCGACCGAAGGTGAAGCAGGGGGACTTTCAGTTCGCCTCGTGTGCAAGGCAGGCGAAGGCGTTCTCGCCCGACTTGGCCGGGTAAACGGCGAGTTTCAGATGATCGTCGCGAGGTGCTCGATCTTCGAACCGCCCGCTGAAAAGCTTGAGGAACGGCTGGCGGAGTGCGGTATCCCCTTCTGGCCGCATGGTTTCGTCACCGCTCACGCAGACATGAATCTTCTGCTGCAGCATTGGACCAGCGAGTATGCGTGCCTTGGATACGGGACTGAGCTCTATGATGAGCTCATTGACTTCTGCGAACTGACTGGAATCCGCGCCATCGCATTGTAGCGTAGCCGCCATTGTTCACGACCGCTTTACCGGGAAGCTGGCGGCACATGTCTCCTGATCGCAGCATGTGCAGCCGAGCTTCTGATTCCCGTCTCTGCAACGAACTTCGCCAGGTCCGGGACGCTGTGTCGATATTGGCAGAAGGTTTCGGGAAAGACATCATTATCACGGAAATAGAGTCGGTGATCTTAATCAAAAGAGATAATGATCCTATAATCCGGTTCATTACTGGCAACACGTTCTGCATGTTGCCGGGAAAGTCGCACACAGGTAAGCTTATCCCACCGGGAGGATGCATGCCCGATACGAGCGCACAATCTGACTTGAGGTGCAGGAAACGATGAGTGAAGTATTGACTATGGGCGAAATCCTGGTCGAGATCATGCGCCCGAAGAGCGGAATGCAACTGTATGATACGGGTGAGTTCCTTGGCCCATACCCGAGTGGGGCACCCGCCATCTTCATCGATACGGTTGCACGGATGGGCCATTCAGCCGCAATAATCGGCGGTGTGGCCAGCGATGACTTCGGGAAGTGCGTGCTCGACAGGCTCTCGCGTGACGGCGTCGATGTTGATAACGTTCTTCGCGAGGTGAGCGGCGCGACTGCGGTCGCTTTCGTTACCTACTTTGAGGATGGTTCCCGCAAGTTCATCTTTCATCTGGAAGGCACGTCCGCGGTCCGACCGGTGTGCCCGGCCCCGGGAATCATTGATTCACCCCGTTTCCTCCATATAATGGGTTGCTCACTCACCGCGAACGAAGAATTCGCCGGCGAAATCCTGAAGGCAGTGGACCTGTTTACCGCCAAGGGGTCGAAGCTCAGCTTCGACCCCAATGTTCGGCCGGAACTCATGCACGGTGACGAACTGCAGCGCGTTATCGTCCCCCTCGTGAACCGCTGCTCGATTCTCTTTCCCGGTGTGGAAGAATTGAAGTCCATTACCCAACTCGATGACATCCCCTCCGCCGTGCAGAAGCTGTGGAGGACAAGCCAAATTGAGATTATTGCACTCAAGCGAGGCAGCAGCGGTTGCACGATCTTTACCCGAGATGCATCCTTTGATGTGGAAGCATACACGATCGAGACTGTCGACCCGACCGGGGCAGGAGACTGTTTCGATGCGGCGTTTCTCTGTGGCATTCTCGAAGGACGCGACCTTGGCAGCTGCGCCCGTATGGCCGCTGCCGCAGGAGCACTGAACGCTATGGCGATGGGACCTATGGAGGGTGATATTTCACCAGAGAACGTGCGGAAGGTTATCGAGACTGAATCCACCGCTTGACTGACATTCTCAAATGCCTCCTTCAGAACCAAACTGCGGCGGTCAGTTCCGCAATTGATCCGCCGCCTGAAATCATGCATGATCGATCTGGTCATGAACAAACATCGGCTTGAGGCGTTCTCCGATGGCGTGTTCGCCATCGTCATTACCTTGCTGATTCTGGACATCCGTGTCCCCGAAGTTCCTCCGCACGAACTCGGCGTTTCGCTCCTCAGGTTACTCCCGACTGCGGCCGCCTACGTCATGAGCTTCTTTGTGGTGGCGCTCTACTGGCTCGTACACCACCGGATGTCTCATCTGATTCGACAGGTCGACGGGAACTTCGTATGGCTCAACATGCTCTGGCTCATGTTCGTCACTGTTCTCCCATTTCCCACATCGCTTCTTGGCCATTATCCGATGCAGATTATTCCCATCGTCATCTACGGTGCCGACCTGATTCTGGCGAACATGACCGGATACATTGTGACCGGGTACCTTCTCCGTCATCCACACCTCGCCACCGTGTCGCTCTCGCATCTGAGCATGCGTTCACTTCTCGCGCCATACCTCATCACGAACGGAGCCTACCTCGTTGCAGTACTCTGCGCGTGG
>DATKUC010000220.1:0-29200 GCA_035530835.1 Spirochaetia bacterium
CCGGAGGGGAGACGGTGAAATTCCGTTGCCGACAGTGCAAGTCTGGATGGGAGAAGAAAAGAAGGGTTATCTTGGCGATAGCACTCTATCTTTTGAGAAATCCTTTCTTTCAGGTCTTCTTCCGTCCATACGCGGAGCAAGCAGTATGGATGACGACACGCTCATTTCGGTACAGAATCTCAACTTCTCATTCGCAACCCCTGTGCTGAAGGAGGTCACCTTCTCCGTACGCCGCAGTCAGTTCGTCTCCTTCGTCGGACCATCAGGCTGTGGCAAGACTACGCTGCTGTACATACTGCTTGGAATTCACCCGCACTTCGGTGGCACCGTGGAGGTGGGAACGCAGGACACATCGTTCGTATTTCAGCACGACTCGCTGCTCGAGTGGCGTGATGCGCTGTCGAACGTGTTGCTGCCGTTCGAATCACGGGGCCAGCAGATCACGCAGAAGATCCGGGACGAAGCGATGGAGATGCTCGCCCGCGTCGGTCTATCAGGATACGAACATCTGTTTCCGAACGAACTCTCAGGCGGGATGAAGAAGCGCGTTGAAATAGCACGCGCGCTGGTGACGCACCCCGAGCTCCTCGTTCTGGACGAGCCGTTCTCATCGCTCGATATCATAAGCCGCGAACGATTGAACATGCTCATCAAAGAGATTCACGCCCAGTCCGACCAGACCGTGGTCATGGTAACCCATTCCGTTGAAGAAGCGTGCTTCCTCTCAGATACCGTATTCGTCCTGTCGAACGCTCCGGCGTCAATCATCAAGACCGAGCTTATCGGCCGCAACGGAGCAGACTACCGGGAACAATTTTCACTCTCACCGGAGGAGGCACGGATTGAACACTCGATCCGCGCGGATGCGAAAACGCTCTGGAACATCCGACCGGAGCCGACCATAGATGTGCGCACCAGGAGTTCGGAACTGCTTCCGTTACGAAAGAGAGTGACCCGACATCTGCGCGCGCACTACAACCGGTGGTTGATTCCGGTTGAGCTCGTCGTAATCGGATTCCTTCTGGTCGGCATAAAGAAGTGGTTTCACGTACCCGATTACATTTTCCCGCAACCCGTAGGAATCGTTCAACGGTTCATCTCGACGCTCGCTGACGGTTCGATACTCCCGAGCATTGCAGCTACCGTGTACGAGTCTTCGATAGGCTTTGTCATAGCATTTGCGCTTACGCTCGTCCTCGGTTATGCCGTTGCAAAGTCCCGGATCGTCTCGAACCTCGCCATGCCGCATCTTGTCGCTCTCAACACGATTCCCGCAGTTGCACTCGCGCCGTTTCTGGTGCTCTGGTTCGGGTTCGGCTACGCACCGAAGATCGTGACTGCGGTGATTCTGATGTTCTTCCCGATGTTGATCAACAACATTTCCGCAATCAGACTCGCCGAAGAGCGAGTCAGGACGCTTGTGCAGTTCTACCGGCCAAACAGGAGACGCGCGTTCATTCGGTTCGAACTGCCGGCGGCGCTCCCGGTCATCTTCAGCGGTATCAAGGTATCAATCACTCTCTCTGTCATTGGAGCGGTAGTTGGTGAGTTCGTTTCCGGGCAGCAGGGCCTGGGAACGCTCGTAAATCAGTCAAAAGCAAATTTCGATATGGAACTGATGTTCGTCGGACTTATCTGGCTCGCGCTCCTTGGCTTGTTCTACTTCGGGGTGGCAAGTCTCGTTTTCGCGATGATCCAGGCGCGTCGCCGAACATTCGTACGGAGGGAAACATGAAATCAATCGGATCGATCGCTGGAGCCGGCTTCAGGCCGAGTCGCTCCGGATCAGTTGTCACAGGGATCGTGCTTGCGCTTGCGCTTACCGCAGCACAGGCGGTGCACGCGCAGCAATCCGGGGCCGGCGGCACACCGGATACCGTTCGCCTTGCCATCGGCTACATACCGAATGTTCAGTTCACACCGTTGTACGTGGGAATGGACAAGGGATTCTACAAAGCTGCCGGAATTGATCTGAAGATAGAATATGGATTTGGCATGGATATCTATTCGCTGCTTCTCGCGGGCAAGATCGACGTCGGTCTCGCGGACTCGGATCAGCTCATCATTGCCGGCTCGAAGGGAATGAAACTGGCAGCGGCGTTTCAGTACTATCAGAAGTACCCGGTTGCCATAGTTGCGAAAAAGAGCGTCGTGACGCAGCCGTCTGATTTTGTCGGTAAGACAATCGGCGTGCCGGATCTTTTCGGCACGAGCTACATAGGCCTTCAGCTGTTCCTGAAACAGTACGGACTCGCGGGCAAAGTTCGCATTGAACGGATCGGGTATACGCAGATACCTGCGCTTCTCGCCGGAAAAATCGACGGCGCCGTCGTATTCGTAACGAACGAACCGGAGAAGCTCAAACAACTTGGCGTTCCCATAAACGAATGGGACGTAAAGTCATTCTCCGATCTCGTGAGCTCCTCCTTTATCACTTCGGACGCGATCATCGCCTCACGTGGAGACGTGCTTGATCGTTTCTTCCGTGCAACCCGACAGGCAATGGCGTACACCGCCGCACACCCCGACGAGTCGGTGTCGATTGCCATGAAGTACATCACCGGCTCGGACAGGAGCCAGCTCCCCTTTCTCAGGAATGCCCTTCTTGCCACTATTGACCTCTACAGTTCGCAGGCACCATACGGTACACTCGACGCTGCCCGATATACCGATTCGATTGCGACAATGCAGCAACTCGGACTTATTCCCGAACGGTATCCGGCCGACAGGATCATGCATCAGCTTGGCGAAGGGAATTGATGCCGACCAGTGGCAGCGACTTCGATGGAACGACAAACCGAATGAAACACGTGGATATACATGAGCTTCTGATACACGAAGATGATGATCTCATAATCGTAAACAAGCCGGCAGGACTGTCGTCAATCGATGAGCGGGACCAAACGCAGCCGAGCCTTCTGCGGTTGCTGAAAGAGTACTCGGACGGTGTCAGGCTCTGCCATCGTATTGACCGTGAGACCAGCGGTGTTATAGTCGCCGCAAAGCATTTTCCGGCGTATCGCCACCTTGCCGAACAGTTCCGCAAACGTGAAGTGACCAAGATCTACCACGCCGTTGTGTGGGGCAGACCCTCCTTTCAGGAAGAGTCGATCGACCTGCCGCTGCGTACCATCTCGGTCAAGTATGCGCCGGGAGACGACGAAGGCGACCGCGTAGCGTCGTTCCGTTCGGTCGTGGACTCAACCCGTAGAGGCCGACCATCGCAGACAATCGTCACGACGATAGCCGTGTCGCGGCACACGTCGCTCGTTGCGTGTCGCCCGGTGACCGGCCGCATGCACCAGATACGGGCTCATCTGTCAAAATCGGGACACCCGCTTGTCGGCGACCCGCTGTATCGCGGAAAGTTCCTCCTTCTCTCGAGCCTGAAACGCGGCTACCGGCCCGGCGGAGAGGAGGAACGGCCGGTTATCAGTCGATGTGCGCTGCATGCCCGTTCGATCACATTCAGCCTCTTCGGTGTTGAGCGGTCGTTCGAGGCGCCCTACCCCCGGGATTTCGCCACGCTTCTGAAAGTGCTCACAAAGTACGACGAGCTGAAGCCGATCGTGAACAGCCGGGAGGAGCCGCTCGCTTGACCGGGGAGTCAATTGACACGATCGTGGTGTTTGCCGCGATAGGCGTGAACGTGGCGCTCGCGTTGCGGCCCATCTCATTCACCGCGGGAAAGCGTCGGATCACGATCGGCATCGTCATATCGGCACCAGCGACACTTGCGCTGTTGTACGCTCTGGGGGTACTGAACGCGTCAACTATGTGGCGCGGCCTTGCGGGCACCGGTTCGCTCGTCCCGGTCGAGATCATCGCGATCTTCTTCGGCACGGCATACGTGAGCGTCAGCACCGATAACACCGGCGTATTCGATATGCTCGCATACCGGATTGTGCGATCCGCAAAGGGCAATGGACGCAGGCTCTTTCTGCTGTTCTATCTCTTTTCGTCGCTGCTTACGCTCTTCACCTCGAACGACATTGTAATACTTACCCTGACTCCGATCATCTTCTACCTGGGCCGGCACGCGGACATTGATGTCATCCCCTACTTATTCGCGGAGTTCTTTGCTGCAAACACCACGAGCATGCTGCTCTACATCGGCAACCCGACGAATATCATTATCGGGAATGCGCTGAAACTGGGATTCTGGCAGTTCAGCGCAGTCATGTGGTTGCCGACGCTGGTCGCTTCCGCCACCACGTATGCATTGCTGCTGATCATATTCCGAAATCGCATCCCGCGCGCCTACGCTGTCAACCAGGCATCCGCGTACTACATGCGATCGAGTGCCGATGCAGGATCCAGTGTCGCGGTGCTCCTGGTTATGCTTCTGATGCTCGCGTTCTCAGGCGTTTTGCATCTCGCAATATGGGAGATCACGACTGTCTGCGCGGTTGGACAGATCGCGCGGGATCTGCTCTTTGACGGCTTTGAGAACAGAGGAAATGCTGCCGCCCGGGCGGCAGCGGTCGCGCGCAAGATCCCGTGGACCATCCTCCCGTTCATCGTACTCTTCTTCGTTCTGGTGCAGCGGCTCACCGAGACGGGGTTTGTCGATGCGCTTGCCTCTTTGTTCAGTCGATTCAATTCGCCGATCCTCGCCGCGGCAACATTTGGATTCTCGAGCCTCGTTGCCGCGAACCTCATGAACAACCAGCCAATGAGCATTCTGTATGCGCACATATTGATGAACGGCCACCTGTTGCTCAGAGGGGCGACGGCGACGGTGGCAGCGTACGCAGTCGTTATCGCAAGCAACCTCGGCGCTAACCTCACGGTTGTTGGCGCGCTCGCGGGCATGATGTGGAAACGCATTCTGGCACAGAAGTCGATCCGGATTGGTTTTGCCGACTTTCTTGCGATAGGTGCCGCAATAACACCCGCGGTCGCGGCTCTCGCATTTCTCGCCTTGCTCCTGACCGCCTGACACAAATAGCAAGGGCCCGCCGGATCGGCGAGCCCTCATTTGATTCTTCGGGTTTCCCCGGAGTGGTTCCTTCTATCGCTTAGTTGTAGAGCAACTGAGCAATGTCCGGCTGGTTCATGTTCTGGTAGTTGTAGAACTTAGCACCGGTGTCGATGTTCGCGACCGGCTCTCCCTTCACTGCCTTGTAAGCAAGCTCCATCGAATCGTAACCGATCATGTACGGGTCCTGGGTAATGGATCCGAGGAAGTACTGCTTGCTGACCGCAGCCTTCTGAGCCGCACCGGCGTCGAAGCCGATAACTACGAGGCCCGGATACTGGGTCGGAAGCGAGCTGCCGTCGTTGGAGGCGGCGAGGATACCATTCACGGTTCCTTCGTTCGAGCAGAAGATCCCGAGGATATGATCTGCCTGAACGCGATTCAGCACTGCCTGTGCGGAGTTGGTCGCATCAGTCGTACGGGGTGATGCGGGCACCACGACGTCGATGATGACGGCCTTGCCGCTTGTCGGGCTGTCGGCAGCAATGTAGGCCGGATTGCCGGTTACTTTGATGTCGCTTGCCGGATGGTTGCCCTGGGTCTCGATGAGTTTGATCATCTCGTCACGGAAGCCCTTGCCGCGGTCGGTTACCGACTGACTGGTGGCATCCTGGTTGAAGTCGATGATCGTGACAGGATTCGAGGCAGTTGCCGCCATGATCTTGTCCTTGATGGCGGGGAACATGTGGTCCGCAGCCAGTCCTGCTGCAGCGTAGCTGTTGGTAGCCGCAGTGGCGTAGATCGCGCCCTTCGGTGCATTCGGAACACCGGAGTCAAACCCGATGACCGGGATGTGGCGGCTGACAGCCTGATTCAGCAGGTCCATGACAGAGTTCGTATCGAGCGCTGCCAGACAGATGGCGCTGGGATTCTTCGCCATGGCGTTTTGCAGCATCTGTACCTGTTGCTGGATGTCAGCTTCGGACGGTGGTCCCTCGAAGGTCATCTTCACACCGAGTTTCTTTGCCGCCGCCTGAGCGCCGTGCATGACTGTCTGCCAGTACTGGAACTCGAAACCCTTCGAAATCATCGGAATGAATATCGTCTTGCTCGTTGCCGCAGCACCTTGCGAAGTTCCGCTCTCTTTTGCTCCGTTTGCAAAAGCCGGAATCGCAAATGCCACGAGGAAAAGCGCTGCTACCAGCAGCATTCCTGTTCTTCGAACAGCATTCATAGAAACCTCCTCACTCTTTCTATTGCCCCGGATCGACTCCGGAGCGGATTACCCTGGTAATGATGTGCCCACCGTCGCGAAGACTATTTCTGCTTCAACATCTCCGTGAACTCCTGGTCGGCAGCCTTCTCCTCCGCCCGTATCCGCACGGCCTCTGCCCTCTCCTCAGCTTTCATCTTTGCGACTGTATCTTTCAGTTCTCTGGTTGCCGCCGTGATCCGGGACCGCGCTTCAGCTGCCTTCTCTGCTTCGCCCGCCGAGGTGAAAGCCGCAAGCTCCCGTTTCAGCGAGCTGATCTTTTCCATCATTGACGCCCGGTAGACGTCTACGGCCCGCTCGATTCTTACCTCCGACGTCTTCTTGGTGCGGTACATGTCGAGCAGAACCGCGCCGATGACGATTACACCGGTAAAAAAGGTCTGCCACTGGGACTGGAGATTCATTGCCGGAAGACCGGTGGCCAGCACCGACATAATGAACACGCCGATGATAGTTCCCCAGATTGTTCCGAAGCCGCCGTAGAGCGACGTTCCGCCGATGACCGCGGCCGCAATTGCCATCAGTTCGAAGCCCTGCCCCTGTGCGGGAAGCACCGTAGTGTAAATTGCCGCATATGCGATTCCGCCGATGCCGGAAGTCGTGCCCGCAATTACGTAGACCATCATCTCCCACTTCTTCACGTCGACACCGGAGAGACGAGCAGCCTCTTTGTTGCTCCCAATTGCGTAGGTGTAGCGGCCGAGTTTTGTGCTTGACAGGAGAATGTGACCGATCACGGCGACCGCGAGAAGCAGTATTGCACCGGTCGGGATTTCGGTACCGTTTGGCGTAATGTAGAGAAAGATGTTCTTGAACCAGCCGCCCGGTTCACCACGAATAGGAAATGTCGCGCTTCGAACGTTCGAGACAATTGCGCCGACACCCATCGAGATCAGCATGGTGCCGAGCGTCACGATGAACGGCGGCATCTTCAGGCGGGAAACCATCAGCCCGTTGAACAGACCGAAGGCCATGGCCACGACGATGATGAGGAGCATCGAAGGAATCATCGGCCAGTGCCACGTTTTGAGCGCCGTTCCGCCAATGATCGCTGCAGCCATCATGACCGTTCCGATCGACAGATCGATCCCCGCCGTGATGATGACAAAGGTGACCCCGATCGCGATGAACCCGATGTAGTACGAGGCACCGATGATGTTTACCAGGGTCGGATAGGAAAAGTAGTCGAGCCCGAAGAACCCGAAAAACAGGTACAGTATGATAAGGGCTGCAGGCGCGAGTGCCGACTTAAGTCCTCGCTCCCTGAACCGCTGTAACGGGCTCTTCTGAACACTCACATCCGCCATTCTCATACCCCTCCGGTAAGGACTTCCTGATGTCCCATGGTTGCATAACTCATAATTGCTTCCTGACTCGCGTCTTCGATCCGAAGCTCTCCGGTAACTCTTCCCTCGCACATGACGAGTATTCGATCGCTCATACGCAGGATCTCCGGAAGCTCGGAAGAGATCATGATGATCGACTTCCCCTCGCGGGTGAGCTCGTTCATCAATGTGTAGATTTCACTTTTTGCGCCGACGTCGATTCCGCGAGTTGGTTCGTCGAAAATAAGGATGTCGCAGTTGCGGATCAGCCACTTCGCGATGACCACTTTCTGCTGATTACCGCCGGAGAGGTTCCGCAACAGCTGTTCAAGGGACGGCGTCTTGATGTTGAGGGTTCGAACGTATTCGTCCCCCACTTCCTGGACTTTCTTACGATGAACAAAGAGGCCCGGCGCGAACCGATCGTAGGTGGCCATGACCAGGTTGTCGGTGACGTTCAGGTTGACTGCAAGTCCATATCTCTTTCTGTCTTCGGAGAGGTACCCAAGCCGGTGGGCTACTGCGTCTTCGGGCGAGCGGATGGGAACGCGGCGTCCGCGAATCTCGATAGTGCCGCTTTGCACTTCATCCGCACCGAAGATGGCACGCGCCGTTTCAGTCCTGCCGGCGCCGATAAGGCCGGCAAACCCGAGGATTTCTCCCTGGCGCAATTCGAAGCTGACGTCACGCACAAGTTTTCCGGCGTTCAGCTTGTTCACGCGGAGGACGACCGGCGCGTCGTCGGCAACGTTGCTTTTGGACTTCGGCCGTTCAAAGATGACCCGACCGACCATCATGTTGATGATCTCCTGCCGGGTCACCTCGGAGATCTTCTTCGTGTCGACGAGTTCGCCGTCGCGAAGCACTGTCACGCGATCCGCAATCTGATGGATTTCCTCGAGCCGGTGCGATATGTGAATCATGCCGACGCCCCGGCCGGCCAGATCGCGCATGATAGTGAAAAGTTCAGCGATTTCAGCATCGGTCAACGCAGCGGTTGGTTCGTCCAGGACGAGGACCCGCAGCTGGTGGGACACCGCCTTTGCAATTTCAACCATCTGCTGCTTTCCAACGGTAAGGCGTCCGAGCGTCTCAGTTGGATCGATATTCATGTTGAGGCGCTTGAATAGTTCCTCCGTACGCCTGTTCTGCTCACGCTTGTCGAGCAGCATACCGTGAAACCGGGTTGCCTCCCTGCCGATGAAGATGTTCTGGGCAACTGTGAGGTGGTCCATCATGTTCAGTTCCTGATGGATGATCCCGATACCCATTTCCAGTGCGTGCTTGGGACTTCGGGGGTCGAACAGACGGCCGAGATACCGGATCTCTCCGGAGTCTTTCGGATTGATGCCGACCAGCACCTTCATGAGCGTGGATTTGCCGGCACCATTCTCACCGACCAGCGCGTGAATCTCCCCTTCTTCAAGATTAAAATCCACCTGGTGGAGAGCGTGAACACCGGTAAAACGTTTGTCGATCTTTTCCATCGAGAGGATTTGGCGGCCCATTCCCATGACTCCTTGTGACAGAAATCATGATCACACGGGTTCTGGTGGCCGTAAATCGAGGATTTTCCACGAAATGGTCAAAATCGTACGCAGTATGCACGAGCTCAGGCGGAAAATTTCCGAATGATGATACCTGTTCGGCCTATCAATGGCTAGCAAGAATAGGAAAGAGCAGCTTCTGGTTTTCGGCGGTAAACATGTCGTTCTTGCGCACCAGCACTGAAGCTGTGTGTATGATCGGAGGAACCTTCTCGCCTCGCATTGCCCGGACGAGCGTTCTGATACCGAGGTACCCCATGTTGAACGGTTTCTGCACCACAAGCGCCTGAACAACGCCACTCTCGAGAAACTCGATCTCCTCTTTTGAGTTGTCGAAGCCCACGAGTTTCACCCTGCCTGCGGCTCGCGAATCCCGGATTGCCCTGCCCGCGCCAACTGTCGAGTTCTCATTCAGACCGACTATTCCGCCGAGTTTCGGATGTGTGGCAATCAAGTCGGTGACAATGCGATAAGCCTTGTTCAGATCGTTTTCAACGAAGTAGGTACCGATGGGAGCGGGGCGTCCAATTCGACTGAGTGCTTCACGCACGCCCTTTTCCCGGTCGATCGCCGTCTCGTTTCCGCGGACGTGCGAGATGATCGCAATCTCCTCACCCGGCGGCACGAGGCGGGCAATCTCCTCACCTGCTTTCGTGCCGGCAACAACGTTGTCGGTACCAACGAAACTTACCGGTATGTTGCTGTTGAGCGCCGAATCGAGGGTCACGAGTGTGACCCCCTCAGCCTTTGCCTGTTTCGCGAGCGGTACCAGTCGATTGTAGTCGGCCGCGGCCAGCAGAATTCCGTCGGGTCGCTTCTTGAGTACGCGCCCGAGGATCGCTATCTGTCCATTTACGTCCTTCTCGAACTCCGGACCGACGATGATGGGCTTCACGTCGAACTCGGTGGCGGCGGCCTGCATGCCTGCGCGGACGATCTGCCAGTACTCCATGTCTGATCCGGTCGACTTCATGACGACATAGACCGAGTGCCGGATGTTTTCCCTGATGAGTCGGTCGACAAAGGGCCTGCCGAACAGGAAGAACAGCGTTAACAGGATGACTCCCGGAATTACGATGCGCAGTACCTTATGCATCCTGTGGCTCCCCATCCTCGATTACCGGAATGCGAATCCTCACCGTCGTGCCCGAACCATCGTCGCAGTGAAATGAGAGGCCGTAATCCGATCCGAAATAGAGCTGTATTCGTTCATGTACGTTTCTCACCCCGACCCTGTTTCGTCTTCGGCGGAAGCGTGCCGTGGCCGGGTCGTCTCCGCTGGCGGGGGCCGACTCCGCTGAGCTATCGCCTTCGTCCGAACGGCCACTCAGCAGGGTCTGCAGCCTCTCCTCACTCATGCCGATGCCGTCGTCGGCAACGAAGATATCCACCGCGCCCCGATCACGTCGTCCGGTTATCTGCACCTGCCCGGTACCCTCTTTGTTCTTGATCCCGTGGTAGATTGCATTCTCCACGATGGGCTGCAGAATCACCTTCGGAGTACGAAGCGACATAAGGGCTTCGTCAACGTCAATTGTGAAATCCAGTTTGTCACGATAGCGAAGCTTCTGAATCGTGAGATAGCTTTTGATATGCTCTATCTCATCGTGAATGCTGATCAGTTCATCGCCCCGGCTTATCGAAAGCCTGAGCAGCCGAGCCAGCGCGGAAACCGTCGTAATTACATTGGAATACTGTCGCCCCTCGGCCATCCAGATGACGGAATCAAGCGTGTTGTACAGAAAATGCGGCGTAATCTGGTTTTGCAGAGCATGCAGCTCGCTCTTGCGCTTCTGCTCCTGTTGCGCAGCCTTCTGGCGCATAAGCTCCTTGATCTGACTTACCATGATGTTGAAATCCTGCGCGAGGGCGCCAATTTCGTTGTTACCGTTTACGTCGGCCGTGACGTCGAAATTCCCCTGCTCGACCGTCTGCATCGATTTTCGCAGACGGAGAATCGGACGCGACAGACGAAGTGAGATCAATACCGCCAGAAGTATCGCGACGCCGACACAGAAGAGTGTCCAGTAGAAATAGTATTCCTGGATCGTACTTCGATTGCGAACGAGTTCGGAAACATAGTTCACCCCCACTGTCCGCCATCCGGTGGCGTTCGATACATCGACCGTATAGATACGCTCACCTTTTCCGTCGTTCACGGTGAACGATCCGCGCCCGGTACCAAGTACATCGTAAATCGGCTCCCGTTCGAGCCCGCTGTACAGAAGTTCCTGCCGCGGGTGATATACGATGCCTCCGTTCGGATCCACGATGAAGAGGTAGCCCTTCTTGCCGAGGCTGATGTTGTTCACGAGGTCGTTGATGACCGAAAAGTTCAAATCAACGAGGAGCACGCCGATCCTGCGCCCGGTCACCGTATCGTTGATAGTGCGACTCAGGGTAATTACCCATCGATATTCTCCCTCGACAACGTCCTGAACATGGGGCGAGGAGATCACCGGGTCTCCACCGGCGATCCAGGCCCGCTGATACCACGATTCGTTCCTGATCGAGACGGACGGATTGAGCCGAATGTGATCGTTCTGAGTAATCACTTTTCCCGATGAATCGACCAGGAGGAGAAGCGAAATGTCATTCCGGGTCTCGGCGATGGAATTGAGAAACTCCGAAATTCGTCCCTGATACCGCGTCCGTTCCGCAGGGTCCATCTGATCGCGCGTGCTCAGATAGCGCTGGACCTGCTCGTTCAGATAGACGACCTTCGCGATGTTCTCCATGTAGTTGATATAGGAGTCGATGTTCGTCTGAATCTGGCCAACCAGCAACTCTGTGTAGTACCGGGAGGTCCTTATCACCGCATCCTGAGTGAAGGTGTATGACAGAACTGCCATGAACAATGCCATGGTGAGAACGAGCGCGCCGAACGCAAGTGAAATTGTGGTACGAAAACTGCGATACTTCTTCATCGTGCCATCGGCTGAACCGAATCGCGGTATTCGGTCGGACTCACTCCTGTCTGTTTCCGAAAGGTGAGGCTGAAGTAGTGAGCGTCGGTAAAACCAACCCGTTCGGCAACTTCATAGCCTTTCATGTCGGTCAGAATCAGGAGCTCCTTCGCCCGGTCCATCCGCAGATTCGTCAGATACTCGACAAACGTCATTCCCGTGTGCGCCTTGAACATGGGGCTGAAGTAGCTTTTGCTGATCGACAATACCCGACAGAGCGCGGTGAGCGACAGCTCAGGCTCCGCATAGTGCGCCTGAATGTAATCCTCAGCCTCAACCGCTTTGGCGGCCGACTGCTGTCGCTGCTGTCGCGCAAGAACGGCACGGGCACTGAGCTGAAGTTCACAAAACCAGCGTTCGATATCCTCGAGAGTCTTCATTTCGGTGAGTCTTCCAAAAGGGTCGGAGGCGACTTCCGGGACCTGAGAATGATGCACCCCCAGGGATTCAAGCGCTGAGAGCAGGTCCGCAAGCAGACGTTGAATGCCGACGAAGCACTCCTTCATACTGAGTCGAGTGGTCCGGTAGAGCTCAATCAACTCGCGAATTGCGGTCTCTGTCCCCGCGGAGCTGCCATTCCTGAACTCACGAATCACCCGCGCACGGGCGCCCTGCTCGGCTCGCGGAACCGGTTCACTTCTCGATCCGTGCACCTGTTCTGCGGTGATGATCTGATTCGGTCCGAGAATGAGACGTTGCCCGAGTGCGGTACGGGCACCACGAAATGACTCATCGATACGGCGGAGAGTTCGCACCGGGAACCCTATGCCGATTGACACCGTTGCGCCGGTAGCCGTCCTCACCCGTTCAGCGAGCTCTTCTGCGTACTCGATTGCGCCGAGCACCACAGCCGGCTCATCGGGCGCCCACATCAACAGAACGAGCTGCTCCCGTTCGGACCGAAATACCATAACATCGGATCTTGTGCGTGAGACGGCTTCCACTTCGTTCTGAATTTTGAGACCCGTCAGGTCATCTTCCCAATCGACCCGGTCTGAATCTATCAGCAGCAGGTTGAAACAGGGCCCCGGCAGACTCAATTCGAGCAGCGCGGAACGCCGCACGATATCGGCTTCATGCAGGTCTCCCCGGATGAGCCGGTTCAGAAAACGCTCCCGCAGCAGCGGAAGGCTCTCCCGCAGCTGAGACTGCAGCCTGTCCAGATCCTCGCGCTTCCGCCGGTCCAGATCGAGCTCGGCGCGTACGCTGTCGAGCTTTGTTCGAAGCTCATCCGCGGTTATTGGTTTGAGCAGGAAATCATTGACCTTGAGCCGTACGGCTTCCTTCGCGTATTCAAACTCATCATACCCGGTTAACAGGATAGTCTTCGTTGTCGGATAACGCTCGGTGATGAAGGCGGCGAGCTCGAGACCGTCGACAAAGGGCATGCAGATGTCGGTCATCACCACGTCCGGCCTGAGTTCCTCGATCGTCTGCAGTCCTTCACGACCGTCGCGGCACGCACCGACCAGCCGGAAGCCGTGACTCTGCCAGTCTATGGTTTCGGATATTCCGTCCCGGACCACCGGTTCATCGTCAATTATCAAGAATGTATACATCTGTTTGTCGCAGTAGTTGCAATAGTAAAGGCAGTATATCACTGGTTGGGCGTTTCGTTGAGAATGATTTCTGTCGCTTCTCCGCGTTCGCGTGGGCCCGAGAACAAAAAAAGGCTGCCGGAACTCCGACAGCCTTTTTGCCTGGAAACGGAAACTCTAGTTGTAAAGAAGTGCCTTGATTGCGGGGTCGTCGATGTTCGTCTTGTCGAACCAGTGGAAACCGGTGTCGATGAACTTCGGCATTGTCTCGCCCTTAAGTGCTTTCACGGCGGCTTCAACTGCCTTGTAACCGATACCGATCGGATCCTGGGTAATGGCTCCCGCCTCTTCCCCTGAGCGAATCGCATCAAGCTGCTGCTTTCCGGAATCGTAGCCGATAACGACTATCTTCCCGACTTTTCCCATCTCCTTGACGCCGTTCAGCACACCGATGATCGAACCTTCGTTCGCACCGAAGAATCCTTTCATATCGGGATTCGACTGAATCATCGCCTTGGCGAGATCGGTTGACTTCAGCTGATCGCCGGCGCCGTACTGCGGTCCGATGATCTGGATGTTCGGGTACTTGGCCTTCATCTCGTTGATGAAACCGTCCCGACGGTCGATTCCGGTGCGGCTGGTCTGGTCATGGACGATGATTCCGACCTTTCCGGAACCGCCGATGAGCTCGGCCATCTTGTCCGCTGCAAGAGCTGCGGCAGCCACGTTATCAGTCGCTGCAGTTGTGACCGGAATGTTGCTGTCGACGCCGGAGTCAAATCCGACAATCGGGATCTTCCGCGATTGGGCCTGCTGGAGCAGAGGAATTGCTGCCTTGCTGTCCAGGGCCGCGAAGCAGATTGCCGCCGGGTTCTTCGCGAGTTCGGAGGTCAGCATATCGATCTGCTTGTCGACCATCGCCTCGGTCTCCGGTCCCATGAAATTGATGTCGACGTTGTAGTCAACTGCGGCCTTCTGTGCGCCGAGCTTGACCGCCTGCCAGAACTGATGCTGGAAGCCCTTCGAGATAACCGGAATGTACGGTTTCGCGGGGGCAGCCGATGCGGCAGCCTGGGACGAGGATTCTTTCTGCCCGTTGGCAAACCCGAAGGCGCCGACAAACAGAACGAGAGACAGAGCGACGAGAACGGTGATGAGTTTCTTGTTCTTCATGGCTCACTCCTTTTTTTTGCACGTGTATTTGCTCCCAACGGGAGCAACGTGAGCGTATTTTGGTGCGGCGTCCGACACTGTCCGCACTATCGCCGCCGGCGCAGAATATCCGCGTATACGGCGAAAATAACGATGACGCCGCTTACTACGATCTGCCACTCCTGCGGTACCGACAGGATTCTCAGCCCGTTCGTCAGGACGCTCATGATGAACGCTCCGATGACGGTACCGAGGATGGCACCTTCGCCTCCTGAAAGTGACGTGCCGCCGATGACCGCAGCCGCTATCGCGTCAAGCTCGTAACCCTGGCCGAGTGCCGGTTGCGCCGAATTGAGCCGGGAACCCATGACCACGCCGGCAAGTCCGAAGAAGAGTCCGCACACCGCGTACACGGCGATCTTCCACATGTCGACGTTGACGCCCGAAAGGCGAACCGCCTCTTCGTTACTGCCCAGGGCGTAGGTGTATCGGCCGAGCAGCGTCTTGTTCAGTACAAAGCTTCCGACAATTGCAGCAAGAAAGAAGATCAGAATAGCGTTGGGAATCTGCAGGCCGGGAATGACACTGCTCAGGACTGAACCCATGGCAATCTGCGCAAACACGGGCGTATCCACGAAGTAGATAGGCTTGGTTCCCGAAATGATAAGCGACAACCCTTTGGTGATCATCATGATGCCGAGGGTGGCGATGAACGGGGGAAGTTTCATCTTTGCGGTGAGCGCACCAGAGGTTGCGCCGACCACTCCGCCGGTCACTATGCCGCCGATCACCGCGACGAAGATCGGCAGATGCCAGAATGTCACGAAGACACCGGTCATGACTGCGCAGAAGGTCATTGCGGTCCCGACCGACAGGTCGATACCGGCGGTGATGATGACGAACGTGACCCCGATTGCAAGCATTCCCGTTACCGCGGTTGCGAGCATGATTGCGACCAGATTTGCAAAGTCGAAGAAGTTCGGCGATGCAAACGAAAAGATGATGACCATGACAAGAAGACTCGCGAACGCGAGGATCTTCTGCATGGCGTTCGCACTGAACAGCACGCGTCGCTGTGTGATAACTGTATCCGACATAGTCTTGCTCCGTTGTTGGTCGTTATGCGGCCGAACCGCCGCCGGGTACGTCAGCTTTCCGTTGTCAGTTGAACCGTTTCGCGCTTGGTCGCAAGCTGCATGATGCCTTCCTGCGTAGCTTCGGCAGCCATAAGCTCGCCGGTAATGCGGCCCTCGCACATCACCACGATTCGGTGACTCATCCGCATGATCTCCTCGAGCTCCGATGAGATCATGATAATTGCCTTGCCCTGCACGGCAAGGGAGTTCAGTAACTTGTAGATCTCGCTTTTTGCGCCGACATCGATTCCGCGCGTCGGCTCATCGAAGAAGAGGATCTGGCTGTCGCGCGTGAGCCACTTTGCCACGACCACTTTCTGCTGATTGCCGCCGGAGAGGAACTTCACCTTCTGGGTCAGTCCCGGCGTCTTGATGCTGAGTGCATCCACGTAGGTCTGCGCGGCCACCTTCGTTGCGTTTCGCTTCACGAGTCCCGCTCGCGAAAGAAAACGCTGCATGGTCGCAAGAACTATGTTCGTTTCAACGTCCATGGTCACCGCAAGCCCGTACCGCTTGCGATCCTCTGAAAGATAGCCTATTCCGTGCCGCACCGCGTCACTCGGCTGTCGGATGCTAACCTTTCTGCCGTTCACGAAGATTTCACCGGAATCCGCCTGATCGGCACCGAAGACTGCGCGGGCAACCTCAGTCCTTCCGGCTCCCATCAGACCCGCGAAACCGAGAATCTCCCCTTTGCGTGCCTGAAAGCTGACATCCTTTATGACCTTGCCGCGTTTCAGATTGCGAACATCGAGCACCACTTCGAGTTCCGAGGTATCCTTCAGGTTCCGCGCGCCTTCGTAGATCGTGCGGCCGACCATCATGCTGATGATCTGGTCGATCGTGGCGGTTTCGGCATTGACCGTGTCGATGTACTGGCCATCGCGCATTACCGTTACGCGGTCTGAAATCTGCTTCAGTTCGTCCATCCGGTGCGAGATGTAGGATACCGCGACACCCTGTTCGCGCAGGTGGCGGATAATTCGAAAAAGTTCCTGTATTTCGGTAGTGTTGAGCGCTGCGGTCGGCTCGTCCATGATGAGCACTTCAGCATTGAATGAAAGTGCTTTTGCAATCTCGACCATCTGCTGTTTTGCCACGGTCAGATCGCCGACTTTGACCTTCGGGTCAAGGCGCAGATGAAGCATGTCAAAAAGCTCCTGCGTCTTCACATTTGCCGCTCGATCGTCGACGATAAAGCCGCCGACCTTCCGTGGTTCACGACCGATGAAGATATTCTGCGCCGCGGTCAGATGCGGCATGAGATTCAGTTCCTGATGGATGATGCTGATTCCGAGGTGTTGCGCCGCGCGTGGATTCGGAATTTCCACTTCCCTTCCCTTGAACAGGATGCGACCGGAATCCTTCTGGTATACTCCGGCGAGCACTTTCATCAGCGTGGATTTTCCAGCTCCGTTTTCGCCGACGAGCGCGTGGACTTCGCCACGGAGCAGCTCGAACCTGCAATCGCTGAGCGCGTGGACGCCGGGGAAAGACTTCTCAATGCCATCCATGTAAACGATTGCATCACTCATGCCGTTACCGCCAAATGTACTACGGATAGATTAGTCAGGGCCACATCATGATAACCCAAATGTGTGATTCTCGCAAGTGATATCTGATACTGGCAGGCTGAATGGACTAACTGTGCTATTGCCGATGGAAGCGACCGCCGGAACCGTTGAGAACCGACTGGACGAGACGCGGCGCTATTCGTTCACACGCAACAAGCAGTCGGCCGACTCCGGAAGGTACTGTTCGGCGGTGTCGTCGGCGCACAAGCCTCACGATTGCCTCAGCTGCCGCTGACTGGCTGATCTGAGCGCGGCGGTGAACCGAGATTAGCGAGCCATCGGTCGAAAGCGACAGCTTGTCCTCGTCGTTCTCGACAAACGGGAGATAGGCTACGCCGACGTGGACGCCGTCCGAGTGAAGTTCGGCTTCAAGAGACTGGGCGATGGCGGTGAGAGACATTTTTGCCGCTGAGTAGATCGACACTCGGGGAAAGCCGTGCAGGGCGGCGACGGTGGAGACAAAGACAACGCTGCCCTGCGTCTCGCGAAGCGCCGGCAGAGCCGCAATTGTCGGCAGAATTGCACCGGTGATGTTTGTCCCCACTATGCGTTCAACCACCTCGGGCACGAGATCGGCAAAGTTGCCGCGCATGGAGAGGCCGGCGTTGTTGACCAGAACGTCAAGCCGCCCATAGCTATCGAGACAGGTCCGTACGAGATTCCGGCAACCATCGGCATCGGTCACGTCACACCCGTACGCGACCGCATCTACGCCGCGCCCGGCAAGATACGCCCGCGAACGCGCAAGCGCCTCAGTATCGCGTCCGTGCAGCACAATGTGTGCACCCAGAAGACCAAACATGAGAGCCGTCTCCCGACCGATGCCGCGACTGGATCCGGTTACGATGACAGCTTTACCGTCCAAAGGTTTGCCTTTCAATCCATTCATCTCTTTAATGATTTCACGTAACGGCGGATAGTGAATGAAGCGGTGCGGGCAACGAAAAGTCCGGTTTCCGTGGGCGATAGCAGATTTGAACTGCTGACTTCTTCCGTGTGAAGGAAGCACTCTCCCACTGAGTTAATCGCCCACGCAGACCGGCTCTCCGTCTGCGATATTATGTGTTGAAGCACGCGAGCTGTCAACCTGTCCGACTGTTCTGCGACGATTCATATGTGCACTTTTGCCGGTTCAGGTTTATAATATCCGCAGGGGGAAAATTATGAATGAGCTCATCAGACGAATTCTGGATGAGCTAGCCAACGATCCCCAGCTGCACATCACGAACGTCAACATTGAGGAACTAAAGGTTGGCTCGCTTTTCCGCAAGCGGTCGGTGCTTCACATCTTCGGCTCGGTTCTTTCGGACGAAGAGAAGCAGACAGTGTCCCGAACCGCCCACTCGGCCGCGGGTGCCGAAGTGGAGATTCGGAACGATCTCACGGTGAAACACAAACAGTCTTCGGCAACGGCGTAAGGCTCCGGCAGGGTTCACCGGGTGAACAAACTGCTGCATTTCCGCTTTGACTCAAACAGAGTGGAAAGGTAACTTATCATGTGCAACCCGACGCATTCAAGGCAAATCTTCTTTACCCGCCTTCAGGCCGACAATCCCAAACTGTTCGGGAGCTTGGTTCCGATTCGGTACGGGATCTCGGCCTCGGTGAAATCGCGCGACAGATAACGCGCGAAGGCATCCGCTATCAACAGGTACTTGAAATCATATCAAGTCTCCCGATTGATCTCGAAGTGATCCGGTATCGACAGGATGTCTTTGAGGATATTTACCGCTCTTCGGCACTCTTCGGTGGACTTGAGCAGATTATCCCGAAGATAAATGAAATCATCCTCTTCTCAGATACCCGGAAAGACTCCCGCAATCCGCTTCAGGAGGCAGTCTGGCGTCTCAGTGAACTCGAGCTCTACGTTGAATGCATCGATGAGCTCTTCGGCGCGATCCGGAGCAGTGAAGAGGAGATCAAATCTGAGGGAATCAGGCAACTCGGAAAGTCGCTTGAAGCGGTGAGCTCGAGTGAACAGTTTCAGAACCTCCGCAGAGAGTTGCCGCAACTGCGGGAGGGACTCCGAAAGAAGCGAAGCGTGACAATCGGTATCAACCTGGACGAACGCATGCGACCGGTGGAGGCGACACTGCTTTCGGTCAACGAACATACGTATCACGAAAAGGGCCTGTTGCCTCGCCTGTTCGGGAAACAGCCGGACGCGGACTTCGAGACCACGACCACCATCCACAGCTCTCCCGTGCCAACCGAGTACAGCAGCGATCCTCTGCTGAAAGTTCCGCTTTCACCGCTCTTTCAGGATCTCGAGCAGCTGCTCGGATCGACGATACGCCCGTTGGTGCGCGTGCTCAACAGATACATGTCGATGAACACGACAGCGCTTCGCACCCTGCAGCACGACGCCGCGTTCTTCCTCGGCGCGGTCCGGTTCTTCCGTCGACTGGAACAGGAGAATCTGCCGGTCTCAAAGCCATCGATACGCTCAATGGATGATCGCCATCTCGAGGCAACGGATCTGTTCAATCCGCTTCTCGCGCTGCTCTCCGGCGGATCTTCGGACAGGATCGTGCTGAACGGCGTCGGCCTCGACGAGGAAAGTCGATTACAGATACTGACCGGGCCGAATCAGGGCGGAAAGACCACCTTCACGCAGGCCGTCGGGCTGGTCCAGGTTCTTGCGCAGTGTGGAATGTACGTGCCGGCGGCATCGGCTTCAGTGAGCCCGGTGGACCTCATCGTGACCCACTTCCCGTCTGAGGAGAAGGGGCAACTCGCGTCAGGGCGGCTCGGCGAGGAGGCCATGCGATTTGCTGCGCTATTCGATACCGTGACCGAAAACTCAATGGTACTGCTGAACGAATCACTCACCAGCACGAGTCCCGCAGAGGGTGAATATCTGGCGGAGGATATTATACGCGCCCTGAGCATGCTGGGGACCCGAGGACTGTTTGCCACACATCTGCACGGGCTCGCCGGGCGGGTGGAAAGCCTGAACTCGCAGATCGGCGGCAGGAGCAGGATCGGCAGCCTGGTTGCCGGAGTGATCGAGAGTGGCGATTCCTCGTCCGCCACCCGAACGTACCGGGTACGCAAAGGCGCCCCGACGGGCAAGAGTTTCGCACGCGACATAGCCGAGCAGTACGGCATCAGCTACGAGCAGATAATGCGAAGGCTGCGGGAACGGAACCTGCTATAGGACAGTTCGGACATTGTTCGCCCCTTTACATTCACCCAAGCTCACCTATAATGAGCCTAAATGGGCATCGCCGGATCTCGGAACAAGCTGACCAAATACCAGAAGATCAACCTTTTGATAATCTTCCTCCTCGGCGGTGGATGGTGTGCGGACGTGTTCGGTCTTCTGGTATTCCGACACCTGACGCTGCCGCAAACCCTGTTCCTGCCGACGGTGATGGGAATCGGCATACCGGCGCTTATCGTGTTCGCGCTCTTCCTGCTGCCGGAAGGTGTGGCCGGAAAATACATCCAGGTCGCGATCCTCATCGCCCAGGGCATGGTCTATATCATGTCTCTGAAGGACGTCCACGCCGGCGGAGAAACGATCATCGCGATTGGTGCATTTCTGCTTTTGAAATACGGTCTTCTTGATCGCGGACGGTGGATCAAGATCGGGACGATCGCCGGGCTCACAATCGGCGCGCTCATAGCGGGAAATGTCATCCATCACAATAACTTCAGCAATTTCCTTCTGGGACTGATCCTTGTCGTGGTTGTGGTGCTGCTCTTCTGGTTCGTGTTCGAGGAGGATCTTCGACGGGCGCAGGGACAGCGGGATGCACTTCTTGTCCAGTCCGAACTGGACCGACCGTTCATCGAGTTCGGCAAGAACACGACAGGACTCGTGCAGGATCTGAAGAACGATCTGACGTCGATCGCGTCGATCATCCGGAACGCCGCCGAAACAGGAAAAGGACCGGTGCCCTCGGATACGGTCAGCCGCACACGGCTTGACCACATCATCTCCCGGCTCGGCAGCAGGCTCGACATGGCACGGTACGTGACGACGGCGTCTGCACACGGTGATCGCGAGATTCTCGATCTGAACATGCTCATCACATCGTCAATCTATATCTTTCACATTCATCCCGAATATGGAAAGTCGATCATATTCGAGTTCAAGCCGACTTCGCAGGCCACCTTTCTTGGATCACGCGCGAAATTGCTTACTATCGTCGAGAATATGCTGCGCACCTGCTGCGAGTCGCTCTCCGAAATGCCGCCGAACGGCGAATTGCCGGTCGTTCGAATCGAACTTGAACGGCATGGCGAACATGCGGTTATTACCGTCGAGGATTCCGGACCAGGCATTGCATCCTGCTTTGACTGCAGGTCGGAAAACTGTGTAGACTGTCTGAGTTCGGAGATTACCGAGTCAGTCGAACCGGGTGACGAGTGGTTCTGGCTGCAAAGTGTTCAGCGAAGCGTGAGTGAACTCGACGGGAGGCTTGAAATTCACACCAGACCCGGTCTTGGAACCAGGATTCGCGTGACAGTCTGATCATGAACTGGCCTGCGTTGTACCTGCGATATTCAGTTTCACTGGTTCTCTACGTCGCCTACGTGATGGTGTTCCCCTCCCTGCAGGCATTCGCGATACACGCTTCGTTGCTCGCAGTTGTTGCGGTTGCGCTCGCTTCAAGTGCACGATTGTGGGCCGGACTCTTCCTTTCGGTGGTGAACATACCGGTTACCTTGCTGCTCGCCGGTCGCTTCGAACCTCAGCCGCACGGAATAACACTCTACTACACGCTTGCAATGCACTACATGATCCCCTTTGTCTCGGTTATTCTTGTAGGAATTCTGGTTGGATTGCTGATGAAGGCGTGGGAACAGACGCGTGAAGTCGAGAAGCGACTTGCACGCGCGGTTGTCGAACGGGACTACTTCCACGGCCAGATTGCCGACAGTGTAGCCATCTGTCTGGACCATTTTGGCGACGTGCTCGCTGTGGCGTGCGGTTCTCAAGGCGACGCCGCACAGACGGCCGCGATTGGTGCGGTGATTCGGCACGCGGGAGCCCTGAGCGCTCTCTTCCCCTCGCTTCACGAGCGGACGCCGCCCGGCGCGGTTGATCTTCGCAGCTATATTCCCAAACTTGTCGGTGAGCTCGTCGAAGAAGGGAAGGCGGCGTGGGAGTGCGACCTTGAGCCACTTGAAGTTGCACCTCGCACTGCCGTCGCAGTCGGCATCGTGCTGACCGAACTTACGGCAAATACAGTTGCATACGGAATGAAGGACGGATCGACACCGTCGTTCAAGATCGAGCTTGACGTCGAAGAAGAGCTGATTCGGCTCAATTTCAAGGACGGGGGGCCCGGGTACCAGGACAAGTCCGTCGCGTTTCCTCCGGCAGCGCAACAAGGAACCGGACTCGCAATAATCCGACAGGTCGTGTCCGGCTTGCGAGGTTCGGTGAGCTTCGCAAACGAGGACGGCGCCAGCTGTCTCATTGAGTTTCCGGCAACGCAGGACTATTCACAGAATGAAATCGGTGGAATCCCCCGATCGTGATATTGAAATTCGTGCACCATTCCTGAATTATGTGCTCAACGATGAATGCGGTTAATCTTTGCAGGAGGTGCAGGTGAAGGGACTACCGGTCGTTCTCATAGCTGCCGGCGTGGTCCAGGTCGCCTGCCAGCTGTTTAAACTGATCTATTATTCGATTCGGGACGGAAAGCTTGAGTGGGGATACCTGACTACAGCGGGCGGTATTCCAAGTGCTCACTCTGCGTTTGTCACGGCCCTCACGGTGCTCATCGGTATGAAGGACGGCATCGGTTCGGACATATTCGCGGTTACCGGCGCGTTCTCGGCAATTGTAATTTTCGATGCATACCGGTTGCGCGGTCATGTGCAGAATCTGTCAAAACGATTCAATCGCGTCCTCGATCAGCTGAATATGCACGAGGAGACACGAATCTCCGAGATGATCGGTCACTCGGTTCCCGAAATTGCTACCGGAATGCTTGTCGGTGGTGCATTCGCTCTTATCGCCTCACTGGTAATTTCCTGAGCCGCGGATCAGAACACAGTATAGGGCAGAATTGCGCGGATATCGAGGGCGATGCGGACTTCGGCGAAGTAGTCGCCGCGCTGCACGCCAATGCGTGGCGGGTCGAGCAGAGCCAGGCTTCCGCGTATCTCACGTGGCCTGTTGTATTCTCGCGCCCGAACGTACTCCCTGATAGCGTTTTTGATTGCGGCATTCACGGCGGCGGCACGTCCGGGAGTTCCCAGGAGATAGGAAGCGCTCCCTGAGCCTGATGCATGATCATTCGAATTGCTCTGCCATCCCTGCAGTCTGAAGACCTGAAAATCAGCCGGGCGATAGGTAATCTGTGCAAAAAAGAGATCGGCGGTCGACCGGGTACTGAGCACGGAAAGTCGCGGATCACCCCACGGAACCTCGGCAATCGGCGTGAGATCGAATACCTCTTTCACCTGACGTACCGGGTCCGAGGGAGTATAGTTGAAATTGAAGCCGTAGATCATCCCGGAGAAGGCAAATCGCGCCTCGCTGAGCAACATGGTCACGATCTGCTGCCGTGAAGGTGGTTCGGGGGTGTCCCGAACGAGAGGATGGGTCTCGGCGCTGAACTCCCCCACAAGCAGATCGTCCGCCCGGACTGTGCCGACAGAAGCAATCAGAAACCCGACGAGCATGAAAGCGCGGATGAAAGCGGTCTTTACTGTACCAGTCTCCACGACATCATTATCGGCGGGAGGCCGTGAACTCTCGAATAGGGTTTATGCCAAGCCGCACAACCAGATAGAGGTATGCAACAGCGAAGCCGGCAAGATGCGTCAGATGTGCAATTCCTGAGCTCGCGCCGAACAGTTCGGAAAACAGTTCGATGGCGGTGTACACCAGCACGAGAATAGGCGCGCGAATAGGAATAATCCCAAATACGTAGATCATTGCCGTTGGAAAGTAGGTTGCAAATCCGAGCAACACAGCAAAAACTGCGCCCGAAGCACCAAGCAGAATTGTCGGAGTTCCGGTCAATGCAAAGATTAGAAGCGAGATAAGCCCGGCGCCGACGCCGGCGACAAGGTAGAACAGCAGAAACTCGGAACTACCGACCCGGCGCTCGAGTTGAACACCGAAGAAGAAGAGGCCGAGCATATTGAAAAAGATATGCGAGATATTCGCGTGAACGAACATGTAGGTTAGAAGCTGCCAGAAATGAGTGCCGAGGTTATACCCCTGGGCGGCCACCGCGGGCGACACCAGAGACATTTCGGGGCGTGTCTGCGGAACTGCACTGTTCAGCAGAAAGACCAGCACGTTTGCCGCTATGAGAATGAAAGTGACGTTGTATTCACGGTATTGAAAAGGTCGCCGTAGTAGTGATGTCCTGCCCATGGTTTCAATGTACGGAATGGACGCACCCCAGTCAACACGCGCTCCGGAGGATGCACTCACGACCCTGGTATTGGCGAAATGCAGTAATGACAACCCGCGCGAATTTCATTATATGTAATGTAGGATAAACCCGCACAGGAGGCAGAATGCTCAAGGAAAACTACTACTTTCCTCTTGATCGCTACATGACGCGTGAACGCTTCGAACGAGTAAGAGAGTTTTCAAAAGACAAGGAAACACCATTTCTCATTATTGACCTGGAAGCGATCAGACGAAGGTACCTCGAGATGAAGTCAGCGCTTCCGTTTTCGCAGATATATTACGCCATAAAGGCAAACCCGAACGACGAAGTAATCAAGCTCCTGCACAGTCTCGGTTCCTGTTTCGACGTTGCGACACGCTTCGAGCTTGATCAGTTACTGAGCCTGGGTGTCGAACCCGAACGTATGAGCTTCGGAAACACCATCAAGAAGGCGGACGATATCCGCTACTTCTACGAGAAAGGTATCCGACTCTACGTAACCGATTCGCAGGAAGATCTTGTGAATATTGCCGTCGAGGCCCCCGGATCCCGCGTATTCTTCCGCCTCCTGACAGAAGGAACCGGCTCCGACTGGCCGCTCTCGCGCAAGTTTGGCGCACATTCGGACATGATCTACTACCTGATCATCGAGGCACGAAACCGCGGACTGGAGCCATATGGTTTTTCCTTTCACGTCGGTTCCCAGCAACGGGATATCGGCCAGTGGGACGACGCGATAGCACGATGCAAATACCTGTTTGACGCGCTCGAAGCGGACGAAGGGATATCGCTGAAGATGATAAATCTCGGAGGAGGCTTCCCGGCGAACTATCTTTCGCCCACGCTTCCGATGGATGTCTACGCAAGCGAGATCAAGCGATTTCTCATCGAGGACTTCGGGGAACAGCTGCCGGAAATCTATATGGAACCGGGACGGGCAATGACCGCCGACTCCGGAGTAATCGTCTCCGAAATCATCCGCATCTCGAAGAAATCAAAAAACAACCTCTACCGATGGGCTTTCCTCGACGTCGGACTGTTCGGCGGATTGATCGAGACGCTCGGAGAGGCAATCAAGTACCCTATCTATTTCGAAGGACAGGGAGAATCCGAAGAGATCATCCTCGCCGGCCCCACGTGTGATTCGATGGACATCATGTATCAGGACTTCAAATACCGGATGCCGAGCAATACGAAAGAGGGCGACAGGGTCTACATATTCACCACCGGCGCCTACACCCAGAGCTACAGCTCGATCTACTTCAACGGCTTTCCGCCGCTGAAAAGCTACATTCTGCCGCTCGAAGACCGTTAGACTCTGAAACACGTCAACTGATGAGAGGAGACCATCATGCCTGTACTCGATATGCCGCTCTCAGACTTGCGAAACTACCGCGGAACGAATCCGAAACCCGCCGACTTTGATCAGTACTGGGACCGTGCGCTTGCCGAACTTGCAGACCAGAAGGACGAACTGGAGCTGATTCCAGCGGCATTCACGGCCCCCGGAGTCGAGTGCTTCGACCTCTATTTCACCGGTATCGGCGGGGCACGGATCCATGCGCAGCTGCTGCGCCCGCAGCTACTGCGCCCCGAACAATCAACCGGGAGCCAGCCTGCGTTGCTGATGTTTCACGGTTACACCGGCGACGCGGGAGAGTGGTCCGAAAAGCTCGGCTACGCAGCGTCGGGCTTCGTAGTCGCGGCACTTGACTGCCGCGGACAGGGAGGCAGCTCACAGGACTCAGGCGGTGTGCGCGGCAACACGCAACGTGGGCACATCATCCGCGGCCTTGACGATGCGCCGGAGAAGTTGCTGTTCAGGCAGATATTCCTCGATACGGCACAGCTTGCCCGCATCGTCATGAACATGGACCAGGTGGATGAAACGCGGGTTGGCGCAATGGGCGGCTCGCAGGGCGGCGCGCTGACTCTTGCGTGCGCGGCACTTGAACCACGCGTCCGCAAAGCTGTATCGCTCTTCCCGTTTCTGTGCGACTACCAGCGCGTCTGGCAGATGGATCTCGCAGAGCGCGCGTACGCTGAATTGAAGGAGTACTTCCGGCACTTCGACCCGACTCACGCACGGGAACAGGAGATCTTTACCCGCCTGGGTTACATCGACATTCAACACCTTGCTCACCGGATTCGCGCCGATGTGTTGCTTGCATCCGGACTCATGGACGACATATGCCCACCTTCCACCCATTTTGCGGCGTACAACCGGATCATGTCGGCAAAGGAGATCGTCATCTACCCGGACTTCGGCCACGAGAACCTGCCCGGATTCCCGGACAGGGCGTTTACGTTCCTATCAACGCTTGCAACCGGGGCGTGATCGGTGGCACGAGATACACCTGACCATTATACCCAGAGGGCCCACAGGGAAGGATATCCTGCACGATCGGTCTATAAGCTCCAGGAAGCCCAGGAACGGCATCACCTCCTGAAGCCCGGCAATAACGTACTCGACGTTGGAGCATCGCCGGGAAGCTGGAGCGCATATGCCGCAAAAGCAGTTGGAAACGGACATGTATATGCGCTCGATCTGAATCCCCTGAACCTTCCGGGAATACCTCCAAACCTCGAGTTCATTCAGGGCGACGTCTTCAGCGCGGAAGTGCAGACATGGCTTGCGGCACGGGGACCGTTCGACGTGGTTCTGAGTGACGCTGCGCCCTCGACAACCGGAAACCGGACGGTGGACACCGCGCGATCCAGCGGACTTGTCGACATGGTTCTGGAAATTGCCGGAACGCATCTGAGAGTCGGCGGAAACCTGATGGTCAAGATATTCCAGGGCGGCGATGAGCAGGAGTTCCTCCGCAGGTTCAGAGCGATGTTTCTTACCGCCAAACCGTTCAAGCCGAAATCGAGCAGAAAGGAGTCCTTTGAGACGTTTCTGATTGGCCTGGGATTCAAAGCCTAGGTAGTGTCCCAAAGCCTGGTGATGGAACTCAGCCAAACGCATATGCCGGAACATATTCGCGCTTCGGGCATGAGAGTTTGGAGATGCCCATCTGTCGCCGCAGATCCTGAACATCGATCTCCCCTTGTGCGCCGAGTCGCCGCACCTTTGCGAGAAGCTGCGGATCCTCTCCCCGCAGTGGCGTTGAGTATCGACGCAACCAGAGGTTTCGCGCGCAACCTCGTACCGGTTCCCGCGAGAGGAATCGCCTCCTCGCATAGAGATTCGCAAGCGCCTCATCGATCCGCTGTCTATCGATTCCGGCCTCGATCGCATGGAACCTTCGTTCCGCGATCGGCGTGTTCAGTCGAAACTGTTTTCTATAATTATGAACGCCGAGGTAGACCCATAATCGCTCCATGCTGTTGTTCACGTTGCGGGCGAATCGAGTGGACTCCCGCACATGTTCGGCAAGCCCTTTGCGAAACTCCCGGTCCATGTAGTTCACCGGGAACAGCGGATTGTGCACATCCCGCGCGCGTCGAGAGCTCACCGTCGGATGCTCGAAGGTGTGATCGATCGTTCTCCGTCTGATCGCCGGAATACTGCTCAACGCCTCGCGATACGCGGTCTTTTTATCGGTCCACAGGGTGATGCAGGATAGCTCAGATCGGTCTGCAAGCTTCGCGATAGCAGCAGCGAGATTGGAGAAACTCCTGCGAATACCGCCTGGATCAGCACGATAGAGCTGCTCAAGCGCACGCCGAAGCCGTTTCTGTCGTTTGGTCATCGTTCCTGCACGGCGAATCGTCACGTAGTCAATGAAATAGAGGAACTGAGAATCACAGCCTGTAAGCAGGTGGATATTGTTCGGATAATACAGTGGCCTTCGACAAGACTTGCGCGCGGTACCGTTCAGTTCGGTGCAGTTGCACTATTCTCAGTCACTTATTTTCCTCCCCGATAGTCATTTAGTCAAGTGCATTGTCGCCTGTTACTGTTCATTCACGGTCGTCCGACTCGCTATCGCGTCGTTCCAAGCGACCCATTTTTGCCGATTTCTGCAATCACAATCGCTGCCACATTTGTAACAATATCCCGAACCGGTGTTTGCGAGGGTTCATCTATCTGCCAGAGTACCACCCAACATTCGAAAAGTATTCAACCGGTGAAGTTCACGAGTTCTCGGACCTCCGAATAGCCTGTGAAGACTGATTGTCTTTCATCTGCTAAGCCGCATCGAATACGGATCAACACAAGAGCGTGTCCGCAGGAACCTTCCATCTTGAGTTAAGCTCAACCAAATGGACTTGCACACCATTGTCGCCACCCAGAATGGTCGTCAGGCTCACAGGAGTGCAAATGCGGAATTAGCTAAAGGGAACTGTCCAATCATTGTTATGTCGTCCTTTGTCGAACAGATAAGCGTACGGCTATCACGTCAAACATGCATGAAGTACTTCCGGGTTCGTCGTGTCGCGAGG
>DATKUC010000221.1:0-5874 GCA_035530835.1 Spirochaetia bacterium
CAACAGGAAGGACGATGTCGGCTCCACCGACGTTCGTACAGATACCTTCGGCCGGCTCGAGCTCGAGAAGCAGTTTCAGCTTGCGATGGAAGGGCAGGCGCAGATTGCTCAGTGGACCTGCGATGTGGTGAAGCTCACCGCGCGTCAGCTCGACGTTTCCTTTCCCATCCAGAAGTGGTTCGTGCGGACAACTGACGGTCTCCCGGTCAAGGTTGAAAACTACAGTGCATCCGGAACGCTCCTGCGGACTGTCTACTACATAGAGTACCAGTCAGTCGCACCCGGCAAATATCTGTTCACGAAGCTGATGTCAATCGACAACCTCCAGCCCGGCCAGAAGACGTTCATCGTGAATGAAGGGATTTCCACTGACCCGATACCGGATTATGTGTTCTCAAAGGCATATCTGGAGCAGCAATCGAGGTAGCAATTAACCGAGAGGTACTGAAGATGCGCAACAGGATGATGAAAGCCGCTTTGATCGGTCTGGCGCTATTTTATATCGGCGTATCGGCTTTCGCGCAGACTGCCGCGAAACCGCCGGCCGATGGAACCGCAATTCCCGGCGACTCGCAGCTGCCGTCGGATTCAAGCATATTCAACATAGGAACATTCGACAACACCGTCAATCAGAGCCAGAAACAGGAGAAGAAGGATTCACTTTCATACCTTGTCGGAGGCACACTTCTGTTCGACTCCACTGTACAGGTTCCGCAGGGCTTCTCCGGTTATTCGACAGTCGGCTCGTTCAGCGGAAAACTGTTCGGCAAGATCACGGTACCACAGTACGGCCAACTCTACCTGTCATACGACCTCAGCCACTCTCTCTTTGAAGGCACCGGCGGCTCGGTTCCCGCCGGCACGGGGGTCACCGGAAGCCTGGGCGCCGTCGGTGGAGCGGCAACTGACCTTTTCGCCAACCAGTATGCCCTCTCCGAGTTCTTTTTTGACTTTGACATAGCAAAAACGCTCTTTGTACGAATCGGAAATCAGCTGGTCGCGTGGGGACCCTCATTCATCTGGACACCCGTCGATTTCATCAATCTGCAAAAATCAAGTTCACTGCAGAGCCTCGACCTTCGCGTGGGGAAGCCCGGGATCAAGCTGTTCCTCCCCTTCTCACAGGCTGATATCACCCTGTTCGCCGATCTTTCCCAGACTGTGCGCAACGGCACTGTCGGTAATCTCGCGGACACTGCACGGATTGCCGCGCGCGGTGCGGCAACGCTCGGAGGGTTTGAGCTCGGTCTGTCAGGCTACCTCGGGCAGGGTATTCAGGGTCGTTACGGATTCGACTTTTCAGGGCGCGTACTGGGGACAGACGTTTATGGTGAGCTTGGCGCGGGTTTCGCTTATGATACGTACAGCTTCAACTACTCCTACTCGTTAGGGTTCACCCGTGCACTCGGGGAGCTGAAGCGGTGGACGCTGCAGGGTGAGTTCTTCTATAACTCGGCCGGTACGGCCGACGCAGGTTCCTATCCGGCGATGCTCGCTGCAGGTTCGTTCACGCCACTCTATGTCGGGAACGTATATGGGTACGCTTCGTTGTCCAAAGACAAGTTCATTGCGGACTTTCTGAAGATGACGATCTCCGGACTCCTGAACGCGTCCGATCTGTCATACCAGGCAAGCCTGAAAGCGGCGTTCTCTATTCCCCGTCTGGTTCCGTTCGCGGCCACGCTCAGCTTCAACGGAGGCGGAGCGGGAAAAGAGTTGACCTACTTCTCGGGGAACAACGCCCTCACTCTGGACCTGCAGGTGCTCGTCCAGTTCTAGGCGTGAGCCTTCGCGCGATAGATTCGATATCCGTCGCTCCGAATACTCTCAAGATAGAACGCTCCGACAGGTATCTCTTTGCCGGAAAGAACGGTGTTATAGGTGGTGTTCATATTCGGCCTATCAAGCCACTCGTCATACTCGCTCATCGATGCGGCCTGTGCCGCACGCCAGACCGTTGATAGGTCCCACGATGCGATCACCGCCGGAGCGTCAGGTGAAACGGTACCGGAAATGACAGCCATCGTATTTCCGGATCCATAGGACACGAGGAGCACCTTTTTGCCCGCGATTGCACGTCCGAGCACCCGGAACCGATCGGCGAGCAGGAACGCGAGCGATACAAAAAGCGACGCGGTATAGGTGTTGCCGATACGGGATACCGGATCAATGGCGGCGGAAAACCCGCGGCTTTCGAGGAAATCGGCGGAATCCTGCGCAGAGTAACCAAGTACATCCCCGAGAATCCTGTTCATTGCAACGACAGGCATGTTACGGAATGGGGCGTGGAGAACGAACAGGTCGGTCTCCCTCAGTACGGTCGCAGCGTCGACTCCACTCCGGCGGGCGTGGTCTGCAAGCGCTGCGTGCATGCTTTCAACGTAGCATTTCATCGAGTATCCACCCCTCACGCTTGCAGTTACCGCTCCGAGAGGACGGAAAAAATCATCCACATCACGGGAATGGAAGCCCTGGGTATCAAGGTCGAGTGACAGGAGCCGCGGATTCGTCTCGACAAGCAGCGCTGCCGCCCCCGAGCCCTGGGTTACTTCTGCCGTGGTAGAAGTCTGGTAACGGGCAATATCTGAACAGACCACAATTCCGGATTCCCGCCGCTCAGGATTCAGCGCAAGAACGGAACCGACGGTGATCGCGGCAAGAGCTCCCCCGGCGCAGGCATGCTGCACCTGATAGGAGGCGATACTTTCGGGAACTCCAGCCTGTATCTGATGGAGCATGCCCTGTACGTAGGCTGACACCGGCTTCGAGTGGTCAACTGAAGTCTCGGTACCTGAGGCCAGGAATCTCAGTGACCTCAGTTGCTCGGAGCGCATCCGTGCGGTGAGCGATCGCGCCGCCTCTGCTGCAAGGGTTGCGGTATCCTCCCAGAACGACGGAAAGCGAAAACGCTCCTGTCCGGTAGTCTCCTGCGCACGCTTCAAGTGTGTTTCCAGTTCAGGCTTCTCCGCAGCGCGCCGACTAACCAGCTCGGAAAGCTTCATTTCCGCGCGTGGTATGTAGAGCGCTATATCCCCAATACCCGTCAAAGTCGGTTTCATTTTGTTCCTCTCGACGCTGAATATAGCACGTTTCGTGTTTAACGTCCAATGAATACCTTCTCTTCCGCTTGATAAATCACGAAATGTGTTGTACATTCGAGAGGCGGAGATAATTTTGACAAAAAAAGTGGCAATAATCGGAGCAGGTTTCAGCGGTCTGTCGGCCGCTGCGCTTCTTGCGAAACAGGGATGGGAAGTAGTCGTCCTTGAAAAGAACGACACCACCGGCGGACGGGCACGCCATCTCAAGATAGATGGATACTCATTCGATATGGGACCGACCTGGTATCTGATGCCCGAGGTCTTCTCTCGCTTTTTCGGACTCTTCGGCCGCACCAGTTCCGACTTCTACACTCTCACGCGGCTCGATCCTCTCTATCGAGCGTTCTTCGGTGCGACAGAGTGGGCAGATATACGTCAGGACAACGCTTCCATTCGCGACCTGTTCGAATCATTTGAACTCGGAGGTGCAGAGAAGGTGACTGCATATCTTGAGAATGCGTCCCGCAAGTATGAGATAGCGATGAGAGAGTTTCTGTACAAGGATTACCGAAGCCTTGCCGATCTGGCACGTCCACGCATGTTCGGGGAGGCACTCCGTCTCAACCTCTTCGGGAGTCTCCACAAATTTGTACAGCGTTCGTTTCGTGATTCGCGCAGCCGCCAACTGCTGGAATATTCGTCGGTCTTCCTTGGTTCGAGCCCGGAGAATACTCCGGCGTTGTATTCGATCATGTCGTACGTCGATCTGGTGCTGGGAGTGAGTCACCCGGCGGGCGGAATGTCTGCGGTAGCGCAGGCGGTTCACAAACTTGCCGAGTCGCAGGGTGCCGTCATCAGAACCGGAGCCGAGGTACAGGAGATTCTCGTTCGGAATGGACGGGCAGTGGGTGTTCGCACCGAATCCGGTGAAGTTGATGCGGACGTGGTGCTCGTGACATCAGATTATCCCCATGCGGAGATGAATCTCCTGAAGAAGAAGGAGCGCTCGCATGGGGCTCGCTACTGGAAAACGAGAACTGTCGCCCCGTCGATGTTCATAGCCTTTCTCGGCGTATCCCGGAAGCTTGAACACTTTCAGCATCATAATCTCTACTTCGCTCCGCATTGGGAGAACCACTTCGATGCCATCTTTCGACACCCGAGGTGGCCCGAAGATCCGAGCTTCTACATGCACGTATCCTCACGGACCGATACTGATGCGGCGCCGCCGGACAGGACGAATCTGTTCCTGCTGGTGCCGGTCGCCGCCGGCCTGCCGGACACCGAGGAGCTTCGCGAGCGTTTCTTCGAACAGATTATGGGCACGACTGAGAAGCTCGCAGGGGAATCGATCCTCGGCTCAATTGAAGCTCGCCGCCTCTACACGGTTAATGACTTCGAACGTGACTACCACGCGTTCCAGGGCACCGCTCTCGGCCTCTCTCACACGCTGTTCCAGACGGCACTTTTCCGCCCGTCGTTCCGCAGCAAAAAGGTACCGAACCTCTACTTCTCCGGCCAGTACACCCACCCCGGCATCGGCGTACCAATGACGCTTATTGGAGCCGAAGTGATCGCGGGAAAGATACAGAAGGAGCAGCCCATATGAAGAGGATTGACAAGGTTCATTTGACCACCTTCAGGAACGGGAGCAAGACATACTTCAACAGCAGCCTGTTCTTTCCGGAAGATGTGCGTCGCGATGTATTCACGTTGTACGGGTTTGTCAGAGTGGCAGATGACTTTGTTGACGACGTGCCACAGGACAGAGTCGGCTTCAGATCGTTCGTCGACCGATACCGCGTAATGCGCTCCGGTCGTTCCTCAGGCGACCTCATTATTGACTCCTTCGGCGAACTCATGGAGAGGCGCGAATTCGACCCAGCCTGGGTCGACTCATTCATTGCATCGATGGAGATGGATCTCTCGCGCAACGCGTACGACAGTATCGAAGAGTTGCTGGCATACATCGATGGCTCGGCCGAAGTCATTGGCCTCATGATGGCGAAACTCCTGGAACTGCCGGAAGCATCCTATCCGTACGCGAGAATGCTCGGACGCGCGATGCAGCACATTAATTTCATCCGGGACATTTCCGAGGACCGTGAGCTCGGACGAAGGTATCTCCCGATGGCGGGAAGCGGCCTCGAATGTCTCGACAGTCTCGAAGCCGGCGTAAAGCCTGAGAAGTTCAGGTCGTTCATCAGGGGGGAAATCGACCGATACCGGAATTGGCAGCGTGAAGCCGAGAGAGGATTTCGATTCATTCCGCGGCGATATCTTGTTCCCATCAAAACGGCCTCCGACATGTACAAATGGACTGCCGATCAAATCGCCCATGATCCGTTCATTGTGTATCGCCGCAAGGTGAAACCGACAAAGGTCACGATCCTTTCGACGTTGATCGCAAACACGCTTTCCGGACGAACCAATGACTATGGCTCGGGATCTCAGCGGGCCGCGCGGAGTACCGCGTGACACTCTATACGGTAATCGACCTTGGAATTGCATTCTTTCCCCTCGTCCTGTCGTTCGATCGAAGAGTCGCGTATGTCCGCAGATGGCCGCAGGCATTGATCGCGACACTTGTCTCTGGAGCGCCGTACCTGCTTTGGGATCACTCGGCTACTGTCCGCGGAGACTGGCGTTTCAATGATTTGTACGCGGGCGCGTTTCGTATTGCGGCTCTCCCCGTCGGCGAGGTTCTCTTCTTCATCGCCGTCCCCTTTGCCTGTCTGTTCGTCTACGAGGTATTGCACGCCTACACCGGCGATGGACGCGTCGCCGTTCCTCGCCTGCTCTATCCCGCTGCAGCAGTTGCTGCATTCGTTCT
>DATKUC010000222.1:0-9791 GCA_035530835.1 Spirochaetia bacterium
TCTGGTGCGTGCCTTGGACGGTTTATACTTTGGTACGGCCATTCATTACCCCTTCAATTAAACAATGAAGCACACCATATCCGATCGAGTAGTGATTGTCAAGAAGCAACTGTTCTGTGCAAAAGACCTGTAATCTCTAACCTCAGGTCACGCAAGCTTTCTGCGCAATGCATCGGCCACAAGATCGGGAACCATTGTCGAAATGTCGCCACCCAGACGTGCCAGCTCCTTGATCTGCGACGAGCGCAGCACGAAGTATTGGGGATCGGTCGGCATGAAAATGGTTTCTATAGTGCTGTTGAGGCCCTTATTCACCATAGAGAGCTGAAATTCATAGCTGAAATCATCAAGTGCACGAACGCCCCGAACCATCAGTCGCGCGCCAACCTTCTCCGCAAATTCGACTATCAGCCGGTCCCACAGGTGGACACTGACATTCGGGTACGGTTTCACGAGTTCGGACATCATCTGAAACCGTTCGTCAGGCGAAAACGTATACTGTTTTGTTGGGTTTACCGCTATTACTACGTCCACCTGATCGTATATTCCACACACCCGCTGAATAAGGTTCATGTGCCCGTTCGTCGGTGGATCGAAAGATCCCGGGAAAAGCGCTCGCAGCATGGCCACATTCTATCAGCGGCCCCTGCACCGGTCAATGAATCCCGGTAAAAAGGATGGCGATCTTTGATATCAGTCGCGCCGGATGTATAATGATCGGGTGAACATCTATCGCGCCTGCGCCGCGTGTATCATCGCGCTTGCATTCGCAATTCCCGCACATGCGACCCCGGAACATACCTCGCCTGAATGGGTGCGGCCGCAAACGGCGCCAGACGCGCTCACACCGGCTCAGATCGATCAGGCGATCGGCCGCTACTGGGTTCAGGCGGGCGATCAGAGTTCGGCGTACCGGGCGCTTGATTACATCTCTGCGCTTCTGGACTCCGGATCCGCCGCCGCCGAGAGCGCTGGAGTTGTGTCAATTCTCGTGAGATTAGCTTCGATGGGTACCACCGACGTAGTGCGCTCGGCCAACGCAACGGTAAACGACTTCCCACTGGTTCGTGCCCGCGCCATGGAGCTCCTGGGGCGAGTTGGCGGCCCTGAGGCACTCTCCCTTGTACTTTCCGGCTGCCGAACCGACCCCAGCCCCGATGTCCGCGCAGCAGCCGTGACGGCCCTCGCAGAGATCGATCCACGGCCCTCCGAGGGCGATATTGTCGCCCTGCGCGCAGTGCTTATCGACAACGCGCGGAAGTGGAACGACGAACGGCTTGCATACGCGGCCTTACGTACTTTGCAGACATTCTATGCCAATTCACGCAGGCCCGAAGCCCCGGGCATTCGCGGGCCGCTCTCGGTCGCGCCGCAACTTACAGACCCGGAGCTGTTTCGGGCGGTGGCCGCCGTGGCGTTCGGACCCTACTCGCAGCAGGTTCGCGACCTCGCAACTGCTGTACTCAACGCGATTCGAGATGCGGAGGGTATCTGAGATGAAGGAATGCGCGGGAGGAGCACGATTGAATCAGTCCCGGGATATGCCTGGGCTCAGTTCTTTGCGCCAGCCGACTATCCGCTCGGTCTCTTCAAACTGGATTCTCTTCCGAACTACGTAGCGCGACTTTCCCTGCTGGCTTTGATCCTGAACAATCCCGAACGATCCGTGCCCGAGATAGACGACCCGTTCACCTGGTGCGAGATGCTCATCCTCGGCAATTCTCGAGACCACGCATTCAAAGTGAGCCGGTTGATCAGACGGTGGATAGGCTATTGCAGAATGTATGTCCCGCATCGGAAGGGAGCAGATCGGGCAGACGCCGTATTCCCTTTTTGGAGGGGGATCCGGCATCCGAAACTTCACCTCGCGGGGAAGGTCTGCGTTTATTTCCCGTTTCGGCTTCGGTGGGGTACGTTCCTGTGATCTGCCACCGCGCCGCGAACGTCGTCTGCCACTGCGGGGCGGCGAGTTAGCCTCGGAATCACCGGGTTCTTTCCGCTTTTCGCCGGCCCGCTCGACCGGACCACGGGTCGCTGCGTTTGGCTCCGGCGTGCGGTCTTCTCTGTTCGGTCGTCGCCTTCCGCGGCGCCGTCTTGGTTCATTTTCGTTTTTCGCCATCTTTGACTTCCACTCCCTCGTAGAGTTCGTTGGCAAGCGTCTGGGCGATCCTCAAGATCGCCGAGGCAATGTAGAGTGGATCGTCTATGCGAGATTTCAGCTCTCGCAGACGGCGTGGGTCACTCTGCTTTGCGATCCTTACCATAGGCTCTCTCCATCGAATGCGCTCTGCAGATGTCGAACGACAGAATCCGATCCGGTAGCGATATGAATGACATCAAACCGGATGTGATATTGGTCGTAACATCGGTTCGTTTGCAAAAACCACACGGCCGTCTGGATAATTCGCCGTCGCTTCGCAGCAGAAATCGCATGCTCCAAACTCTCCAGAGGAAGGGACTTCCAGGCTTTCACCTCGCAGAAAACAACTGTCGCGTCCTGCTCTGCTATAATATCGACCTCTCCCCGTCGCATTCTGAAGTTTCTTTGGAGAATTCTGTACCCCTTGCCTATGAGGTACTCAACTGCACTTTCCTCGCCCTCTCGTCCTTTCTCATGGGTATTGCAGCGTCGTAATACCGGAGCGTTACTCGCGGGAGGGTTCGCTCCGTTCGCCGCTTTCCTTCGGATCGACCGCTCGTGCAATGAACACCTTCTTTTCGTGCATGAGATCAACGACCTCACCTTCATCCTTCTTGTATTCTACACCGGACTGGTCGATCATGATTTTAATCTGCGGTCGCAACGGGGATTCCGGATTCGTTTCCACGACCCGCCCGATACAGGAGTTGCTCAGCAATACCACGCTTCCAATGGGATAGATGCCCATCGTGCGGATGAAGATCTTCAGCACCGCGGGATCGAAGCGACGCGCGTTGTCCGACAGGATTGCGCGCATCGCAGCGTACCCGATCATCGAGTTGCGGTAAGGACGGTTGCTGACCATCGCCTCAAACGAATCAGTCACCGCGACAATCCGGGCCGGAATTACGATATCCTTGCCCGATAATCCCTTCGGATAGCCTTCACCATCCCATCGTTCCTGATGCTGGAGCGCAATCAGACCGATTTCCTCGGGATACTTCATTTCGCGCGTAATAATCTTGTAGGAGTGCACAGGATGAGTCGCTATCTGCTGGCGTTCCTCCCGGGCCAACTCGGTGCGCTTTGAAACAATGGCATCCGGAAGCCGGAGCATACCGATATCGTGCAACAGCGCACCGGTGGTCAGCTGCAACAGTCTGTGCTGGACCATGTTCATATTCATGCCGACAAGTGTGGCAAGGACTGCAGAGTTGAGCGCATTCTCCACGAAGCCCGACTCATCCTGCAGTCCGTACAGGATGTACTGTATCATGTTGTTTTTGTCCGAGCGAATTGCCGTGAACAGCGTATCAACAACTCCATCAATCTCTGATGTGTCGATCGATTGCTGTCGCTTCACCGAGGAGTGAACTCCGGCGAGTCTGCTAGCAAGTTTCGCGTAGGTAGCCATGATTTCCCGCTGACCTTCGCCGACGACTGCATTTTGCAACACCGATTGACTCGCAACGGGGGCACTCTTTTCGGTAGTGACCTGCCCATCGGTGGTTACTTCCTCGATATTCCAGCGCTTCAGTCGTTCAAGGTCTTTTTCTTTGATCGGAACATTTTCGGGTACAAGGAGATTTACGCCGTCGATGTACACCGGTTTGGTAAATATCATGCCCGGTTTCAATTCGGTTAATTTGATGCTTTGCATTCAGTTTTTACCTTCTCCGACCACCCGCGATATTTTGCACGAAAATGAGCAATTCTGCAACGGTCTTGAAAAACTCTTCCGGAAGGAACGCCGAAACATCGACCATATAGAGCGCTTCGGTGAGCTCGGGCCGATCGACAACCGGCACATCGTTCTTCCGTGCTATCTCCAGGATTCTCTCCGCAAGTTCACCCTTCCCTTTCGCCAGAATGAATGGCGCGGGCAATCCTCGCTCGTACTTCAATGCAACAGCCTTTTTCATCAGAGCAAACCTCCGTGGAACCGAAAAGCCGGGCGTCCGTCCTACACTACTGCTTCAAAGCCGATTGCCGACATCGGATCCGTTCGCTCCGAAAAGCCATCAGATTCGGACAGCGAATGGATACCGCCTGTCAGCTTGAAGCCGAGTCCCGCAAGCTGTTCGCCCACCACCTGAGCGTCCAGGCGCGATGCTCCCGAGTGATAGATCCGCACCGGCCGGAACTGATCAGAGGATGTGAGCGGCCAGGAAATGAGCCATCTGTCACCGGAAAGTTCGACAAGAAGCGCGACTTGAGGCGATCTATTCGAGCCGGTCCGTACGCGCACGCGAAGAGAACCATGCACCGCCATATCGTCCAGGTTGTATCCGAACGGTATTGCAATCCAGTGATCGTGTTCGGCAACTACATGATTGAACAGTTGCAGCAGGTGAGAGTCCGGAGAGGATGTTCGCTCGACAAAATAGTGCAGAAGTTCGGCGAGCCGCGCGCTGAGCGCTTCCGGCTCGACCAGTTGCGGCGCCGGGGCCGATGATTCATGAACCGGACTGTTCGTCCCCCGCTCCTGTTGATCCCGTGGGTCGGATGATCCGGAACCGCTTTCGGAACCCGCACCGCCGTTGGCCCCGAGCTCCTGAATCAGCTGTTCGATCTGATCAGCGCTCAGGTTGATTCCACGGTCGTCGAGCATTGCCAGAATGCGTGCCGTGGAAGCGCTCCTGGTGCGAAGTTTCATGAAGAGTGACAGGATCTGCTCGACTCGCGCCGGCTGAATGGACATACCGGAACTCATAAGTGCTGAGATCACGGCCCGGACATCAGGCGATGGTTGGAGGCCGAGCTGGGCTGCAATCCGCTCTTCGGCAGCCGGGGGCATCACTTCGAGCACCAACTTGCCGCCCGGCAAATTTGCTACTCGCGCGAAGAGTATCATTCCCGGCTTTGCCGGAAGATGCACAGCTGCGCTCAGTACCTTTCCATTGAGACTGATCTGCCACCGCGCGCCTGAAATCTGTTTGAGAAGACGCACGTCCACCGTGTCTCCCGTGCGAAGGGAGACGCCTGCCGAGTTTCGCAGACTGAGTGAGATTGTGTTCGAGTTTGGCGGAAGATCTCTCGGGACGTTACCGGTCATGCCGTTGGACCCTCCGCCGAGCATTAATCTTCGGCTTTGACCTTCGCTGATTTCTTCCGAATGAGCTCTTTCACCTTCGCAGCTTTACCGACCCGCTCACGAATGTAGTAGAGCTTTGCACGCCGCACTTTTCCAGTCCGAATCACTTCGACCTTCTGAATGCGGGGAGAGTGCAGCGGAAACACACGCTCGACGCCAACGCCGTAAGAGATCTTCCGAACAGTTACCGTCTTGCGAAGTCCGCTGTTCTTCATCGCGATGACGAGACCCTCGTAGATCTGCACGCGCTCGTTCTTTCCTTCGACAATGTTGAAGTGAACACGAACCGTATCGCCAATGCGAAAGTTCTCGGCATCATCCTTAATCTGTGCCGTTTCGACGGCCTTAATTGCGTCCATAATCTGCTCCTTCTGTCTCATTCTTTTTCGACGTGATCAAGCAGATCACGTCGATTGCGCAAGGTCTTTTCGACGCTTCGCTCAGACCGCCACTTCCGTATGTTTTCGTGGTGTCCCGACAGCAACACTTCGGGCACACGCAGTCCATTGTAAACTTCAGGTCGTGTATAGTGCGGATATTCCAGCAGCCCGCCCTCGAAGCTCTCTTCTTCAAGCGATTCCTGCGAAATAACCCCTTCAATCAACCGGTAGACTGCATCAACAATCACCAGCGTCGCTATCTCTCCGGATGAGATCACATAGTCACCGATCGATATCTCATCGTCAACGTAAAGATCGATTATCCGCTGATCGATACCTTCGTATCTCCCGCAGATGAAAACCAGTTCCTGTTCGCCCGCGAGCTGTCTCGCATACTCCTGCGTGAACAACTTACCACCGGGTGTCGGATAGACCGTGCGAATTGCACGGGCGCCGACTGCCTCGAGCGCACCCCCAAGGGGCTCGGGTTTCAGCACCATTCCTGCACCACCACCATACGGTGCATCATCGCAGGTGTGATGTCGGTCAGTCGCATAGTCCCGAATATCTACTGACCGATACTCTATGATCCCCCGATCGATCGCCTTCGCCATGATCGAGGAAGCAAAGTACCCGTTCACTATCTCCGGGAACAGGCTCAGGACTGTTATCTTCACTCCAGAATCCACCCGACCGTGAGATCGATTCTGCGTGCATCGATATCGACTGCTCCTACGTATGCTTCCACAAACGGAACAATGACGATCCGATCATCCACGGTCTGAACTTCGAGCAGACTGCGGTCACCGGCATCCATGACCGACAGCACAATCCCTGCGCTCCTTCCGTCAAGAAAAACTTCACAACGGCACAGGTCCGCAAGATAGTACTCACCTTCTGCCACGGGTGAAGCATACTCGCGCTCCACCCATAGGTCGGCGCCACGAAGCCGCTCGGCCTGTTCGATCGTCTTTGCACAATCAAACCTGACGATGATGAACTTGCCATCCCCTGCGCCAAGCTCAACAATCTCAGTATTGACTTCGCCCGCGCTGGTGCTCAGCACCACATCGCGTATTCCGGAGAAATGTGCGGTTTCTCCGGAGTAGCTTTCAACTTTTACCCGTCCGTCAAGACTGTGAGTCCCGCGTACCACCCCGATTGCTATGCGGTTTCCGCAGGTCGGCGTCCGTCGCGGCATTCGATCAGTCAAGGATCTCCAGCTGGATATGCTTTCCTGTTTTGGTTCCGGTCGCACTGAGGATCGTCCTGAGCGCTTTCGCGATCCTGCCGTGTTTTCCGATGACCTTGCCGACATCGTCAGGCGCGACCTTCAGCTCGAGGATCGTGGACTTATCGCCCTCGATCACATTTACCTCAACGCCGTCGGGCTCATCAACCAGAGCCTTCGCGACATATACAATGAGCTCTTTTTCCACTTCCATCTCCTTCGTCTGTTACTTCAGGTGGAAGTTTTTGCGATTCAAGAGTCTCCTTACCGTGTCGGTGGGGCGGGCACCCTTGTCCAGCCACTCCTTGATCCGATCTTCTCTGAGAGTAATCTGCTTTTCTTCAAGCTCGATTGGATGATAGAGTCCGACCTCTTCAAGAGTAGCTCCATCCCGCGGGGTCCGTGAATCGGACACGACTATACGATAAAAGGGTCGCTTCTTGGTCCCGAATCTTTTCAATCTGATACTCACGCTCACCTGATTCCTCCTCGCACTGCGGTTTCTACCTTGCTCGTGCGTTGTTTCACTGCCCGGTCATTAGCTGAGCCTGCAGCTTCTTGTTTTTTGATACTTTCCGCATCATCAACTTCATCTTTTCAAACTTCTTCAGCATGCGGTTTACTTCGAATACCGAAGTCCCGCTTCCGTGCGCTATGCGCTTTCGTCGTGTTGGACCAATCATCCGATAGTTTTCGCGCTCAGACATGGTCATCGACAGGATCATCGCCTCTTCGTGCTTCATCTCCTTTTCGTCGATGGAGTCTTCATCGATTCGTCCCTTCAATCCCGGCATCATATCAACGAGCGATTGAACGCTCCCCATCTTCCGCATTTTACGGAATTGCTCAAGATAGTCCTGCAGCGTGAAGGTCTCGGAGGCCATCTTCTGCTGAAGTTCGATCGCCTCGTCCTGATCGAACGCTTCCTGCGCCTTTTCAACCAGACTGACGACGTCGCCCATGCCGAGGATGCGCGAAGCGATACGGTCCGGATAGAAGGGCTCAAGCGCGTCTGTCTTTTCCCCGACACCGATGAACTTGATCGGTTTGCCGGTAATCGACTTCAGCGACAATGCCGCTCCACCGCGCGTATCCGAATCAAACTTCGTCAGGACTATTCCGGTTATCCCAACCTTCTCATCGAACGCACTCGCAATGTCTACGGCGTTCTGCCCGGTCATTGCATCTGCAACAAGCAGCGTTTCATCAGGCTTCGCAGCATCGCGAACCCTGACGATCTCTGCCATCAGCGACTCTTCTACCTGCATTCGACCGGATGTATCGAGCAGGACAGTATCGTACAGCCCACGCTTCGCGTGAGCTATGCCGTTTTTCACGACCTTCACCGGATCGGTTGCACCGGCTTCCCGGTATACCTCTACACCGATCTGCTGTCCGAGCACCACAAGTTGATCGACGGCGGCCGGCCGCACAAGGTCTGCCGCAACAAGCAGCGGCTTCCGTCCCCGCTTCTTGAGATGAACCGCAAGTTTCGCAGCCGAGGTCGTCTTTCCGGAGCCCTGAAGGCCAAGAAGGAGCACCACCGAGAGCGTGTCCGGTCCCTTCAGATTCAGGTCCTGACGCTCGTCGCCGAGGAGCTGCACCATCCGGTCGTACACGATCTTTACAAACTGTTGTCCCGGCGAGACGGAGCGCAGAACTGCTTCGCCGCTCGCATCTTCTATAGTGCGGTTGACAAAACGTCGAACTACCCTGAGATTTACGTCCGCCTCAAGAAGTGCAATCTTAATTTCCTGGACAGCATCCTGTATGTTCTTTTCGGAAATTTTGCCTTTGCCGGCGACCTGTCTGACTATGTCCGAGAATTTCCGCGATATTCTATCCAGCATTCCCTATGAGCCTTCAGAGATTTGAACTTATTTATACTTGGCATGGCATGCCAGTGTCAACCGCAGGGAGAGTTTCAGATACTTTCGTCTTCTACTATCGAACATAGATAAAATGTTGATTGAGGTACTGGATTCTCCTGCCCGCCTCTTCCCAGTAGCTGCTGAACGGGTACTGATCTCGCAGCTTCGTATAGTAGTCGATCGATTTGCGAATATCGCGAAGACTCGAGTCCTGTTCGTACAGTTTCCCGAGCAGGAAATATGCTTCGTCGGCGTTGTCTGTGTAGCCATATTTTGACAGGTAATCAGTAAGGAGTTTCTCAGCCTCCTGCATCTTCGAATGGGCAAGATCGTAGGTCGCGGCGGCAAGCATTCCGGACGGAGTTCCCAGATCAAACTGAGGCACATTCGCGGGCTGTGTGACTCCCGCCGAATCGGTACTTCCGGCAGGAATGGAGGCTGATGTGAGCGGCTGCGAAACCTGCGGAACGGCGTTGCCCGTAGATGCGGCCGCTGTCGCGTTCTGCGGCGTTACCGCCTGCCCGCCGGCGGGTCCCGGTGAACCCGCTGCCGAAGAGGCGTTCGTTCCCGCCGCCGGCTGCCCACCCTGCGCCTTCTCGGCAGCGGCTCCCCAGAGTGCCGTGCCGGTTGTGCCTGTGCCCTGCTTGAGATGCGAGGGCTGCACCGGAGTGCCGGTAGAAGGCGCAGCCGCGGCAGGTACCGCCGGTGCAGATCCTGATTGTGCAACAGTTGTCGCATCAGCGGATGATGGAAGCGGTAGCGGAGCGCCTCCCCCTTCGGCGTAACCGGGAGCTCCCCCGCCCGCAATTCCGTTCGCAGGAGGGACAATCTTTATTGCAATATTGCGGCTCTCCTGCGTACCGGTGGCAAGGTTCTGCCGCTGAAACATCAACGTGTAGTCCCCCGGAGTCACAATCCGGAAGAGGAATCGAGTCTCGCCCTTCGACAGGCTCTTGTTGACGAACTTCACCGCGTCAGTTGCGTCGGCGGTGCCCAGGTAGATCCATCCGTCCCCGGGGAACGATACTGACATATTGCTCCCGAGGTTGCCGGTCAGGTGCTCGGAGACCGGAAG
>DATKUC010000223.1:0-18590 GCA_035530835.1 Spirochaetia bacterium
GGGCCACCCCCTGCGAAAAGAGCACCCTGCACGTGCGACGGAAATGGAAGACTACACGCTTCCGGATCTGAAGTTCCAGCAGGAGATCGACGCGTTCACGTTCAATCCGGAAGAGTGGGGGATGAAGCGGTCAAATGACGATACCGATTTCATGTTCCTGAACATGGGCCCCAACCATCCGGGAACCCACGGACTGTTCCGAATCGCCCTGCAGCTTGACGGTGAAGAGGTCGTGGATGCGGTGCCAGAGATCGGCATGCATCACCGCGGCGCCGAAAAGATGGGCGAACGGCAGACCTGGCACAGCTATATTCCCTACACAGCCCGTACCGACTATCTGGGCGGCGTGGTAAATGACCTTGCCTACCTGCTCTCGGTCGAAAAGCTTGCGGGCATCGAAGTTCCTGACCGTGCAAAAGTCATGCGTGTCATGCTGAATGAGATGTTCCGTATTTCGAGCCACCTCGTATGGTATGGAACCTTTGCCCAGGATATCGGCGCACTTTCGCCGATCTTCCTCATGTTCGCCGATCGGGAGAAAGTACTGGACATCGTTGCGGCCATTACCGGTGCACGCATGCATCCAAGCTGGCTCCGGATCGGAGGCACGGCGCTCGACCTTCCCAATGGCTGGGAGGTGCTGGTTCGCGAGTTCGTTGCCGACTTCCGCAAGCATCTGCTCGACTACGAGAAGATGGTAATGCGAAATCGCATCCTCAAATCGCGGACAATCGGCGTCGGCGCCTACGATACCGCAACTGCAATAGAGTGGGGTGTCACCGGAGCGGGGCTTCGGGCGACCGGCTATGCCTGGGACTTCCGCAAGGAGATGCCCTACAGCGGCTACGAGAACTTTGACTTCGACATCCCGATCGGCAAGAACGGTGACTGCTACGACCGTGCAATGGTTCGTATCGGGGAACTGGTGCAGAGCACGCGGATCATCGAGCAGTGTCTGAACAACATGCCCGCAGGGCCGTTCAAAGCTGACCATCCTCTCGCCATGCCTCCACGCAAGGACCGGACTATGAAGGACATCGAAACCCTGATCAACCATTTCGTGTCGGTCACCTGGGGTCCGGTGATGCCTGCAGGTGAGGCAATGGTGCCGATGGAGGCGACCAAGGGCAGCAACGCGTACTACGTTGTGAGCGATGGTGGTGTGAGTTCATACCGAACTCGCATTCGGGCACCCTCGTTCCCGCACCTTCAGATGCTTCCGCTGATGAGCCGCGGCGAGTTTGTCGCCGACATGGTTGCCATTCTCGGCAGCATAGATTTCGTCATGGGCGACGTGGACCGCTAGGAGAACGGGAATGCTGAGTGATACTGAAAAGAGTGAAATCGAGGGCATCATGGAGCACGCGGAGACCAAGCGCTCTGCGTGCGTGGACGCCCTCCTGATAGTCCAGAAGTACCGTGGCTGGGTCAGCGATGAGGCACTTGCCGATGTCGCGACGACGCTCGAAATGTCCACGGCCGAACTTGACAGCATTGCGACTTTCTACAACCTCATCTTCCGCAAGCCGGTCGGCAAACATGTGATTCATGTGTGCGACGGGATCTCCTGCTGGATCATGGGCGGTCACAACATCAGAGACCACCTGCAGTCCCGGCTCGGTATAAAGGCGGGTGAAACCACTGCCGACGGGCAGATAACCCTGCTGCCGGGCGATTGCATGGGTGCCTGCGATCGGGCACCCGCAATGATCGTTGATGAAACTCTCCACGGGAACCTTACCATCGAGCAGCTCGATAAGGTGCTCGATGAACTGAAGGACGGGCAGGCATGAACGAAGCGCGGCCATTGACCGGTGCGATGCGTTCCGACCGTCGCGCACTGACAATCGACGAGTACGAGGGAGTCGGCGGCTACCAGGCCGCCCGCAAGGCGCTGAAGGAGATGTCACCCAAAGAGGTAACCGCAGTCGTAAAGGACTCCGGCCTCATGGGACGGGGCGGCGCAGGATTTCTCACCGGATTGAAGTGGAGTCTGGTGCCGATGGACGATGTGAGTCCCGGACCAAAATACCTGATCTGTAACGGCGATGAGATGGAGCCCGGCGCGTTCAAGGATCGCTATCTGATGGAGGGAAATCCTCACCAGCTGATAGAAGGAATGATCTGCGCAGCGTACGCGATTCAGGCCGGGAAGGCGTTCATCTTCCTGCGCGCGCAGTATTTCGAGGCAAAAGAGCGACTCGAGCTGGCAATTCGCGATGCCCACAAGAAAGGGTACCTGGGCGAGCGCATCTTCGGCAGCAACTTTTCGCTCGATCTTCAGCTGCACGTCTCAGGCGGCAGATACATCTGCGGCGAAGAGACCGCACTCATCAGCGCACTCGAAGGGCAGCGTCCGGTGCCCCGGTCGAAGCCGCCGTTCCCCGGCGTCTCCGGCCTGTTCGGCCGTCCGACCGTGGTGAACAACGTGGAGACGCTGTCGAACATCTCTCACATCATCAACCACGGCGCCGACTGGTTCAAGGGCCTGAGCAAAACCGACCAGGGCGGCACAAAGATCTTCGGCGTAAGTGGTCACGTCAATCGTCCCGGACTCTGGGAGTTGCCGGTGGGGACCACAATTCGTGAGGTCCTCGAAGTCCACGCAGGCGGAATGGTCGATGGCTACAAGTTTCGCGGATTGTTGCCGGGCGGCGGTTCGACCGATTTTCTGGTTGAACAGCATCTGGACACACCGATGGACTATCAGAACATCCAGAAGGCGGGAAGTCGTCTGGGTACGGCAACGATGATCATCCTTGACGACAAAACCTGTCCAATCGGCTTCATCGCGAATCTCATGAAGTTTTTTGCGCAGGAATCATGCGGATTCTGCACTCCCTGCCGCGAAGGCTTACCCTGGCTTGCGCGCATGCTCTACAGCTTTGACCGCGGTAAGGCGACCGAACGGGATATTGATATCCTTCAGGAACAGACCGGAAAGATCTGGATCGGGAAAACCTATTGCGCCCACGCGCCCGGAGCAATTGAACCGCTTGCAAGCGGCTTGAAGTACTTCCACAAGGACTTCATGGATCACATAGAACACAAAGGCTGTCCCTGGAGTTAGGTAATGGTAACCATTTACATAGACGGAGTAGCATTTGAGGTTCCCGAAGACAAGAATCTGCTGGATACCTGTCTGTCGCTCGGGATCAACGTGCCGTACTTCTGCTGGCACCCTGCGCTCGAATCGGTTGGCTCCTGTCGGCAGTGCGCCGTAAAGCAGTTCCGCGACGAGACTGACACCCGCGGCAGGGTCATCATGTCATGCATGACTCCGCTGACCGACGGCATGCGCATTTCGGTTACCGATCCGGAGGCCATCGCGTTTAGGGAAGGCGTCTCCGAGTGGCTGATGCTCAATCACCCGCACGACTGCCCGATCTGCGATGAGGGCGGCGAGTGTCACCTGCAGGATATGGTGGTGATGTCAGGACACACCACGCGCCGGACCGAGTTCCCGAAGCGAACATATCGTAGCCAGGAGCTCGGCCCCTTCATCCATCAGGAGATGAACCGCTGCATTCAGTGCTACCGCTGCGTACGATTCTACAAGGATTACGCCGGAGGGGAGGATTTCGATGCGTTTGGCTCCCACGATCAAGTGTTCTTCGGAAGGCAGAAACCCGGCACGCTCGAAAGTCCATTCAGCGGGAACCTGGTGGAAATCTGCCCGACCGGCGTCTTTACCGACAAGACGTTCAAAGAGCATTCAACGCGAAAGTGGGATCTCCAGCAGTCCCCCTCAATCTGTACCGGTTGCAGTCTCGGCTGCAACGTATTCCCCTCGGAGCGCTACGGCGTACTGCGGAGAATCCGCAACCGGTACAATGAGGAGATCAATGGTTATTTCCTCTGCGATCGCGGTCGATTCGGCTACGAGTTTGTGAACAGTGACTTCAGGATCAGAAACGCGCGCGTCGGTACCGGTGTGGACGGCCGCGCCTCCGAAGGGAGTGTCGCACTCGATGCCGCGGTACAACTGCTCTCCGATACCGGAAAGATAATAGGAATCGGTTCACCTCGGGCGACTGTCGAATCCAACTTCGCGCTTCGCAATCTTGTTGGCGAGGCGAACTTTTACGCAGGCGTCTCACCGGTTGAGCAGGAGCTCACCGGACTCGTCCTCTCACTTCTCCGGAGCGGAGCAGTGAAGTCTGCAACTCTGAAAGAGGTAGAATCGTGCGACGCGGTCCTCGTTCTCGGCGAAGATCCGGTGAACAGTGCGCCGCTGCTCGAACTTGCCATCCGGCAGGCTGCCCGCGGAGTACCGGCCCGTGAGGTTCAGAAGGAGCTGAAGATTCCCGCCTGGGACGATAAGGCAACCAGGGTCGCCGCCCAGGACCGGATGGGGCCGCTCTTTGCCGCGACAGTCTGGCCGACGAGCCTCGACAGTTTTTCCACATCATCAGTGAATGGCGCTCCACAGGACATTGCCCGCATCGGCGCAGCGATCGCGCACGAACTTGACGCGAAAGCGCCTGCGGTTCAGGGGCTGGATGCGGACGCGAAGGCGTTTGTTTCCCGAGTTGCCGCTGCGCTGAAAGGCGCATCGAAGCCGCTTGTGGTCGGAGGCATCTCACTCGGTTCAAAGGCGCTGGTAGAGGCAACGGCAAATGTTGCACAGGCGCTCGTCGCCGCCGGACGCGAGGCTCGCGTATTCTACGTACTGCCGGAACAGAACAGTATGGGGCTTGCGCTGCTTGCCGCCCGCCCGCTGTCGGAAGCGGCCGAGCGAGTCAAGGCAGGCTCGGTGTCAGCTGCGGTCGTGATTGAGAACGACCTGGCGCGTCGGACCCACGCGGCTGAGGCCGGCGCGATTCTTGACGGAGTGGCAGTGATCGCAATCGACTCGATGGAAACCGCGGTCACCCGCAAAGCGGCAGTGGTCTTCCCCGCATCAACGTTTGCCGAAGCGTCCGGAACGGTCGTAAACAACGAGGGTCGGGCTCAGCGGATGTTCCGCGTGATGGAGCCTGCGGAGCCGATCCAGGAGTCCTGGCGATGGGTCTCGCGTCTATCAGAGCGCGCCGGTAAACCTTCGTTTGCGACACTCGACAGTGTGCTTGATGCGATCGCCCGCGACCTTCCCGGGCTTTCAGCGGTGAAGGCAGCCGCGCCTGGCGCACATGATCCGGCGGTTGTCCGGGGAGTGCCACGCCAGTCGTTCCGCTACAGCGGGCGCACGGCAGTGCACGCAGCCGAGGACGTACGCGAGCACAGAGTCCACAGTGATCCGGACTCCGACCTTCGCTATTCAATGGAAGGCCGCGTCGATCCGGAAATGCCGTCGCTGGTTACCGATTACTGGGCGCCAGGCTGGAACTCGGTGCAATCGCTGACGCGTTTCCAGGAGGAGATCGGCGGCGCTCTGCGCGGCAAGATTCCCGGAGCCATGGTGGTCGAGAACGATGGGAGCAACGCTTCACAAACCTCTTACCTCGGCGGAGTTCCCGCAGCCTTTGTGCCGAGGAGCGATCGATTTCTCTGCCTGCCGCACGCACACATCTACGGCTCCGAGGAGCTTTCGTCGATGGCTCCGGCAGTTGCCTCACGAGCACCGACCCCCTACGTCGGGATCTCGGTGGAAGACGCCTCCCGCAACGGAGTCGAAGCAGGAACGGTGATAACTGTTCGGGTCGAATCGGAAGACGGCCCCCGCACACTTCCCGCGCGTCTGATTCCCGGTCTCCCGGCCGGCGTCATCGTACTCCCGGCAGGAATCGACAACTGGAATATGGGACGAATTGCCGATGCGCGGATAACAGTGCAGGGCGGTGCCTCTGCGCCGCGGACCTCGAAGCCCACCGAAAAGGATGCATGAGATGAGCCCGATTCTCTGGAGCGTACTGAGCATAATTATCGCGATCCTCGGCTCAATAACCGTAGCTGCGGCGCTGATCTTCGTCGAGCGCCGGCTGCTGGCGGTCTGGACTGACCGTATCGGTCCGAACCGCGCGGGCCCCTTCGGCCTGCTGCAGGTAGTAGCCGACATGATCAAGATCTTCTTCAAGGAGGACTGGGTACCTCCGTTCGTTGACAAGCCGGTATTCATCATGTCCCCCGGGGTAATATTCATCACCGTACTCATGTCGTTCATGGTTATCCCGCTCTCTCCGTTCATCGTGGCAAGCCACCTGGACGTGGGAGTGCTCTTCTTCCTCGCGATGGCCTCCCTCGGCGTGTACAGCATCGTGCTCAGCGGCTGGGCTTCCGGAAGCAAGTACCCGCTTCTGGGCAGCGTTCGTTCGATCACGCAGATGCTCAGCTACGAGGCGTTCATGGGCCTTTCGCTCGGCGGCGTTGTGCTCATCAGCGGCAGTTTCAACATGAGTGACATCGTGAACGCGCAGAAAGGACTCTGGTTTTTCATACCGCAGTTCCCGGCGTTCGTGATCTTCCTCATCGGAGGCATCGCGGTCATCCACCGGTTGCCGTTTGACCTCCCCGAAGCGGAGAGCGAACTTGTCGACGGATACCACACAGAGTACTCGGGAATGAAGTTCGGTCTGTTCTTCGTCGGAGAGTATCTTGGGATCGTGCTCGTATCCGCGCTGACAGTGACGCTCTTTTTCGGCGGATGGCTGGGACCGATTCTGCCTCCCTTTCTCTGGTTTCTCATAAAGACCGCGGTCTTCATCGTCTTAATCATCCTTCTTCGCGCGTCGTTGCCGCGGCCGAGAATCGATCAGCTGCTTGCGTTCGGTTGGAAGGTGCTTCTGCCGGTTGCTCTGCTCAATATCCTGGTCACCGGGGCGATCTATCTCGCCATTCAGAAGTGAGCAGAGTCCGGAGTTTCTCTCTGATGTCGCTTTAGGAGGTTCGCAGTGTTCAGTATCTTACGGACGATCTGGCTGGTCTTTAAACATACCTTCAGCCGCACCATAACCGTGCAGTATCCGGAAGTGAAGCCGGAGCTGTCGGCGCGATATCGCGGACGCATCATTCTTTCGCGCGATCCGGATGGCGACGAACGCTGTGTCGCCTGCAACCTGTGCGCAGCAGCCTGTCCGGTTGACTGCATTGCGCTCGAATCTGCAAACAGGGACGACGGGCGTCGCTATGCGAAGTTTTTCCGCATCAACTTTGCGCGCTGCATCATGTGCGGTATGTGCGAAGAGGCGTGCCCGACGTACGCAATTCAGCTCACTCCCGATTTTGAGATGGCCGAATATAATCGGCAGAACATGGTCTACGAAAAGGAACATCTTCTGATAAACGGTCCGGGGAAATATCCTGGCTACAATTTCTACCGGGAAGCCGGCGCGGAAATGGGAGTGAAGAAGACTGGCGAGGGACAAAACGAGCGAAAGCCGGTGGACATATACACGCTGGTTCCCGGTTCGCTTGACGACGAGGAGAGAGGTTGACGTGACTATAGCATTTATCCTGGCAGGAACGCTGTCGGTGATCGCGACCCTGTTCGCAATCACGCGGCTGAATGCCGTGCATGCGCTGCTGTACCTCATTGGTGCTCTCCTGGCGCTTGCTGTAACCTTCTATACGCTCGGTGCGACGTTTGCATCGGCGCTCGAGGTCATGGTCTACGCGGGAGCAATTGTTGTTCTGCTGCTCTTCGTGGTGATGATCCTGAACCTTGGCGGGCACACCGCACCGGCAGAGAGAGCGCTGCTGTCACCGCGCATCTGGGTGGGTCCTGCGATACTGGTGATTCTTGTCGCAGTTGAGCTTGGATTCCTGCTTGCCGGCGGAATCCCGGCGGGGACGCAGAGCTCCTACGTCGGACCGCACGCGGTGAGCATGCAGGTGTTCGGGCCCTACCTGCTGGCGGTCGAGGCAGTCTCCTTTCTGCTGCTTGCCGGCGTGATCGGTGCGTTCCATCTCGGCCGAAAGCACTTTGAGACCCGCGCAGGCAGCGAATCGCCGGAGCCCGCAGCAGCACCGCGGGAGAAGGAGGGTGTGTCGTGAGCGTTCCTCCTGTATATGGAATCGTTCTGGCGGCCGTGCTTTTTGTCATCGGACTTGCCGGCGTGCTCATACGTCGAAATCTGGTGTTCACGGTCATATCGGTGGAAATCATGCTGAACGCGGGCGGGCTCGCGTTTATAACAGGCGGTTCACGGTGGGCCGCTGCCGACGGGCAGGCGATGTTCCTGTTCATTCTGGCGGTTGCCGCAACCGAAGCGGCAATCGGACTCGCGTTGATTCTGCAGCTGCACAGGCGGCAGGGCACGGTTGACGGCGATTCGGCGCGGAAGATGAAGGGATAGGTCATGCAGCAATTACTCTGGTTAATCCCGCTTTTCCCGGTTGCCGGGTTCGTGGTGCTCACCCTGATCGGACGTCGTTCGCCGATCGGGCTTATCGCGACAATCGGAACGGGTACTGTCGGCCTTTCCGCGGTTGTCGCCCTCGTGACCGGTTTCACCTTTGCCGGGATGCCCGCCGGCGCCGGCCAGGCGATGACCGATTCGCTTGGCAGCTGGGTTTCGGTACCGGGCCTCTCTTCAATGTTTACGCTTCGCCTCGATCCGCTCTCGGACCTGATGGTTCTGGTCATTACCGTCGTGGCGTTCTTCATTCATCTGTATTCGACTGCCTATATCCGCGGGCACGGTGACTATCACCGCTACTTCTCCTACCTGAACCTGTTTGTCGGATCGATGCTGATACTGGTACTCGCCGATAACTTTCTGCTGCTTTTCATCGGATGGGAAGGCGTAGGACTTTGCAGTTACCTCCTGATCGGCTTCTGGTATGAGGACAGCGCGAACGGCCGCGCGGCAATCAAGGCATTCCTGGTGACGAGGATTGCTGACGTTGCAATGCTCATCGGTCTCTTCCTGATCCTGGTCACGTTTGGAACACTCGATATTCAGACGGTGATGGCGAAGGCGTCAACAACCTTCAAGGTTGGTGCGCCGGTAATTGCTGCGATCGCAGTGCTCCTGCTCATCGGTGCAATCGGAAAGTCCGCGCAGATACCGTTCCAGATCTGGCTTCCGGACGCCATGGCGGGTCCGACGCCGGTCAGTGCACTGATCCACGCAGCAACGATGGTCACCGCAGGCGTCTATCTCATCGCCCGCACCCATGTGCTCTACGTGCTCGCACCCGGCGTGCAGATGGCCGTTGCCATAATCGGTCTCGCAACCCTGCTTCTCGGTGGCCTTTCGGCTCTGGTCCAGCACGACATAAAGCGGATACTCGCATATTCGACTGTCAGTCAGATTGGCTACATGTTCCTGGGTCTGGGCGTCGGGGCATGGTCTGCTTCGATGTTCCACTTTCTGACCCACGCGTTCTTCAAGGCGCTGCTCTTCCTCGCAGCGGGCGTGCTCATCCACTCGTTGAACAACGAACAGGACATCTTCCGGATGGGCGGCATGAGGAAGGCGGAACCTGCGATCTTCTGGGTGTTCCTCATCGGTGCGGCGGCGCTGACCGGTATACCGCTGGTGACTTCCGGCTTCTACAGCAAGGAGGCCATCCTGCAGGCAGCCTGGGACTTCCCGCACGTTGGGCACCTTCTCTGGATCGGAGCGGCTATCGGCGTGTTCCTGACAGGCTACTACATCTTCCGGGGCTTCTTTCACGTGTTCCTCGGAGAACAGCACACACAGGTGAGCCACAAACCGTCGCGAATCTTCTATCCGTCGCTCTTCTTCCTCGCGATCGGAGCGGTGCTCATCGGATTTCTCAAGACCCCCGAAGATCTTGGCAACATATCGGTTGTTTCGAACTTCCTGAATCCGGTGCTTCCTCCGGAATCAACCGTACAGCCTGCGATCGGAACTGAGGTTGTACTGCAGACCATAGCATCGCTTCTCGCACTTGCCGGAGTCGGAGTCGCATACCTGGTGTACAAACGTTCACTGAAGACGGCAACCGCGGCTCGTGCGGCCGTTGCCACTCACGGCGCCGATTACGAACTTACCGGCATTCAGAACTTCCTGTTTCATGGGCTCGGATTCGACTGGATTGCCACGAACCTGTTCGTTCGACCGTTCTGGTGGTTTGCGGGCGTCCTGAAGCGAGACTGGGTCGGGGGAATCTACGATGCTGTCGGCTGGCTCAGTGTGAAGTTCAATCGGCTCCTGAGCCTGACTCAGTCAGGACTGATACGCTGGTATCTGTTCGGAATCGGCGTTGGCGTACTTGCAATGCTTGGATTGGTGGTGCTCATATGATCCTTCTATACCTCATCCTGCTGCCGTTCGTGGCGGGCATTATCGGGATGATTGTTGCGCCGCGCAGCCGTGTCTGGGCCCGGGCAATCATGGTCGCCTTCCTTGCCGTGGCCGGAGTCCTTGTGGCGATGGTAGCCATTTCGGCCGCCGGGCAGATCGGATCGCGGCCGCAATCGCCGGTGCTGTCGTACGCTGTACAGCTTGATGCCGCCTGGATACCGCAGCTTGGAATATCGTTCCATCTCGGGGCGGACGGGCTGACGCTGCTGCTGCTCGGCCTTACCGTCGTGCTCGGCATTGTTGCGCTCCTCTCATCGTTCAATGATGCACGGGAGAACGACGGCCTCTACCTGTTCAACATCGGACTGGTCATCGCCGGTGTGACCGGCGTGTTTCTCTCAGCCGACCTGATACTCTTCTTCCTCTTCTGGGAACTGATGATAGTGCCTATGTACTTCATGATCAGTATCTGGGGCGGAACTGAGAAGAGACAGCAGGCGGCAATCAAGTTCTTCCTGTTCACGCAGGCATCCGGACTGCTCATGCTGCTTGCGATGCTGGGACTCTACATCGCGCACGGCAGTGCAACAGGCACCTACACCTTCGATGTGGTTGCGTTGAGCGCCTGGACCTCATCAGGGACGATACCGGCCGGCATCCCCATGGTGCTTATCTTCGCCGGTTTCCTCGCCGCTTTCGGAGTGAAGCTTGCGGTGGTTCCCTTCCATTCGTGGGCTCCTGACGCGTACGCCGAGGCGCCGACTGCGGGTTCCATTCTCCTTTCGGGACTGCTCCTGAAGTCGGGAGCGTATGGACTCCTTCGGTTCTCAAGTGCGTTCTTCGCCTCCGAAGTGAAGACTCTCGCGCCGCTCTTCATGGTGCTCGGCGTCATAACGATCCTCTACGGTTCGATACTCGCCATACGGCAGGATGACCTGAAGCGAATTGTAGCCTACTCGAGCATCGGTCACATGGGATTCGTGATCCTCGGTCTGTTCAGCTGGAACTCACTCGGATATTCGGGAGCCATCATCATCATGATGAGCCACGGGTTCACGACGAGTGCGCTCTTCCTGATTTCCGGTGCCGTAGGCGACCGGTTGAAGACCCGCGACATCATGCAGATGGGCGGAATGCGGGCGGTTGCGCCACGGCTTGCCGGTTTCGGGACGGCCTTCTGGGTGTTCGCACTCGGGCTGCCCGGCAGCGGGAACTTCCTCGGTGAGTTCCTCGTGCTCGCAGGTACCTTCCGGGTGAGCGTTCTCGCAGCGGTCCTCGGCGCAATCGGCTCGATCTTCTCGCTCGTCTATGCCCTGCGCGCAATTCACCGGATGTTCGATGGCCCGCAGATAGTACCGGAGTCGGTACCTGATTTCAACATCCGGGAGTCGATAGTAACCGGAGCGCTCGTCGTGCTGGTGCTCTGGGTCGGGCTCATGCCTGCAACCATCCTCAGCGCCGCACGTTCCGCGGCTCCCAATGTACCGGAAGCAACGGGTACGGTGATCAATACTACTGGAGGCGGGAATGGATAGCGCAATGGTGGGATCGCTGATCCCCTTGATGATAGTCGGTGCCGCCACGATCATCATCATGCTTCTGGTCGCCGTGCGACGAATGTACGGTTTGACCTGGGCGATCACCGTGATCGGACTTGGCGCAGCGCTCATCGCGGACCTGATTGTGCCTGCATCGAACGCGGGAGCTCCGCTTTTCCGGTTCGACGCAGCTGCCCAATACTTCTCTGCGCTGCTTCTGCTCGTGAACCTTATCGTCGCGCTGCTCTCCCACCGTTTCATCGGGGAGTACCGGGAGAACCGCGAGGAGTTCTACCTGCTCCTGCTGCTTGAGACCACGGGAAGCGTCATGCTTGTCGCCTCCTCGCACTTCATCTCCTTCATCATCGGGCTCGAGCTCCTGAGTGTGCCGCTGTACGCGATGCTCGGTTATGTGCGCAACAGCGATCTGTCGCTCGAAGCAGCTACGAAATATTTCATTCTCACCGCGGTCGCGTCGGCAATCGTCGTCTTCGGGCTCGGATTGATCTACTTCCAGACCGGGTCGCTGACACTTTCATCAATCACAGATCGGATTGCAGCTTCGGGGCTGGATCCGCTTCTGGTTACCGGGCTGGGACTCGTCTTTGCCGGTCTTGCATTCAAGCTCGCGGTATTCCCGTTTCACATGTGGGCGGCGGATGTATATGAAGGATCACCCCTTCCGGCGACAGCGGTCATTTCGACGGCGTCCAAGGTTGCCGTGTTTGCCTTTCTGTACCGCATGTTTCAGCCGGTGCTTTCGCACAATACAGGTGGCCTCGCAGTCGCGATCGTCGTGTTTGCCGCGGGGTCAATGGTTGTCGGCAACTTCCTCGCTCTGAAGCAGACCAACATCAAGCGGCTTCTTGCGTATTCTTCGACGGCAAATCTCGGGTACCTTCTGATTCCTCTCGTCTCCGGGACCGCCGATTCCCCTCAGGCAGCGTTCTTCTACCTGTCAGTCTATGCGTTCACGAACCTGGGAATACTCGGGGTCATGACGATGCGATCATCACCGGATGCTGAAAGTACGGAGTCGTCCAGCTATGCAGGGCTTCTGTATCGCAGGCCGTTGCTTGCGCTGGTCTTCATCCTGATGTTGCTTTCGCTCGCCGGTCTTCCGATCTCGGCCGGATTCTTCGCGAAGTTGTATCTGTTCAAGACGTCGATTCAGGGCGCCCAGTGGTTCCTGAGTGCGGTGTTTGTTCTCGCGAGTGCTACAGGGCTCTACTACTACCTGCGACTGGTCTTCGTGCAGACTATGCACGCAAAAGCCGGGGTCGGGGATGGTCCGGAGCCAGCGAAGGAACAGAAAGTACGAAATCCTGCCACAGTTGCGGCAATGCTCGTAGCTGCGGCAATCATCCTCGTGCTTGGCCTCTATCCTTCGCTTCTGCTGAGCCTGCTTCAGAGCGTATAACGACCGCGAACATGGACTTCTGAATATCCGGATTCGTATACTCGTAAAGAGGGGGTACAACCGGTGGCGGAAAACGAACGACTCATGGCAGGACGGCTCAGCGATCTTGCCGACGGCAGCGCAATGAAGGTGACGGTCGGCAAGAACGATGTGCTGCTGGTCAGGCGCGGCTCGTCGGTCTACGCCTGTGGCAACAACTGTCCTCATTACGGCGGTCCGCTCAACGAAGGGACTTTCGGCGACGACACGGTAACCTGTCCGTGGCACAACGCTAGCTTCAGGTTCACCGACGGTGCACTCACCGTACCGCCGGCTCTCGATGACCTTCCCACTTATGAGGTCACCGTTCAGAACGATGAGATTTTCGTCGGAAAAGTGCGCGAACCGGGCATCAGGATGCCCGACGGCGATGATAGACGTTCGATTCTCGTGGTTGGTGCGGGCGCAGCCGGTAACGCATGTGCCGAAGCGCTCCGGCGTAACGGTTTTGCGGGAAGTATTACGCTTGTTACCCGTGAATCTGACAGACCGTATGATCGCCCCATGTTGAGCAAGGGCTTTGTCTCTGGCGGAGCGCAGGAAGAGTGGCTCTATCTGCGCAGCGAAGAGTTCTACCGCTCATTGCGGATTTCAGTGAAAACAGGCGCCGCGGTGGAGCGATTCGATCCGTCAACCCGCTCAGTGATACTTTCGGACGGGACCACCCTCACCGGAGACAGCGTGCTCCTCGCGTCAGGCAGCAGAGCGAGAACTGTTGCGATACCGGGTGCCGAACGTACGGGAGTATTCACTCTGCGGACTGCTTCCGACGCGAGGCGCATTCGTGCCGCGGCCGGGACAGCGAAGAGTGCAGTCATTGTCGGTGCCGGTTTCATCGGCATGGAACTCGCCGCGGATCTCGCACAGGCCAAGCTCGCGGTGAACGTTGTTGCGCCGGAGACTGAACCGATGATGGCTCAGTTCGGGCAACTGATCGGCGCACGCATTCGCCGTACACACGAATCCTATGGCGTGACCTTTCACCTCGGGTGCACCGTACGGGAGATCTCAGGCGGTGTGGAGGCGGAGCGAGTTCTCCTGTCCGACGGTTCCGTTATTGCGGCGGACATGGTAGTGCTCGCTCTTGGCGCGCTTCCGGAAACAGCCTACCTTGAGCATTCGCCGGCACTACTCGAGAATGGCGCGGTCGTGGTTGACGAGAAACTGAGAACGCGCGCGGATGGCGTATTCGCAGCCGGGGACATCGCACTGGTTCCCTACGGTTCGGTCGGCCGGTTCCGGATAGAGCACTGGGTCACTTCGGAAGCCCAGGGCCGTCATGCAGCAGCGTCGATGCTCGGTGACCAGGCACCATACGAGTTGATTCCGTTTTTCTGGACGCGACAGTACGACGGCTCAATCAAGTACCTCGGTTTCCCGGGAACGGCCGACAGGATTGCCTATCGTGGCGATCCGGACAATGGCGCGTTCCTTGCAGGCTTCTACCGCGGAGGTCATCTTTTCGGCGCGGCGACAGTGGGAATGTCGTCCGAACTGCTCTCTCTTGAGAATGCGATTCGCGGCAGCGATGACCTGCCGTTCGAGCGCTTCGCCCGCTGATGGTGCGGGATCGGGGAGCGCGGGAAGCATCTCATACTCCCTTAACTTGACTTTTGTACAATCACATGTGACGCTTGAACTGTTCCGAGCAGATCGAGAAAGGGACACCCAGAAAATCATGCATTCATCACACTACCAGTTACGGTGTTTGGGCTGTGGAACATTGTATTCGGACAGCGAAATTGGTTTCTTTCTGAACTGCGAACATCAGCACGAACCTTCTCTGCTGCGCAGTTCCTACTCCCGGCGAACTCTTACCGTGCGGTCGGCGGAACAGGGACTGTTCCGGTTTGCAGACTGGTTACCCGTGAGACGGACCTCCCCGAATGCGCCCGGGCCAATCGTGTTCCGAAGCCTTCAGCTTGGGGCGCGGATAGGTCTGGACAATCTGTTCATCATCTTCAATGGCTACTGGCCCGAGCGGCGCGCCTACATGACCACATGCAGTTTCAAGGAGCTCGAAGCGTACTCTGTCCTTGGGCGCATCCCCGACGGTGAGTCGCGATCTCTTGTCGTCGCCTCTGCGGGGAATACCGGACGCGCGTTTCTCCAGGTGGCCTCCGAACAGGGCGTTCCTGTGGTTGTCGTAGTGCCTGAGTTCGCGCTTCCGCATCTGTGGATTACCGTGCCGCTCCACCCGAGTGTGCGCATTGTCGTGCTGTCGGGGAACAGCGACTATTACGATGCGATCAAGCTCGCAGACCTCATTGCGGGCATGGATGGCTGCTTCGCCGAGGGGGGCGCGCGCAACATTGCGCGGCGTGACGGCATGGGAACGACGATGCTCGAGGCTGCGGTTTCAATCGGGCGAATCCCTCAACATTACGTGCAGGCTGTTGGAAGTGGCACCGGTGGAATCGCCGCCTGGGAGATGATGGAGCGCCTGCTTGCCGACGGTTCCTACGGCGACACTCCCGGTCGTCTGCACCTGGTTCAGAACGCTCCCTTTTCTCTCATGACCGATTCGTGGGCGACAGGTAGCGCCGGGCTTGCGCCGCTCGATGAGAGGGTAGCGCGCGAACAGATCAGGGAGCTTCACGCTGCGGTGCTCAGCAACCGCCATCCGCCCTACTCAATTCGGGGCGGTGTGCGTGACGTGCTCACCCAGTCGGACGGCCGGATGTATTCGGTGACCAATCGCGATGCGCTTGAAGCGGGGCGGCTGTTCGCAGACCTCGAGGGGTGCGATCTTGATCCGGCGGCGGAAGTTGCGCTCGCAGGGCTCATCCAGAGCGTACGGAACGGCGCAATCGGGCACGGGGAGGTGACTGCGCTGAACGTGACCGGCGGCGGAATGAACAACATAGAGCGGACCGGCAGGAAGCGGTACCTGAAGCCGGATATCATTTTCGATGCTGATGAGCTGAAAGGTCGACGCGACGAGTCGGAGATTCGGGAGCTCGTGGAATCAAGGATGCGGGAAGTGATGAAAGGAGTGCAGATATGACGGACCTCTTTGACAAATGCAACACAGACGGTGGCTATTTCGGATCTCTGCGCGTCCAGGGTGATCGGTACTTCAACCAGCCGATTCTCGAAGGAACTCCCGGGGCACATATGATCTTTCAGGGCCGGGAGGTGATCATGTGGGCGGTGAACAACTACATAGGTCTCGCCGCCAACGAGGAGGTGAAGAGCGCCGCGCGGGAATCCTTTGAGCGCAACGGCACCTACTCGCCAATGGGATCGCGCATGCTGACCGGGAACACCGACCGGCACGTCGAGCTCGAAGGACGCCTCGCGCGTTTTCTGCAGAAGCCCGCATCAATTCTGTTCAACTACGGCTACCTTGGCGTTATGGGTACCATTGCCGCGCTCGTCGGCCCGAACGACCAGATCATCATCGACAAGCTCTCTCACGCGTCCATAGTTGATGCGACGGTGCTCGCCTCAGGCGGTCGTCGGTTCCGACCCTACAAACACAACGATATGGACGCGCTCGAGTCCCAGCTCAAGGCGGCAAATCGCAATCGGACAGGCGGTCTGCTCATCGTCGGTGAAGGAGTCTACGGCATGCGCGGCGACCTTGCAAATCTGCCGGCGATCTGCGAGCTCAAGGAGAAGTACGGCGCGCGACTCATGATCGACGACGCGCACGGATTCGGTGTCATGGGCGAGAACGGCCGTGGTACCGGTGAGCATTTCGGTGTTCAGGACCGCGTTGATCTCTACTTCGGCACATTCGCAAAGGCGTTCGCGGCGATAGGCGGAGTGACTGCGGGCGATCAGTCTCCCGTTGAGTACATCCGGTACAACGCCCGCACCAACGTGTTCGCGAAGGCGCTGCCGCTCATCTATGTCGATGCGCTGACGCGGTCACTCGATCTGATCGAACAGAAGCCTGAGCTTCGTGCTCGCATGTGGCAGGTCGCCCGACGGCTCCAGCACGGCCTCGTGGAGCTCGGCTATGACATCGGCGACACCGCATCTCCGATAACTCCGGTCTACGTGCCGGCGGGCGACCCATCGGTCGCAATGCAGATGGTGCGCACGCTTCGTGAAGAGTTCGGTGTGTTCGTATCAGGCGTTGTCTATCCTGTGGTTCCGAAAGGCGTCGTCATGTTCAGGATGATTCCCACCGCAAGTCACAGCGATGAGGATGTGGATGTCACCCTGAAGGCGTTCAGAGCACTTCGCGACCGGATGAAGCTGAACCTTACCGAAACTGCGACAGTTGCCGAGTAGTCAACGGATCACTCTTTCACCCGGCCAAGGCCGAGAAGTCGCACCATCCAGTCGGCAAGAGGCTTCTCGGGATTGCGCCGGTTGAGATTCAGGAACAGGCCGAGCTTCTTTACCACCGGGATACGATGCGCTTCGACAAACTCGATGAGTGTTCCGTCTGGATCCTCGATATAGGCGAACCGTCCGGATGCATCCCCCATGTCGAAGGATTCGTCGCTGTCAACCGTGAACGCAAAGCCTGCAGCGGCGCACCGGGACTTTATCGTATCCATCCCGTGAACGTCGAAGCAGAGATGGATGAAGCCGAGGTCTCCCCAGAACCTTCCCTCAAACGCTTTTCGTGGCACTCGATCGAGGTTCTGCACCAACTCGATCGTGCTCGGGCCTATCCAGCGGCCAAACGGACCGCAGGATGGCTCGGCGCGTTCGAGCAGCACGCGACGCACTGTTGAGCTCCCGCCCGGAAAGTGAGCGAAGTCCGCAAATACGCCGCTCAGATCATAGACCGAAGTCGAATAGCCAAGCAGATCCCGATAGAACGGCAACGAACGTTCGATGTCGGCTACGCCAATGATGCATCCTGAAGCTGCGCCGAACTCGGATTGTCCGTTCGTGAACCATTGATCCGATGGAACTATCTCGTACCAGTTGTTCCATGGGTCTTTCACGGAGAATCTCCGGCTGCCATCCGGTGCCTCTTCGACTGGACCGATCGGGCCGGTTCCGGCAGCAACAAGAGCTGCATGAGCGGCTTCGATGTTCCGGGCTTTGATCTTTGCCGCGAAAATCCCGCAGTCTCCGAGCGCCAGCTCGAACTGTGGCGCAGTCGGTGTGCGGCTTGCGTACTGCCATATTTCGAACGCACTGCCGCCGCGGATACTCGCCGCGAGAATCGCACGCCGCTCCTGGAGGGTCTGACCGGTATAACGAAGCATGTGGACCGGTCTTCCCGGATCGTCGAACACCGGAATGTCTATGCCGAACGCTTTGCGGAGCCACCGGAACGACTGCTCCGCGTCCGCTACTCCAATTCCGATCTGCTGTATGCCGTGTATCAATGTTGCCATATCAGAGCCGAGTGTAGTGAGTCTGCTATTTGCGGTCAACGCTCATTGTTGCTTCGCGCGTGCAGGTGTACTCTGTAGTCTCAAATGGAGAGGGAGCATGAGGCAGATCTGGATTACGCGACCTGGC
>DATKUC010000224.1:0-8692 GCA_035530835.1 Spirochaetia bacterium
ACAGATAGATCGAGAAAAGAAAGACTGGCACGAGTGAGTAGATGACCCGTCTCATGATGACCTGTTTCTGAAACAGATTCTGGAACACGTGGCCTCCTCTTCTATCGCATCGACCAGAAAGTCTAGGTAAAGGTTATTTTAACGGTAATAAACTCCACCTTACAAGCGAAATATAGCTGAAATGTATTATTTATCCGAGGTTTTTTCTTCGGAGGAACGGAGCACCGCGTTGTAGCCGATCTTCTGTACCATTGCGATTATTTTGTCGACGGTGTCGGCAGTTCCATCGTACTCGAGCTGGATGGTTTTCGTGCGTCGGTCGACCAGAATGTCGGAGACTCCGTGAAGTCGATTTCCGTAGTGTTCGATTGCGATTGAGCAGGAGGTGCAGGTTGCCCCTTCAAGATCGAGAATTGCCTTTTTGGGAACAGCTGCTTCACTCATGGGTTATTGTACTCCCGAACTGACGATCAGCAAAGAGCTGTCCCGCTCAGCTTTCTGACCGCCCTGATCCGTCCCGTTTCGCAGCATTTTCCTTCAGCACTGTGGCGATGTCATTTACCCGATATTCGAGCGAATGTAGTATCCAGAACAGGAAGTGATTGAACTTATGTTGCGCATAGATCATCCACACGATCTTGATAGAGACCAGAAGCACGCCGATCTCGAGTGACACGACCGTCGGGACCAGATGAAACGCAAAACTGAGCAGGAACAGCACGACTACTATCACGAGGAATATCGAGTTCACGATTGCATCCCGTCGGGAGTAGCCGGTTCTTCCAACGCGCGAAAGCATCTTTCTGATCTGGTCCCGTTCCCTGTTGTATTCCTCGATCTCCTCGAGCAACTCCCGCTCCCTCGCCGCCATCTCTTGTTCGTCCATGCCTTCCTCCCGGTATTCGCTAGGATACTCTTCCGGGATCGCGACAGCAACAGCCCGCCTGCCCTATACTCTTTCTGTGAATAATCCGGGCAAAACCTTTGATCTGTGCGTGATAGGCGGCGGCCCGGCCGGCATGATGGCTGCCGGCCGGGCCGCCGCCTGTGGCGAGCGCGTGCTCCTCCTTGAAAAGAACGAGTCACTCGGCAGGAAGCTCCTCATCACCGGAGGCGGTCGATGCAATGTGACCAATGCGGAGACACGCCGTCACGTGCTCGTTGAAAAGTATGGTGAGCGGGGGAAGTTTCTGCACAGTCTGTTTGCTCGTTTCGGATCACAGGATACGCGCGACTTCTTCCATTCGTTCGGGCTCGAGACCCGGGTCGAGGAGGAAAACCGCGTGTTTCCGGTGACCGACCAGGCAAAGTCAGTTCTCGATGTCCTGGTTCGATATCTTGATCAGGGTGGCGTGGAGCTGCGAACCCGATCAATCGTCAAGGGCTTCAAAGCAGGGGAGGCCCGACAGCTTGATGCGGTGCAGGTTGGCGGCGAACTCATACGCGCACGGCGGTTCGTTCTCGCGACCGGCGGAACCTCGCACCCTGAAACAGGTTCGACCGGTGACGGCTTTGCGTTCCTCCGCCAGCTTGGCCATACGGTACGCGATCCGGAAGCGTCGCTTGTGCCGATCGTTGTCCGGGAGGGAGCGGTCAAGGCTCTTCAGGGTCTTTCAATCCAGGATGCGCGGCTGACGGCCCGATTTGTCGGTAACCCCGGGCCGGGTGTGACCATTGCGTCCGGCACACCGGCTGCCCCCGGTCTTTCTCGTGTTTCCGAGCGCGGCAAGTTACTCTTCACCCATTTCGGGCTGAGCGGTCCGCTTGCACTTAATCTGAGCACGCGGATCCGCGAACTCGAACGAGATGGTCTCCACTGGGATCCTCATGGCGCGGTGACCCTTGAAATCGATCTTCTCCCGACGCAGGATCACGGGGAACTTGATCGACAGCTACTCGAAACCTTCCAGGAGGCGCCGAACCGAAAGGTGAAGAACACCCTGCAGACAGTTGTCCCCGCGCGTTTTGCTCCGGTACTTCTTGAGGCGGCAGGGGTCGACGGAGAAAAACCGGCGAACGGCGTTTCACGTGCTGAGCGGAAGGCGGTTGTTGCTGTGGCGAAGGGATTCTCCCTGACCTTTGCCGAACTGCGCGGCAGCCGCCACGCCATTGTCTCGAGCGGCGGCGTCGCTCTCGAAGAGGTGGATTTCCGTTCAATGCGATCAAGGCTGTACGAAAATCTTTATCTTGCCGGTGATATCCTGGATTTTCAGCGTCGAAGTGGCGGCTACAGTCTCCAGATATGCTGGTCAACCGGCTGGGTGGCGGGCAATTCTGCGTGCACCGGGGAAACGTCGCACCCGGCTCTATCGTGACGATTTGCGCGGGGTTGCGTTATACTTGAATAGTGCTATGCGCACAGTAGTGCGTTATGCGCACAGTAGTGCCCATGGCGCACGAGGGGGCGAAAGTGCTCAGAGAGTGGGAGTCCGTTCGCCAGATACCGGAAGAGGGATACCGGCGATGGTTTACCGACCAGAACTTTGACCTCATTGTCTGGTATCCGGATGAGAGACAAACCGAAATTACCGGCTTTCAACTCTGTTACGACAAGGCAAGTCATGAACGCGCGCTTACCTGGAAGGAGAGCGAAGGGTATCTTCACAATCGGATCGATGATGGTGAGCTGCCATTCGGCAGCAAGCGTACGCCTATACTGGTTGCCGACGGCTACTTTTCGCGCGACAGCGTTCGAGATAGTTTCCAGCGCGCGGCAACGCAGATCGATCATCGAATAACGAGCTTTGTAGTGAATGTCCTGAACGATTTCTCCGACGATCAGATGGTGCCGTGAACCGGACTCCAGCTCCGGTCGACAAAAGGAAAGGATGCTTCAACCGGTTTGTCCCAACGGAAGAAAAGCCGCGTTCGGTGCGGTTGTTCTGTTCGCCTCAGTGGTCGCTCTGACACTGCTTGCAGGCTGTTCGCTGGGAGTCTCAGCGGCGCTGTCAACCAATGATGTCGCTGACATTGTTGCCGCGACAATCGCTTCGCCTACCGGCGGAGGTCTTTCCTCCGTGCAGAACTATGTCGACCCTTCAGTCCGGGCACCGACTGCACAGCCGCTCTCTTCATCGATCACGCGCGCTGCAGTCTACCCGTTCGGCGCAGCTACACGCGCATATCTCGTGAGGTTCACTTCCGGCGACTGGTTCAACCAGGTTCCCCCGGCACTCGCCGATCGCCTCGTGCTCTCGGCAACCGGTTCCGGCAGCCTTGTTCGCCAGCGCCTGAACGGTTCGTTCACCTCGGCCACGAATCTCCAGATCCAGGGGAATACAGTACCCTATTCAGCAAGCGACAGATTCGACGCAAACGGTACAACCCGCATCAGCTGTGCGCTGAACTACACGAACTGGGAGCGGACCGAGACTATGAGCCTCATTGCAAACGTCGCTTTCACCTGGAAGGATGTGCGGTTCCTGCCGTCCCTGCAGGAGAGCGACGGTAACGCGCTGATACCGGCAAACGGATCCGTCGCCGTATCCTGCGTTATCGAAAAGGGTCTGTCACCTGATGCGCAGACAGGCGCTGTTGCGTGGGAAGGTACGCTGAATGTCGATTTCGACGGGTCGGCGAATGCTGCACTCGTGTTTCCGGACGGCGAAAAAAAGCTCATCAATCTCACCACCGGAGAAGTGGTTCAGTAGCGACCCAGCGACACATCTCAGGTAAATTCGCGAAACCACAGCAAAAGTGGTATATTTCATTGTGACATGTCGAGATTTTCGATAGAAAGGACCAAGCAATGAAGCACTCGTATCGCCTCTTGTGGGTGCTGGCCGGAGGAATACTCCTCGCCTCCTGCGCATCCGCACCAAAACCCGTGACGCCGGCCCCCACACCCGCACCGACTGCGACGACGCCTGCACCCGCGGCAACGCCACAGGTTCCCGCTCCAGATGCAGAACTTCAGCAGGCAACTGAACTGAAGGCTCAGATCGACAAGTACGGATTGAGCTCACAGCTTCCGGACGCCTACAAGCAGGGAGTCGACGCTCTTGCGGCAGGCAAGGGCGCAATGGGCAGCGACAATGCAACAGCGAAGACCAAACTTGACGAGGCCATAGCTTCGTTCAAAAAAGTCGAGCAGGCTGGCTTCCCGAAGATCGTCCAGGCGCGCGAGGCACAGGTATCGACTGCCCGCGAAAAGGCGTTGGCTGCGAAGGCAGATGTTGCGTCAGCCGATACGTTCGGCCAGGCCCAGTCGTCAGCCAGCCAGGCACAGGCGAAGAAGAGCTCAGGTGACTACGCCTCAGCTTACGATCTGTACGGGCAGGCGCTGGATCAGTATCAACGGGCAACCGACCAGGCGAACCAGAAACGCCTTGCCGCCGAGCAGGCGCTGAAACAGGCTAATGACCAGCTGGACAAGACGCAGACTGAAGTGGGTGCAATCCAGAAGGATCTGCAGGCAAATCCGGGTCCCGCCGCGACCACTCCGGCAACAGGAGGGCAGTAACTCATGAAACGCATACTGGTAACAATACTCTTCGCACTGCTCGCGACCGGCATGGCATCAGCTCAGAATCTGCTGGACAATGATGCATACAAGAAGGCTGTGCAGTTGCGCGATCAGGCACAGCAGGCTCTCTCGAGCGGTAACTTCGACCAGGCACAGCAGCTTTCTTCGCAGTCGGAAGTATACGCAAAGCAGGCCGTTGAGCTTGCGCAGCAGATGGCACTTGGATACCGGGCGACGAACTGGCTCGACCGGGCAAAGGAACGAATTGCATACGCAGAATCGGTGAAGGCTGCCGATCGCTTTCCGCAGGACTGGAACAGCGCGCAGAAAGACTTCGCCGATGCACAGCAGAGCTACACTGCAAAGAAGTTCGAAAACAGCATCAGCGCATCGCAGGCGGTAGTCGCCGCGCTCGCCCGGCTTACGCCGGTGCCGGTTCCGGTGGTCGCAGCGAACGTGCTCCCTGAGTACTATAAGGTGCGGCTGATACCGAACCGCCGTGATTGTTTCTGGAGAATCGCTGAGTATCCGTTCGTGTATGGAGATCCGCTCAAGTGGAAGATTCTCTATGAGGCAAACAGGAAACTGCTGCAGGACCCGAACAACCCGAATCTCATCCAGCCCGGTATGGTCTTTACGATACCGCCGGTCAACGGCGAGAAGCGTTCGGGAACCTACAATCCTGACGCCGCGAAGAAATAACCGTTACCCGGCTCCAATCGGGAATCCACCGTACGCCCTGCGCTGCGGTGGATTCTGTTATCCTACAGAATCGTCTTCCCCAGCGCGCTGCACACCGCACCGACTGCCACCTCGGCAGTTGCATTCGCTGAGTCCAGAATCGGATTTACCTCGACAACCTCAAACGAACCGATCAGTCGTGATTCGGCGAGTGTCTCCATGAGAAGGTGAAGTTCCCGGTACTGCAGGCCGCCTGCAACCGGCGTACCGACTCCCGGCGCGAACTCCGGATCAAGGCTATCGACATCGAAGCTCACGTGAATCACATCGACCTGCTCCCGCAGATGACTTATTGCATTGTCGATAACCCCGGCCATGCCGATCCGATCAATATCGGTCATCGTGAACGATCTGATCTTCATGTCGCGAAGATTCTGCTTTTCAGCCACGTCCACATCGCGGATGCCGATCAGTACGACGTCTTCCGGTAACACCTTCGGTGCCGCTCCGTGCAGCAGGGTGAGCTCCGGGACGCCCAGGCCGACCGACACCGCAAGCGGCATCCCGTGGATGTTGCCGCTTGGCGTTGATTCAGGTGTGTTGAAGTCAGCGTGGGCGTCCACCCACACGACACCCATCCTCTTGCCCGCCTTGCGGTAGTGAGCGGCGAGGCCGGCGATGGTCCCGATCGCGATCGAGTGATCTCCGCCCATGACGACCGGGAGCGCTCCCTCGTCCTTCGCGAGTTCGACGCGGACCGCCAGCTTTGTGCACCCTTCGACGATTTCGGGCAGAAACTTCAGCTTGCTGTTGTATTCGTGGCCGCGCTCGCGAATTGGGACAAAGATGCTCTCCTGATCGTCCTCGACTTCAAAACCAAGTTCGGCTATACGTTCCCTGATACCGGCAACACGCATTGCCGACGGACCCATATCCACACCGCGCCGGCCCGCGCCAAGGTCCATCGCTACGCCAAGCAGTCGTACTCTCATGTGGGAGCAATTCTAATAGGTCAGGAGGGAATTGGATAGGGGAGAGAAGGAAACGGACCGTTCTGCGCCGCACCGTTCGACGGGATAAGCCAGGTGGACAGCGACCGAGGCGGCAGCAAGAACGGTTTCCGTTTCCAGGCCGTATTCATCTGAAGATACGGATTCCGGAGTATTCCGGATCACTCCGGGACGATTCCGTAGAGGCTTGTCTGCATGTTTGGCGATTCGGATATTTCGCGATCCTGCAGACTGCCGGTTTCAAGCGATTCGTTCTCCAGGATCTTGCTGCCGGTCGGATCATGGGAACCTGAGGCGGGTTCCAGCGTAATGCCGAAACTGGCGAACTCCGATATCGGCTCGGAGCTCTGGATGTAGTGGATTGCGTGTCCTTCCGGAGTGACCCGAATGATTCCTCCGCTTCGGTGCATGCGTCCCTTCATGAGCCAGAGCTGATAGACGTGACCCTGTGGCGGTTTCGGCAGCCCGAACGCGTAGAGCACCGCCTGGGTATCATCCGAACCGACAGTAATGATTGCCCGCGCGCGCGGTGCGGCCGCGGTACCGTTCAGCACGCTGAGAATGGCTCCTGACACCTTCGTCGGATCCATGCTTACCGCGTGCGCGGGTGCGGCGGCTAGCCGGGCAGGACGGGGTGTCAGCCCGGAGATGTTGATCCAGACCGATGCGGTGAACAGGAGAAAGACCGTGACGCCGGCGGCAATGACACCCTTCGGATGATCGAGCATGAAGCGTATGGGTGAGGGCAGCCGGTACGGCGGCTGATGCGGCAGATCCGACAGTATGCGGTCCCTGAGCCCGGCCGGCGGCTCGGCAATCGGTACGATCAGACCCACCGCATCGAATGCTGACTGGTACTGAGATGCAAGTCTTCTGCAGCTCAGGCAAGTCCTCAGATGCCGCCGGACGTGGAGGCTCTCGACCTGATCGAGACCGCCTGTTGCGTAGGATGGGAGGAGATGTGACATCCGTTCATGCTCCTGTCTGCCTGATATCATTCTAGTGCCTCTTCTGTTTCGAGTATTTTGCGGAGCTTCTGGAGTCCCATGCGAATCCTGCTTTTGACCGTACCAAGCGGCTCATTCAGCTGCTCCGCGATCTCCCGGTGAGTCAGATCCCGAAAATAGGCAAGCATGAGAGCTTCTCTCTGATGTTCGGGAAGCGAATCAACCGCTTCGACCACCCGTTCGCGATCCCATTCCCGGAACGCCATGGTTTCAGGATCCTCGCCGTTCACTGCGAGCGCATTTGTGCTCTGGATGACGTCCATTGTCGAGCCGACCGCAACGTCCTTCCGCGACTTTAATTTGCGTAGCTGATCGATCGCCCGGTTTCTGGTGATTCGCAGCATCCAGGTCGAGACCCCCGCTTTTGCCGGATCGTAGACCCCCGCCTTCGTCCAGATTGTCACAAAAACATCCTGCACAATCTCTTCGGCAACGCTCGGGTCGCGAACGAAATGAACCGCAACGCTGTACGCGAGCCGTCCGTACCTGTCATACAGTGTGCCAAGTGCTTCTTTCTCGCCCCGCGCGATGCGCTTCATGAGGATCGTATCCTCGCTCGGTTGCTTGCCCATTGGTAAAATATCGTCCCGAAACGCGAACAGTGGCAAGTCACCGCCCTGGTTGCGCCCTCGCGCTCCCGCTTGCTATGTTATATACGACATGAACGTCAAAAGAGATTTCACCGCGACCACCCTCGTCGTCCACCGCGGGAAGGTTTTGCTGCACCAACACCGGAAGCTTGGTCTCCTGCTGCCGCTTGGGGGGCACATCGAGCCGGACGAACTACCCGACGATGCTGCGCGACGCGAGGTGCAGGAAGAATCGGGATTCAACGTGACTCTCCATGAACCGTCTCCGGTCTGGCCACTCACTGACGTGCGACAGCTTGCGCGTCCGGTCGCAGTGCTTCTCGAAGACATCGAACCGGACCATCAGCACGTAGACCTCATCTACCTCGGAACACTCGCAGATGACAGCGAATATCCTGCCGGGAGCGGTAGTGAGGAGCTCGTCTGGTTGACAGCCGAAGAGGTGGAGGCGATTGAGATGCCGGACAACGTGCGCGAGCTCTGCCGTTACGCGCTCACGGTACTTTCAGGCGGCGAACGGAATGATCTGCTGCTGCGGGACGGGCCGCGGCTCGCGTAGCCGGGCGTACCGGTGGGAGCAGTAGGGGCTCGCCCCGCATTCAGCCGCCGAAGATCAGTGCTGCAACCTTCGTCTGTACGACAACCATGTAGAAGATCGTTCCGCCGAAAATGCTGAGGAGTGCATTTCTTTTCCACAGGTGGAGTACCGCGACGAGCGCAAGCGCCACGAGTTCCGGTACACCGTAGGGGGCGCTGCTCCAATTGACGTCCTTGACGCTGTAGACCACCAGGATGAGCATGACCATCGGAGGAATGTACGCCTCGACAAAGCCGAGCAGCGGCGGCTGTTTTCTCCGGCGGAAGAACAGGAACGGCAGCGCGCGGGTGAGCAGCGTTACCGCAGCCATGATCAGTGTTGCGATGAGTGCTTCAGTCAGC
>DATKUC010000225.1:0-16230 GCA_035530835.1 Spirochaetia bacterium
AAAAGTCCGATTCCAACCCGCGGCAGGAGCGAGCCGTAGTTCTTCCGGCGGCCGGATCGCTGAAATCCGGTACGGGTTGTGTTAGTGCTCATGCGTAGTGTAGTATACTTTGCTAACTATTTTTTGTCATATTTCATGCAGCGTTTGGGGTTGGAATGACGACAGAGTCCGAGCGTGCACGCGAAATCGTTCTCCGACTGCTGGGCAATCCGGCTCTCAAGGACTTCGCCGATCTGCAGAACGAAGAGCAGATCATCCGGTTCCTGAATGCCAATGCTGCACGGCCTGCGCCCGCGGAAAAGAGTCCTCTCGTGCGTGGTCGTCAGCTTCCGCCAGCGCCCGCAAAGCTCATCCGAACTGCAGACGACAGCCGCCTCTCCCTCACCGGGAACCGGTTCCGCGGGTTCGACATCAAAATGCTGCACGAGTTCCACAATATCGCTTCTGAGAATGGTTGGTGACATGAGACAAAACCGGGGCGTCAGATTTTTCGAAGGATTCATCGTCGTAGCGATCCTGCTCGCGCTTGTGCAGACATTCTTCGAGGACTTCTCAGTCGTTGCAGGCTGGGATTGGAGCACCCGACGATTACTGGTATACACCGGGTTCGGGTTCGATCTGCTCTTCACCATAGAGTTCCTCGTCAGGCTCTTTTTTGCACTATGGCGACGGAAGGCGTTTGAGTACCTGGTCCACGAACGCGGATGGATAGATTTCCTTGCTTCGATACCCCTGCTGCTCCTGAACTCCGGGCCCGAGGTGCTTTCGCTGCTTGGTGGAGTCTCGCTCGCAGGGGGAGTCGGAGGGGCCTCGAGCATGCTTTCGATAGTGAAGGCTATCCGCATGGCACGGATTCTCCGGCTGCTTCGGGTACTGAAGCTCCTGCGGCAGATCAGGAATACCGACTCGGTGATGGCCCAGCGGCATGTCGGTAAGGTCAGCACCATTGGCGTTTCGGCGTTCGTCTTCGTCATCCTTGGCTTCGGTCTTGTTGACGCATTTGTACCACTTCCGACAATTTCCGACACCTATGGACGGGTGCCGCAGCGGATCATCTCCTACATAAATGCAGCCAATCTCGCGGCAGAAGGGAACGAGGCGAGTCTCGCGCAGTACGCAGCGAGTGAACCGACACTACTGCTGGTCAAGACCGCGGACAGCACCCGGTACAGCCGCTTTGGAAATGAGTACTACGCAACCTATTTCGGACCGTCGGACTACCTCTACCTGAAAAGCGGACAGCTCCAGTTCTACTTCGATGTCCGCCCTCTGAATGCCGATCAATCACTGAACAATCTGGTCACCTTTGCGGCGATTCTCCTGCTGGTGATCCTGATGCTGCTGGCGTACGGGTCACACTTTACCCGGACCGTGACCGACCCTTTGCACGTCATGCACCGCGGCATGTCCGAGGGTGCATACAATCTCGAGGCCCACGTACCGCTCCGATATGCCACCGACGAGGTATTTCAGCTTGCAGAGCGCTACAACAGTCATTATCTTCCCATGAAGGCCCGGTCGGAATTGAGTGAAGAGTCATCGGTAATGGATATCGGCACCGAAGATATCAGCGATTTGATCAACGGGTAGACTGCCTCGCGAGTCGGAGGGCATGCATTATGGTGGTATCAATGATTCAGCTCATCCTGGAGCTGCCTGACATTACTTCGATCAAGGAAAAACGAAAGATCATCAAATCACTGAAGGACCGCGTTCGGGTGAAGTATCACATATCAGTTGCGGAAGTTGACCTTCACGATAGCCTCTCGTTCGCTCAGGTGGGCGGGGCCGTCGTATCGAACTCCCGCACCTTCGGCGAATCGGTTATGCAGAAGGTGCTGCACTTCGTTGAAGATGAGGTCCCGGGGCGATTGCAGGATGTGCAGATAACCTCAGAGGTCTTTTAGCGCGGAACGAGGAAGAGATCCTGCAACTGGAAGTCGCGCCCCAGGTTGGATGCCTGGCCTTCGCTCTCAGCTGCAATTGCCTCCATCTTGAAAAAATGGTGGAATGCTTCGTACGTACCGGTCTCTTCAATCCTGAGCTCAAACTCAAAAGTTCTTCGCTCCTGTACCGAGGCCGCGGGAACCGGTGCCGGCCAGAACAGGTATGAACCCGAGGAGTTTTCTACAAGACCACACGGATTCTGCCAGCGACTGTTTATCATCGGAACCGGCGAACCGTCCCGGTACATCCACACATCCACACCGTATGCCGGCGCGAAGGTGAGGCAGTCGAACAGGCGCCCCCGCATCGCGGGAAAGCCGAACTGCGGACCTTCAGGCAGGATCTTCGCCTCCTGCTGGGCAGGTTCATACCAGGCACGCCGGTTCGTCGTCACGCGCCTGAGGCCTTCATGCGCAAGGGTTACCAGGTCCACCGCGAGCTGCGTGTTCTCCCGGAATTCCGATTTCACATAACCGATTCCGCGGCCGGAGGTGACATATTGCTGCGGAACGCGGTTCAGGACAAAGCAGGCAACATCCATCCGGCATTCAGGGCTTGTACAGTATCCATAGGAGTGGGATTTCTCGTCCTCTTCGCAGATCTCATCAAGGACACGAAGCACCTCGTCTTCCATGAGATTATGTATCTCCATGGGTTGCTCCTTTGCCGAACTCCTTCTGGATCTCCAGCAGTTCCTGCAATGCTTCGATTGAAGCGCGGAAATCCTTGACAGTTTCCCGCAGGCACAGGTAGTTCAGACCGACGTAGTAGATCTTTGAGAACACTGAAAACGATATTTCGCGTGATGAGTTCTGGATGCTCAGGTAGCAGCCGTATTCATAGGTGACGTGGAGCATCTCCTCGATGCGTGCCTTGATGAACTCCGACAGAGATGGGGAAAATGAGAATGTGAACGCCATCTCGAGAAACTTGCTTTCGCGATCGATGAAGAGTCCCGCCTGGAACCCGTCATCCGCGAGTATGGCCGAAGTGTAGGTGTCATCAAAATACTCGCTATCCTGAAGCTCATATCCGAGTTCCTTGAAAAGAACGCTGACCCTTCGAATTCGTTCCTTCATTAGCTTTGGCTTTTTCATCGATATTCCTAATGTAGCTGAGTCCTATCTGACTTGCAAGTCGGACGCGGGCCGCGATGGCAGGTAGTCATGAGAAATGTTCCATGGCGATCGATAGATGTTCTCCCGCACCATCTTGTTCGATTTCGCGACCTGATTGACGATCTGTTTCATCTGCCTACGGATGTTCGTCTCCCGATGTGGACAGGCGATGCCGACGACCGGAAGCTCGAGGAACTCAACCAGGTTTTCGACAGTCGTCTCGGTGACCCGGCACATCGGACGAATGATCGACGCTTTTCCGCCGAAGAACTCCTGCACGGGCATCATTGTCCCGAACTTGCCGTGGTAGAACAGGTTGATGAGCGTGGTTTCGATAATGTCGTCCAGATGGTGCCCGAGCGCAATCTTGTGGATGCCGAGGCGGGTAAGTTCATCGAACAGAATTCGCTTCCGGTTGCGTGAGCACAGATAGCAGTCGAAGCGACCGTGAAACGATTCGGGAAACATGTGGGCGCGGATGAATCTGAAGGGTATCTGCAGCGCGTCGAAGTAGTCGGAAAGCCGCTGCCGGTCCGGTTCCTCGATTGGATACTCGGCCCACTCGATCTGCACGGCCTCCAGGTGATAGGAAATCGGCACCCACCGTCTGCGCAACGCGAGTGCAAGAGCGAGAGCCAGTGAATCCTTTCCGCCTGATGTGCCGAGGAGGATCGAGTCGCCATCACCGATCATGTTGAACTCGTTGATGCCGCGTCCGACCATCGTGACGAATCGTCTGACACGAGGAGGGATGTTCCCGTCCACGAGATCCGACACCGCACTCATAGTTCCTCCAGGAGATCCTCCGGAGCCGGAATTCTGTCGACGAGTCCGGGAGAAACCATGAACCGGATGCGCCTGAGTGTGCTCGTGAAGTCCTCGATGACCTTGCGGGTAAACACAGTTCCGGATTCCATATAATCCATCACCTCTCCATCCCTGACCACCGGCATGGTCATCTCGAATGATACGTGTTCGGGAATATCGAGGATCACATCTTCCCGTCCTGCCTCGATTCCGCGGGTCCGAATCCGTTCTGCAATGCGGTCCTCCAGTGCTGAGCGCACCTCAAGATCCATGAGCATTGCGTGTGCCGGATTGCTGTCGCGGAACGGCGTTTCCCACACGACGTGATGAAGGGTTCGGCTCGAGACGTCGGAGATCAGTGAGAACGGAGCAAAGTCTATTCCGGACATCCTGCCGACAAACTGATCGTCGTCCAGTCCGTACAGATCGACCGGCCGGATGACGCGTTCGTTCAGTGCCAGGAACAGCGCCTTCTTGATCATTGCGGTTGCAACCCGGACGGTACGATGCCAGTAGACTGCCCGGTACATCAGGTACTTCGAAAACAGGATGTGCTCAATCGCCGAGCTGCCCGATTCTTCCATCGCCAGCCCGGATGCGCCGTGCGGTCTCATCCTGCCGATTGCAAAGTCGATGTCCTGTATGCCGTAGGGAACGCCGCAGAAATAGGCGTCGCGGTTCAGGTAGTCGAGTTTGTCCGGATCGAGCGTGCCCGACAGAATATGGCGAAAGAAGAGCACCTCCTTACTGCCACCGTCAGGTCGGGAGTGATCGACAATGGCCGCTGCAAGTTCAGGATCAGCGCCAACTCTGTCGCGAATGATGTCCCGTATCGGTGCGGACTCGATGACATCGCCGGTGAGTTGCTCGTGATCCTTGAGTGGAAGATCCTTCAGGCTGTGTGCGAATGGAAAGTGGCCGACATCGTGAAGGAGCGCGGCGCAGAGGAACGCTTTCACTCCCTCCTGAGACAACTCCATGCAGGAGTCGAAACCGATGAGTGCGCGAATTATGCGCCGGGAAATGTGGAATACTCCGAGACTGTGGCTGAGCCGGGAGTGCGTCGCTCCCGGATAGACCAGGTAACTTGGCCCGAGCTGCTTGATGTGATGCAGCTGTTGAAACTGACGGGAATCGATGAGATTCACCATCCCCTGCGAAAGGTGGATGTGTTTCCACAGCGGGTCGCGTACCGGCTCCGTATAGTCCCGATCCAGATGCGCTATGATTTGATCTTTTGTGCTCATATCCCTGCCGAATGTGGAATGTTAGCCGATTGCGCGGCGTCGCGCAACCTTTTGACCAAGACCGCTCCCTTCTGGTACGATGCTATGCAAGAATGTCGGTGATTCTCAAACTGGTTCCTGTCATCGCTATCGTGCTGCTGCTTTCAGGATGCGGAAATCGCGGACGGCAGGCTGATGCAACTGGACCTGGAACGGGCAGTTCTGCGGCAACGGCTGCGGGTGCCTCTGCAACCGGTACGCCGGAACCGTCGGGAGCAGTCAGGAGTACGCTGGCGGCAGGTGAAGCGCCGCGAACGCCGACATCCATCACGATACCTCCCCAGACTCCGACTTCAGGGAACGCTCCCCGGAAACCGGAGCCTGCTGCAGGCAATGCGCAGTTTTCAGGACGGGAGGGCTCCTACCTCCTGCAGAATGGACTCTCCGACCGGATAGTGCCGACTGCTCCGGACATCGGCCGGCTTCAGGATGAGTACAGTGGCGGCGCAGATATGCGTGCGCAGTATGCAGTTGTTCAAACGTTCATGAAGGCGCTTTCGGAGGGCAGAATCGATACGGCGACACTGCTTCCGGAGCACTCGGGCTATATTGAGCGGAGCCTGCAGGATGAAGTTACGCAGGGTGATGTTCCAAAGGGCTGGTACATCGGTACTATCAACGTTGATCAGAACCGACAGTCTGCGGCGCATCTACGAATAGAAATGTCACGGGATGGAGAGACAGTGCACGGCGACATGTTTCTGGAAAAGTCCTCCGGTTCATGGTACATTGGTGATGTTCAGGTTGATCTTGCGCAACTTGGCGCAAAACCTGACAACACATCGCCGCGTCGCATCGAACCAGGCCTTCCCAGCTGGATGGTAGACAATCCAATAAATGGCAAATGAACTGAACCGAATCGAGAAGGAGTTTATTCTGAAAACCCTCCTCGACAACAAAACAGTGATCGAAGTACACATTGGTTCGCAACGGGTGATCTCGGTACTCACTTCGATTCGACCCGGCATCCTTTTCCTCGAGCTGAAATCGCAGGCTGCCGTCAGTCGTCCCATACAGGCTGGATTCTACTTTCGCTTTCGCGGAAATCCGATGACCTTCAAGAGCACGATCACCGCAAAAAAGGAGGGGGTGCTGCAGGTGCGGGAGCCGAAGGAGATCCTTCGTGATCTGTCCCGCGGCTTCGAGCGCATACTCTCCCCGGATGGAATTCGTGTCACGTTCCTGGTTGACGGCACCGAGGTAGAGCTCAACTATCCGAAGGCGGAGATTGAAGACCGCAAAGTTCCTCCATCGCTTGCGGCCGGATTCGATGCCGCCAGAATTGCTGACCTTCTGAAGTCCTTCCGTGAGCGTTCTCACGAGTTTGCTTCAGAGAACAAGATCATCATGTTCCGCGAACGAAAACCCGAGACATTCGAAGAGCGGGTTATCGCAGCTTCCGGAAAGATCCTCGTGCTGCCATTCATGCCTCCTGAGACGCCCGGTCTGAACTCGATCATACGGGAACGCCTGCTCACCGAGCAGGACTCGGTGCGAGCGGAGACGAACTCCGGCGGTGAGGTTTTCACCGCACTGCAGCATATTGCCGCGATCAACGATCAGCAGAAGCAACGCGGAGTATCCGCCGAGCTCTACTGTCCGGTGCTGCACGAAAGTTATGTAGCAGGATACCTCTATCTTCTGCGTTCACGTGAACTGACGCCTCAATTCGATCCGAAGGTAGTTGAGTTTGTGTTTCAGTTCTCGAGAGTGCTCGCGTACTCCCTGATGATGAATGGCTACTTCAAGGCGGAACCGGTGAAGCGGGAGTTCGGCGCTTCCGAGTTGCTCGACATAAGCGGTTCCGGCCTGCTGTTCGGGTATCCGAAAGACGGACCATCACTTCTGCTCTATTCAGATATTGACCTCACCATCCATCTCGGCGACTCGACTGTAACTGCGAAGAGCAGGGTTATGCGACGCTACGCCGACAACGAGCGCGTCTACCTCGGCGTACGCTTCATGGACATGTCGCTTGAGGACATGGAGGTCCTTTTCCAGCGATTGTACGGCAGAGACTACGTGGGAGATATTGATAACAAGGGCCTCGCGGACCTTTCCATACTTCCCGAATCTGATCGCTGAACCCAGGGCTGCAGACAGAGCGCGCCAATTACGCTTTTCGGGCTATATGTCCGATACTACTACATGGATAGTCTCTTTCGGCGGCAGCTCGAAAGGAAACTGGGGGCGTTGAATCGGTGTCGACTCTCTATCTGTTTGCCCAAATTCACAATGTGAGGCAATTGAACAAGATAAAGCCCGAGCTGATGGGCTCAATCGAGCGCAGCTTGCTCGGATTGCTCACATCACGCGGACTGGAGGCGGTGCGCGGTGACTCATTACGTGCAGGCGCCGGATCCGCATTTGGCGGCCTCGAAGGTGGCCGCGCGGAACCGATTCACATCGAACCGGGGCAGCATCTTTTTTCGTTTCGCGTTTCCCGTGAAAAGGATCCCGGCTCGTTCGTCGACGCGATCTTTGCCGCGCGCAGGCTGCTCAACTCACACCGGGACGAACTCATGGGGTTCGTACTCTATATAGACAGTTCTCCCGTGGATTCGGTTGAGAGTGTGCTGCGGGAAGTGAAACGGCAGCTCCTGTCGGTAGATATGGAAGAGGCGCTTCTGGTGAGCGAGGCGTCGGCTCAGGAACTTCAGCCGTTCATGCGCATGCGCCACGGACGAAACCTGTGGATAGTCGATGATCAGGCCGCACGGACACTGCCGCCAATCGGCGAGGCGGCGCAGTTCTGCCGCCATCCTGAGATTTTCGAGCCGATGCTTGAAACGCTCGACGCGTACTGGAGTGATGCGTGGGAGCCGGGGCTCGTGTTCATCCACGGCGCTGCGACCTCCGGGATGTCGCAGAACCTTCAGTTCTGCATCGAGAAGACCCTCGGGATGGAGCAGCAGAGCTCCTGCCTGAGCCTCTATCCCTCGTTCCTGTCGCACGCGCCCTACGCGCCATTTCTGAACAGTATGAACAACTGGGATCTGGACAGTGTGCCGGTGTACCTCTCCCGAAACGAGCGGATATCCTGGAACGAGCGGATCGGCGTGATAAAGGCCATGCTCGGCGAGGCGGGGCGGGACTACTGCGCTGACTCGTCGGATAGAGATCTTCTGATGATGTATGGTCTTTTTACTCAGTCCTTCGTGCGCCGGATGGAGGAACTGCTCCTGCCGGCAATGCTTGTGTGCACCGATCTTCACCGGTTTTCGCAACAGTCTGTGCGCTTTATCGCCACCCTTTGCGACAGGTTTCTCTCATCGCAGGTGCTGCTGCCGGTGACCCTTTCCCAGAACGCACAGCTACCCGATGAGCTGCGGAACTTCCCTCATGTGAAGGTGGATGTTGCCGGACTGAGCAACGCCGCAGTAGATGAACTTGGCGGGAGGTTCCTGGCAGACTTTCCGGCAGAGCAGAGATCGGTAGACTACATTCGGTCGCGTTCCGACGGGAACATTGAATCAATGTTCTATCTGTTTTACAACCTCAGGGTCGAAAAGCAACTCGGTGAAGATGCGCCTGCGGATGTTCCGGGGATACCCGACTCGCTGCGCGAACTCTCACGGCGCGTTCGTTCACTCACTCCGGATGAGCAATCGGTGCTCTATGCGAGTACGCTCTGTTGCGAGATTCTTCCCGTCGACCGCTTCATCACCCTCCTGGACGTGATCGACATCTCGCCGCTGCGCGCCTCCGAGATTGTTCGCACGCTGGTCGGCATGGGAATGTTGCGGGGTGAGAACTCAATCTGTCCAACTGTCGCCGAACTCGGAATCATACTCTCGGTCTCACTCGGCAGGTCGGCCGCGGACGTTCGGCACCGAATCAGCGATGGTCTTCTCCGCAGATGGGTAGCGGGCGAGATCATGATCTCCCTCCGGCTCTTTGAGGTTATTCACGATGCGGTCCTGATCGCCGAGGAAGCCGCGGTGTACCGCGCATTGATCCGGGGACTGCTTGATCGGCGCGAACTTGAAACCGCCGCAAGCCTCCTCTATGAATCGTGCCCGTATACCACAGCACCCGGCGGAAATCAGGAGAACCGGGCCGTCGCGGCGATGCTTCTGGCACTCAGGTTGCGACTTGCGCTTCTTTCGGGTGACAGGCGGCGGGCCGAAATGACCTATCTGCAGGCGGAGGAGATTGATCCTGAGGCACCTTCGGTGGAAATCGGTGATCTGTACCTGCAGGAGGCGCGATACGCGCTCATCCAGGCCGATCATGTGACCGCCCTCAATTTGATCAAACGCACCATTCTCATCTACCAGGATGCCGGGGAGTCCGAAGGGCTCGCCTGCGCGCATACCGAGTTCGGTCTCCTGACGCTGAAGTCCGGGCAACTTCTGGATGCGCGAGAGTACTTTGCGATCTCCGTGAAGAACATCGATCCTGAACAGCATGCACATTCCTACGTCAGATCGCAATCGTTCGATCTTGCGGCTGCCTTTGTGTTCGGCTCTCTCACCTTTGTGCTCGAGCGGGGAGGGCAGGTATCCTCGGTTGCGAAGGGGGCCGGCATGCGGGCCTGGCCACTCTACCATCAGCTCATTCGGGTAAGGACGCTGTTTGACCTCGGCCGATACGAGGAGGCAGGCCTTGAGGTGGAGCATGCGCTCAGCGATGCGCGATTGAGCGAGAATGAGAGCGCGACGTCGGTGCTGTATGCCTGGCTCGGCAGATCTCTTGCCTACACGTCGCGGACTGAGCGCGCGCTGGAAACCCTCTTCGGTTTGCCGGTCCGGCGGGAGACGCTCTTTTTCAGGGCGGAGGCGCTGGTACTTGCCGAACGATACGAGGAGGCGCTTCTCCTGCTCGATGAGGCTATTGTGACCAGTGAACAGCATGAGCCCCGGTCGGACGAGGGCATTCGCTGGATCGACGGATTCTCGGATGTCGAGGATCTGGTGTTCGGGCAGTCGGATTCGGGCAACGTGCTGATGCACCTTGCAACCGCATTCCACGGCTACGTGCTGGCGCGGCTCGGCCATCGCATCGAAGCTATAGCCGAGCTTCATCGGCTCACCCGGGAGGAGCAGATTTCGGCCTTTGACCCCTACAGCCATCTCTACTTCTACCTGTACAGCGCGATTCTCCCGGACGCCCGCGACGTTGATCGCGATCCTTCATTCGAAGACAGGCTGACTGTTCTCGGAAAGGCGGTCAGGAATATGCAGGGAAGGTTGTCCCGGAATGATCGCTATGATGACAAAATATCCTATCAACGACACAACTACTGGAATCGCCGACTATTCGATGAAGCGAGAAAGCACAACCTCCTGTGAGCCGGTTGTTCGCAGACTGGTTCAGGTTGACAGAACAGGAAGCACTTGGTATAGTGCGTCCCATTGCATTACGGCGGCGTAGCTCAGGTGGTAGAGCAAGCGGCTCATATCCGCTGTGTCAGGGGTTCAAGTCCCTTCGCCGCTAACAGATCGATTTCCGGAACGCCGCCTGCACCAGCAGGCGGTTTTCGTTTCCCCTGCGCTACGTGTCCACTTTCCGGTCGGTCAGTTCGACCAGCGTCTCGATCTCATGAATAAACTGTTCTACGTCTTCGAAGTTGCGATAAACCGATGCGAACCGGATATAGGCAACTTTGTCGGCCGCGTACAGCTTCTTCAGCACCATCTCTCCGACTTCGTGCGATGTTATCTCGTGCGAGCCGCGTCCCTTCATGACGGCCTCGTCTTCGATTTCGTTTATGATGTTCTCGATCTCGACCTGGCTCACCGGGCGTTTTTCCAGAGCACGCTGAATGCCCCGTTCAAGCTTCTGCCGGGAGAACGGCTCCCGCCGATCGCCGGTCCGTTTGATGACCATGAGCTGCTTTTCTTCGATACGCTCGTAGGAGGTGAAGCGATAGCCGCATTCTGTGCACTCCCTGCGGCGGCGGATAGAATCACCGCTCGAAAGTGTTCTGCTTTCAACAACTTTGTCTTCCAGGCTGTGGCAATGGGGACATCTCATGCTTCGCCTTCCGTGCAGCCGTAACAGATATTGTAATTCATATGCAGAACCCAATGTATAGTGCGATCGGGTCCGTATGCAAGTGAATAGCGTGCTACGGCTTCTGTCGGTTCGTGATCTCTTCGTGGTACAGATACCACGCAATTGCACCAATTATCACGATCCCGCCGGCTGCGGTGACCAGCGAGGGAACTTCGCTGAAGATGAAGACGGCGAGGATGGTCGCGAAAATCGGTTCACCGAGTACCGCAACCGATACGAAGGTCGGGCGCAGGTAGCGGAGCGACCAGTTGAAGATGCTGTGACCCATCAGTGTCGGGAAAACCGCGAGCGCAGAAAAAATCAGATAGTCCCGCACAGGAAATCCGGTGAGCGGCACGCCGCCGACCACGCACGCGATGATCAGGAACAGGGCGGAGGTAAGGTAGACGATGAACGTGTAGTGGGTCGCGCCGATCCGTCCACGAACGGCCCGGCCGATCAGAAAGTAGCCTGATACCGCGGCCCCGCCACCAAAGGCGAGCCAGTTGCCAAGCGGTGAGCCATTACCGGTTCCCCCGACATTCATGCCGAGCAGGACACTGCCTGCAAATGCCACGGCAACGAGAATGATCGTGAGTCGGTCCGGGCGTTCACGCAGAAAGACGACACTCGCTATGAGAATGAATATCGGATGCGTGCTCACGAGCACTGTAGCGCTTGCGACTGTCGTGTAGCTGAGCGAGGTTATCCAGAGCGCGAAATGGACTGCGAGAAACAGTCCGCTCGCCACACACAGGAGAAGGTCCTGCACGGCAATGCCGCTGAGTTCCGGCTCGGTGGAACTTGAACCGCCGGCATGCTCTCGCCGGATAAACGGCGGCAGAACCAGGAGCGCCGAAAAGAGCATACGATACGCTGCTGTTGCAAGCGGTGGCGCATCCGAAAGGCGGATGAGGATCGCAGAGCTCGATGTGAACAGTACGCCGATGAGCACCAGAATCCGTGGACTCACCATGGGGGCATCCATACGTCAACAGACAGCATTGAATGAGTTATACTCGGTGGCAGCGAACGCCACAAGCTCGATTGCCGATTCAGGTGAGAATCGAGACGATAAGCAGTGCGACGGCGGCTGCGAGGCAGCCGGCAGTTGCCGGTGTCCACCGGAACTCGGCTGCCGGGAACCTCGGTGGATCAGCGTCAACGCTGTAGGCCCGGCACTCGAGCGCAATGCTCAGCTCGGCCGCGTGCGCGACGGCGATCGTGAGAATCCCCGCTGAAAGGAACTTCAGGTAGCGGACCGGCTGACTTCGTACCGTCAGGCCGCGCGCTGCAAGTCCGTCCGCCACCTGCCCGGTGCAGTCGAACAGGGTCGGAACGAACGCCACGGTCAGCATCATCATAGCCGAAAGGCGCGCGGCAGTTGCGGGCGCAACCGGCTGCAGAATCCAGCGCACCACATTTCGCATCTCTCTGAGGGTGGTTGTCGTCGAGTACAGGTGCGCGCCGAGCATCGCGAGCACCATTCGCGCCGCGAAGCTCAGACCGCCCCAGTCACCGCTTCCGGCGATGCGGGTGAGCGCAACTGTCGCCGCAAGCAGGAGCAGCAGCCAACTCTCACGAAGCGGACGCAGCACCGATTCGCGGCTCGCAATGTACCCCGCTGCGAGCATGCCGAGTGAGAGGAGAAGGCCCGGTGTGCCGGAGAGCAGGGCTGCCGCGTTCAGCGCAACGAACGCCGCGCTCTTTGCCCGCGGGTCGGCGCGGTGCAGCGGTGAGTCACCGTATCTGAAATGAAAGACCGCGGGAACATTCATCTCCCGGTGCCGTCCGGAGGATTCGTTGTGGTAAGCCAGGTGAGAGTCGCAACAAGATCAGCATCAGCCCGCGTCTCACCGCTCCGGACCTCCTGCGTGACCGGCGGCCTGAGTCCCCACTCGGCAAACCGGGGAATTGCACCGGATGCTTCACCGTCATAGGCTACTCTGCCTTCGTTGAGCACGATGAGCCGGGTGGCGTGCGCGAGTACTTTCTCCACTTCATGGGTCACGACGATGATGCCGCAGCCAGATTCGTTGAGGGCGGTGAGCGCACCGAGTACATCGACCACACCGGGGTAATCCAGGTTGGAAAACGGTTCATCGCAGATCACCAGGCGCGGTTTCATCGCGAATACGCCCGCGAGCGCGAGCCGCCGTCGTTCGCCGCCTGAGAGAGTTCTCGGATCAGAATGCCGCTTCCCCTGCAGTTCAAACAGTTCAAGCGCACGATCGACCCGTGCGGTAACCTCCGGCTGTTCGAGCCGGAGGTTTCGCGGACCGAAGGCGACATCCTCTTCGACAGTCTGACCGACGATCTGGTGCTCCGGTTCCTGGAATACCATGCCGATGATCGTGCGGGCCCGGGAGTGAACCTTCGCCATCGATCGGCCTTCGAGCAGGATCTCACCGGAGGTCGGCGCAAGCAGACCGTTGAGATGGCGGATGAGGACGGTCTTGCCGGAGCCGCTTCTTCCGGCAAGCACAACGAACTCCCGCTCCTCAAAGGTGAGCGACACCCCGGTGAGCGCCGCGACTGACTCGAATTGCTGACTTATGTTACGAACTTCGAGAAAGGGCATATCCTCTCGTGCGGTCAGCTCACCGCGTGGCGTCGTCTGGCTCAGGATCGTATCCGGAAGAGCGGTATCTGCCGCTCAGTACCACCCGCAATCCTGGTTCAATCAGTCGTACTGCGGCTACCGCGGCCGCGGCCTTGAGCACATCACCGACGAGAAACGGGACAATTCCGGCCACTGCCGCTGCCTTCCAGCTCATGTGAGTGACGATCTTCAGCCACGGAACGCCGAATGCATATATCACCGCAGAACCGGCGATGGCCGCAGCGATGTCGCGGCGTGCAGAGCGCGCAGCTCTCCCGGTCGAGCGATTCGGCGAGTTGTCGAGCCAGGCAGGGCCGCCTGAGCCGTGCACGATGAACCCCGCAACGGCAGCTGCTACGAGGAAACCGATCAGGTACCCTCCGGTAGGTCCGAGCAGGTGGGCGATACCACCTCTGCCGCCGGAAAAGACCGGAAGGCCGAGAATACCGACCACCAGATAGGCGCCGATACTTGCTGCCCCCCAGCGCCATCCGAGCAGCATGCCTGCAAGGAGCACGAACAGGTTCTGGGCAACCACCGGTACCGGGCTGCCGGGAATTGGAATGGATATATAGGCTCCCACCGCCGTGAGTGCCGCAAACAGGCTTGCAAGAACCAGCGCGGGCAGTGGAACCGACCTGTGTTGTTGTTCTTTCATGCGCACAGGATACCTGCTTCCCCGTGCAGTGCAAAGTAGTTGTCACGTATCCGAAACTCAGTATATTCTCCAGCATGCACAACAGAACACGCCGCCCCGGGCAGCTTTACATCATTGCGCTCATATTCGGGGCGTTTTTCCTGTCGGCCTTACCGATCTTTGCACGTTCGACTGTCGATGCCGGAACTCCTCCGAAGATCCAGGCAGTATCGGCGATCCTCATTGAGGAGGATACCGGTACAGTCCTGTACCAGGACAATGCAGATGCAACGATTGCGCCTGCAAGTCTCACCAAACTCATCACACTTGACGTTGCGCTATCCCAGATCAGGAAGGGTAATCTCGATCCGAACCAGTTCATACAGCCGGTGCCCCAATCGTGGGCCCAGAATATGTATCCCGGATCCTCGCTCATGTTTCTCGGACCAAATCAGCGGGTCAGAATCTCGACGCTGTTGCGGGGTCTCGTCGTTCCATCCGGTAACGATGCGGCGTACGCACTCGCATACCAGATTGCCGGCTCGGTCCCCGCCTTCGCCGAGATGATGAACAAGACAGTCTCCGATCTTGGACTGAAGAGCATGCACTTCACCGAGCCGTCAGGAATCAGTGCGAGTAACCGAATCACCGCCCGCGAGTATGCCGAGTTCTGCCGCGCGTTCATCCGCCAGAATCCGTCGGCACTTCCTGACCTTCTTTCGATCAAGGAGTTCGCGTATCCGGAAAAGGTGAACCTTATCAACGGTAACCATGAACATCCCATAAAGCAGTACAACCGCAATATTCTCCTGTGGGACTACAAGGGAGTGGATGGTCTGAAGACCGGTTATATCGATCAGTCCGGATACAACATGGCGGTTACCGCCGAGCGGGACGGCATGCGTCTCGTGGCAGTGGTGCTCGGCGTACGGCCCGGGCAGAACGTAAGCGGCAGCAAGCTTCGCGCGCTCGACGTCGAAAAGCTGCTGAATTATGGTTTCGCGAACTACACCAAACTGACGATGGACTATCCGAAGCCGGAACCGGTCAGGGTATGGAAGGGTACGCAGAAGCTGGTGACGCTTCTGCCCGAGTCCACACCCGAAGTGGTCATTCCGAAGGACGAGGTGTCGCAGTTGAAGGGTGTCATCGAGCAATCACGCGAAGTGCTTGCACCGGTCACCAAAGGCGAACAGCTGGGCAATCTCGTCTATTCAGTCGGTAATCGCATCGTGGCAAAGTTCCCGCTGCAGGCTCAGGCTGCGGTTTCCGAGGGTGGCCTGCTGCGTCAGGTAGTCGACAGCGTAAAACTCTTCTTCCTGAAGATAGTCGGCAAGAGTTCGCTGTAGCAGAATCCTTTAGTCAGGCAACGCCGGTGAGCGCCTTTATGTATTGAAGGCGCTCATACACTTCAGGATTCCTGCTCTCGGTCCGACTCATTCTGCCACGGAACTGGTCGATCGACTCTACCGCGTTGGCATCCATCCACTGTTCGATATGGCTTCTCACCTCTTCGATCAGCCCAAATCCGTGCAGAAAGATACCCGAACAGAGCTGCACCACCGTCGCTCCGGCGAGCAGCATCTTGATTGCCCCCTCGCCATCGTGAATGCCGGTGGTAGCCGCAAGGTCGGCACGCGTCTTGCCGGCGAGGATCGAAACCCAGCGGAGCGGCAGGTGAATTTCCTGCGGATCCGAAAACTGATTTCCCGCGGTCATCTTCATAGCGGCGACATCGATATCGAGCTGATAGAACCGGTTGAACAGCACAAGCGCATCCGCTCCGGCTTCCACGAGCTGCGTAGCCATGCTCGGCAGCGATGAGAAGTAGGG
>DATKUC010000226.1:0-37614 GCA_035530835.1 Spirochaetia bacterium
CAGCATTCAATCCGCTGTGCGTGATCATGCTCCTTGCAGGTGCGTGTCTCGCCGCCCCGCAGAACGCAGTTGCGCAGGACAACTCACTTTTCGGCAGCGTGGAGACTTCTGTGACCGACAGCATCGCAGGAGGAAGTTCGCAGCTCTCCTCGATTGCTGGGCTTGCGCCCTACGGCCAGATTCTTTCCGGCGGCGTGAAAGCACACTTTATCGAACGCTCGACCTTCGACGGAGGCGAACTCTACGTCGATGATACACTTTCGTGGCTCGGCGGCTCCGACGGCGGAATGCTGTCCAACTCACTTGCGCAGGGCTACGTTGCCATCTCACCGCTTCCTGAGCTCACGCTGGTCGTGGGCAAGCGCCGAATATCCTGGGGTGCGGGCTACGCATTTTTCCCCGGTGATCTGATCAATCCGCCGGCAAGCCCTGATAACCGATCAAGTGGTTTCTACGGCATTCTCGCGACAATTGCGCCGTCGGCGTCCTTCACGCTGACAGCGGCGGTCAGATTCGACACCGCATTCCCGGCTCTCTCAACGCTTACCGGCTCCACGTCGACTGCCGTCGGTGTTGATCCATCATCGCTGCCATTTCTTGCCGCCTACCTCCCGACTATACCCGACAATCCGTGGCTGTCGCTGCGGTACGCGCTGTACGCCGACATGCTGTTCGGCAATCTCGACCTCTATGCCGCAACTACCTACCAGTACAGCAGCGTGCTGAGGCCGGCGGCCGGATTCTCACTCGACCTCGGCGGGGTGATTGCGAATGGCGAGGTTGCAGTCGAGTTCTCAAACAGCTCGCTCTATCCGGTTGCATCGTCTACGGCGTTCGAACATCCCGCATTCGGCACACCCTATCCGATATTCACAGTCGGGCTGCAGCGGACAGTGACCTCCGATGCGGGGTCGTACGCGATAACTGCCGAATACCTCTACGACGGCATGGGCTACACGGCAGCTCAGGAAGGAACAGTCTGCGGCGATCTGCTGCAGGCGCTCTCCGCGATCAGCGGGTCGACAAGCGCAGCGAAGTTGCGAGCAGCGTACGCCTCGGCGGATGCTTCAAGCAGCGCATGGTTCTCAAGCGGATCGGTGATCCCTGCCTTTGGCAGACACTACGTCGCGGTATCGCTCTCGGCGTCCGCCGGGACCGCGTTCGAAGCGACCGCCGCGGCGCTCGTGAACCTGCAGGATGGAAGTTTTGCGGTCCAACCTGAGCTCAGGTTGAGCTGGCAATCCGGAGTTGAACTTTTTACTCGCGCGGTTGTCGCGTGGGGTCCGAACGATCACAGCGAGTTCGGCCTTCTGCCGACCCCGGTGACGGTAACGACGGGTGCCGTCGTACACTTTTGAGGAGGAACAGCATGCCGCTTATTGAACTTACGCAGGTAGCGAAGAACTACGCACTCGGGGATACCGTGATTCACGCCGTACGCGGCATAAGTCTGAACGTTGAAGCAGGCGAGCTTATTTCAATCGTCGGACCGTCCGGATGCGGCAAGACCACGCTGCTCAACATGATTGGCTGCATAGACCGTCCAACGTCCGGAACTGTGAAGTTCGGCGGCAGGGACGTTGCCGCTCTGTCGGACGCGCAGCAGGCCGATATACGACTTCATCGCATCGGATTCATCTTTCAATCCTTCAATCTCATTCCGGTACTGTCGGTCGGGGAGAATATCGAATTGCCGATGATACTTGCACACGCGCCCGTCAATAAGCGGAAAGAGACGGTGGAGCGGCTTCTTGCGGCAGTCGGCCTCACCGAATACACGCGGCACAAACCGAATGAACTCTCCGGTGGTCAACGGCAGAGGGTCGCAATTGCGCGAGCGCTGGTAAACAGCCCGGATCTTGTGATCGCCGACGAGCCGACCGCCAACCTCGACAGCAGAACCGGAGATGAAGTTCTCGGAGTCATGAAAGAGCTCAACCGGAAGGAGAAGGTGACATTTGTATTCTCGACTCACAATCCCGGGATACTGCAGTACGCAACGCGAGTCATCAAACTGAAGGACGGGCTGATTGCGGGTATGACTGAACAGGGAGCGAACTGATGCTGTTTCTCAAACTCGCGCTCCTCAATATCAGGAAATACAAACGGCGCAGCATAATCATCGTTATTTCGGTAGTGCTTTCAGTTTCGGTCATGGTCTTTGTCGGCGGAATGCTCGACGGGCTGAAGAACTCGTTCTTTACGAACCTGCTCCAGCAGAGTGGTCATCTGCAGATCCACGAAGACGGGTGGAAGCAGCGGCTCGACCCCTACTCAATCAGGTACCTTATCGATCAACCTGACAGCGTGATGAAAAGCATTCGTGCCACGCTGCCGACAACCGGGCAGGGCGGCGGCAGGATTCGTCGGATGGAGTCGATCCTCCAGTTCGGCGCGCTCCTCATTCACAACGGGAAGAGCATCGCGATGGTCGGCCAGGGCGTGAAGCCTGACACCGCCTTCTTTTCACGGGTAACCACTCACGTGGTGGAAGGATCGTTTCTGCCGGCGGCGCACTCCGGCATTGCGCTTTCAGCGAGCAGCGCGCGGTTGCTCGATCTCAAACTCGGCGACCAGCTGGCTGTGCTGGTGCAGGACAGCACCGGAAGCCCCTACTACCTCACCTATCCGGTAACCGGAATCTATCACTCCGGAGTGAGCGAGATGGATGACAGCTACTTCTTCCTGACGTTGTCTGATGCGCAGGAGCTCCTCGATCTGCCGAACAAGGCGACCGAGATTCGCATTACCCTCAACGACCCGGCAAGCGCAAGTTCGGTTGCGAACAGGTTATCACCGATCCTCGGACCGAAGAAGCTTTCAATTGAAACCTGGAGACAGATCAACGGCAGCATTATCGTATTCATCGACATGAGTGACTGGTTCACGCTCATCATAAATGTCTTCATCATCATCGTTTCCGCAACGGTCATTACAAACAGTATTCTCATGACGGTGCTCGAACGCATTCCGGTCTTCGGGACGCTTCGGGCAATCGGATTGAAACGCTCACAACTGTTTCTCATGATAGTCGATGAGGGACTGATGCTCGGCACCATCGGTAGTCTCATCGGCATTGCACTTTCTGTGCCGTTCGTTGTCTACCTGCAATCTCACGGACTGAATGTCGGAGCGATCTCTACTGCACTCGGAACCGGCACCACCTACTACTTCTCGATGACGCCGCGAAACGGACTTCTTGATTTTGCGGGTGGAGTACTGATAGCAGTCGCAGGCTCGCTGTACGCGGCAATGGTGAGTGTGCGCAGAACACTCATCGAATCTCTTTCGCAGGAGGCTTAATTATGGAACTTTTTCGCATCGGCCTGCGAAACGTTTCGCGCAACTGGCGCAGATCGATACTCAACATCGTTGCAATCGCGATCGGTGTCAGTGTGCTGATCTTCGGCCAGGGCTGGATCCGGGGTTACTATCACACGATATACTCCGGCGTACGCAATTTCGAAACCGGGGACGTGCAGCTTCTCGCGAAGGGCTATCTTGCCGAGCAACGGCGGTTTCCGCTCGATATCGCAATTAAGAACTATTCCACAATTGCCGCTCAGCTTGCGAAAGACCCTTTGGTCCGTGCCGTCGCTCCTCGCATCGATTTCCTTGCAACGATCGGATCCGATGCCGGATCCATTCGTGTTCTTGGCCGAGCGATTGATCCGGCCGCCGAGTCCGAAGTCACCGTCATCAAGCAGTTCATCCAGAAGGGGAACTATCTGCACGATAACGGCGACCAGGTACTCATCGGACAGCCGCTCGCGCAGAAGCTCGGCGTATCGGTTGGAGACACTATTACGCTCTCAGCGGTGGATAAGGACGCGGCCGAAAACTACATCGAAGCGGTTGTCGCGGGAATCTACCGCTTCGGATATCCACCGGTTGACGAAAGCACGGTCTACATCGATCTGCAGACGGCTCAGTCACTCCTTGGCATGAACGGCGAGGCTACGCGCCTGGTTGTGAAACTCAAGAACGGCGTCAGTGAGTCTGCCGGACTCTCGTCGATCAGGAAGATCGCCGAAGGAACACCGACTGTCACTTACTCGTGGCGGGAGTTCGCGCAGGCGGTTGTAGTTGCCACCTCTGCCGATATCGGCGGCTTTCAGATCATCATGATCATTCTATATCTGCTCATCATAATGGGCATTCTAAACTCCATGTCGATGTCGGTTCAGGAGCGCATCCGCGAGATCGGAACACTTCGGGCGATCGGAATCCGGCGCGGTCAGCTCGCCGCACTCTTTCTCTCCGAAGGAGTATGGCTGTCACTGTTTGGCGCTGCGGTCGGCTGCGTACTTGCCGGAATCGGTGTCTACTACCTCGGGGTCGTTGGTTTCGATTTTTCTAAAATCTCTTCGACTGATCTGCCGATACCCTTCGGCCACAAGTTCACCGGCGATTACCTTCCGGTTGACTTTCTGGTATCAATCGGAGTCTCGGTGGTAACGACGCTCGCAGGAAGCATTATCCCGATTCACCGCGCTTCACGCCTCAACATTGCGGCGTCCCTCGGCGCTCACGTCGAATAGCGCCGGGCGCGGGAATCGCTAACGGTAGGTGCGTTGCAGGGTGAAGGACTTGAAGTCACGACGGAAACCGCAGGCTACCAGGGCCTGCGCATAGGGGCTCTCGCGAACCGGTCTGCCGTTCACCGATTCGACCTCGACTCGGTTCAGCGGATCCTCATCACGCTGAACCTCGACGTGAAACAGCTGGAGATACTCTGGGAAAAGCGGATCATCCTCGGCCGCGGCGATTTCAATTTCGCGACCATTTCGCCGCGAAACGAGGACGAGGCGATTGCCGTGGTACACCAGGTGATTCGACGGAACTCGCGGTGGCAACTGAAGTGAAGCCGCGCCGGCAGAGGCGGCAAGCCCCAACCCGCAGGGAGAAGCCGGATCACACGCATTCATCCAGAACACCGGCTGGCTCGCTGCACCCTCAAGTGAGGCAATCACCTCCAGAGCGGCGGATGTGGTGAACTGAATCCCCGCAGGTCCACTCATGATGTAGCCGCTCACCAGCTCGCCTGAGAGCTCCATAAGTCTGAGTGTACGGAACAGGGCAGACCAGGTGGTACGCTCCTGGGCAAGCAGCTCCCGGAACAGAATACCGTACCGTGCCAGAAGCTGACGAACGATGTCCCGCAACCGCTCCTCCTGCCCGATGAGGTCGGCAACCGGAGGCTGATTCAGGGAGTACCAGCGCCCCAGAGGTCTGCTTGCCCGCCAGCGGTCGAAACGTGCCTGCCGGGATCGGCCGCCCCCGCCATTCGCCGCAGTCTGTGCGGCAGAGAGCGAGGCTGCGGAGAATCGGTGTGCTATGCCGCGTCTGACAATCTCAAAGGAGTCGGAGGAAACCTGTCCTGCCCACGCGAGCTTCCACAATGCGTCGGCAACCTGTTCACTGCGCGCACTTGTTTGATGGACCAGCTCCCGGAAATCGACCTCGTGAAACGGTGCGTCCCGAGCCGTACGCAGATGGGCAAGAATTGACGATGCCACCTCATCGGCTAACGCGGATTGATCCTCGGACCGATCAAGCAGATCCATCTCCTCCTCGAACACGAACGTCGTACGTTCGACTCCGGCGCCCACCCATGAGAGTGCTGATTCTCTCATGAGCGAGTCCAGCCAGGAACGCTGGTAATTTGCGATTCGTGCGGGAAGAAACTCCCGTTCCCACAGCGCACAGCCCGCGGGAAATCCGAGTAGCGGTTCGAGACAACTCTTCAGATCTTCGACCGATCCGGTGCTTCTCCTCCCGACGCCCTGCCAACGCGCCAGGAAGCAGGGCAGCCAGTCCGCAGAGAGCGGCGCAGACAACCTCGCACGATCCCGGCGTTCACGCCGCAGTGCACGAAGCATCATCTCGAGGTTATCGGCATCGGACACTTCCGGCACTCCGGCATCGTGCGTCAGCAGGTCAACTATTACGTCGCCGCTCTCGGCGAGCTGGAGGAGGATACCGTCGACTCGCTCAGAAGCCAATCCGAACACTTCACCGATCAGGGCCGCTGTTGCCACCGGTACATACCTGAGCCAGACCGCTATCAGCTCAGCGAGCGCGGCTGCCTCGGCTGCCTGCGGATCCTCATCGGCACCACCGGAAATCAGGGCCTGCCGACGAATCGCCCCCGCGACAATCGATTCGAGGTCCAGGGATAGCTCCACTCCATCGTATGATTGAAAAAGCGATGTATCGAAATCCAGGCTGAATGCACGAAACAGCAGATGCAGGCTGGCTGTCGCAACCATCGATTGAACCGCACCCGGTAACTTCAACCGGAAGATCCGTTCCCGCAGGTAAGGTGACCAGCTACCGGCGCTCTCAGGGAGAAGCTGAACGAGCTCATGCCACTCCGTGGTCTGCAGGAGGATTCGCTCTTCAACCCAGGCCACAAGTTCTTCCGCCGACTCCGGCGCGTAACCGCGAAGAAGTCTCTGCATCTTCAGTCGAAATGATTCCACGAGTTGATTCGGAAGGCGCGGGCGAACGTGCGCCCCACGCAGCACCTCTTTCATGATGTCATCGGAGAGCGCGGTTGCCCTGGGCAGACGGGTTTCGTCGGACGCGTACATCGAGCTGTTCGTCTCCTGCCAGACGATGCTCGACGCGAAGGGGCTCGGTGATGAGGTCCTGACTTCCGAAACCGAGATTGTGCCGACTGATAGTTCGTCGAGGACGACCTCGAGTGCTGATAAATCAAACTCGTCGTTCAGGCTGGATCGCCACGTTTCCACAAGGATGGGAAAATCAGGGTAGCCTGCCGTGGACTCGAGCAGCTTGCGGGAGCGCAAGCGGGTGATCCACAAAGGCATTCGCTTTTTAAAGTCCGCCCGGGGGAGTAGCAGCGCGCGTCCTGCACATTCCCGAAAGATCGCGCCGAACATGCCGCTCTTTTCGAGACTACCTCGAATCAGGGTTTCGAAATTGCGATTGGAAAGCAGTCTGCCCCCGCGCACGAGCGGCGCAATCTGTTCGGGAAAATCCGGTATCACCAGCATAATGCAGTCATTGTCCGCAAAAGTGTCGATCTGCGAACCAAACTCGTTCCGCCACGCTGCGGCGAACGCCACGGCAAAGGGGTGATTCACGCGCCCGCCCCAGAGCGTATGTAGCACTATCTGCTGTCGCGAGCCGTCACGCGGATCCAGATACCGTTCAATAACGACGTGATGTCTGTGCGGAAGAGCTGTTCCCGTCGCATTCCGCTGCCGATCGAGGAGATCGACGACTACGTTTGCCGCTTCGCTGTCCATCGAAAAGCCCTGCTCAAGCTCGGCGCGAAGACCTTCGGTATCCTGCTCTTCGAACCTTCGATTCCAGACCTCGAGGTATTCGAGAACTCGCTCGCTCGTTTCGAAATCGCGGTGAATTGCCTCCGCTTTCCAGAACGGTACGCTTTCCGCGCCGGTCCGCCACGGCACAACCTCGACATCCCGATCACCTATCCGGACAATCTTCCACGCCTGTGCCCCGAGCGAGAAAACGTCACCGATGCGGCGCTCCCACACGAACTCTTCATCAAGCTCTCCGATCCTCCCCCCACTGCCCTCCACAGCCGTCAACCTGAGACCAAATGGACCGCGATCGGGAATGGTCCCGCCTGAGAGATAGAGCAGCATTCGAACACCGTCGGTAGCTATCGCGCGTCCGGAAAGCGTATCAATATGAATACGGGCATCGAGAGAGCGGATGCGCGTGTCCGCGTACCGTCCGCCAAGCATGAGAATTACACTGTCGAACTGACTCCTGTTCAGATCGTGATACGAGTAGACGGATCGAATTTCATCATACAGTTCCTCGATGTTCCGGGGGCCTTCGACAAGCATCGACAGTATTACCTGCGACAGGACGTCGAGCGGAGCCGCGACCGGAGTGAGCTCCTCGATCCGGCGCTCTGAGACAAGTTTCGCCATGACCGCGGCAAACAGATAGTCCTTCGCGTGTAGCGGCACGATGATACCGGTACTTGCCGCTCTGACCTGGTGGCCGGAACGCCCAATCCGCTGCAGTGCCGATGCGGTTGATCCCGGCGTGCCCGCAAGCACAACCTCATCGAGCTCCCCGATGTCGATCCCGAGCTCGAGCGAACTTGTCGCCACTATTCCCCGGAGGTTCCCGGACTTCAGTTCCTGCTCGACGAAGCTGCGAATCTCCCGTGACAGCGATCCGTGGTGCGCGTAAACCAGGGGCTCCTCGAGCCCTTCGTTGAGCAGCATGGTGATCCGTTCCGCATGACGCCGGTTATTCGTGAACACAAGAGTCGAACGGTTCCGATCGATGATGACCCGGAGCGCCTGCGCCAGCTCCTGCCAGTTCGTCTGCTGCGGCAGCATGTGCGATGCGGGACCCGAAGCGATAAACGACTGCGGACTGCGGACTGAGACGTCGATTTGTTTTTCGATTGCGGAACGCACAATCGTTACCGGTCGTTTCTCGTACTCCGGTTTGCCATCGGCGCGCAGGAGACGGTAACCACCAATAAAGTCCGCGACGCGTTCGAGCGGTCGGACCGTTGCCGAAAGTCCGGTGCGCTGAAACTCTCCGATCTCCTGAGCCAGACGCTCTACTGCCGTCATGAGATGTGTGCCACGCTTGGTGCCGGCGACGGCGTGTATCTCATCGAGGATCACGGATTCAACAGTTGAAAGCACCGACCTGGCACGCGGTGAGACAAGGATGAGGTTCAGGCTCTCAGGGGTGGTGATCAGAATCTCAGGAGGTCGGCGGATGAGACGCTGACGCTCAGTCTGCGGCGTGTCACCGCTTCGCGTAAGAACATTTACCGCCGGAACGTGAATGCCCGCATTGCTGAACTCAGCGGTGAGTGCAGCAAGTGGTTCGAGCAGATTGCGCCGAACATCGTTGTTCAGCGCTTTCAGCGGAGATATATAGAGGACACGGACCGCGCCGGCCTGCCAGGTTCCGGTCAGGAGCCGGTCGATAGCCCACAGGAAAGCGGCAAGGGTCTTGCCGCTTCCAGTCGGCGCGGAAACCAACAGATGGTGTCCGGCAGCAATGTAGTTCCAGGCGTCGACCTGTATGTCGGTCGGTGCCCCATATCGGTGGTCGAACCATTTCTCGATAACAGGATGAAACATCGGTCAGAGAACTCCCGCCTCCACACCGCTTGCCGGAGGTCGCGTTCAGGCCTTTACCAGATGTTCCTGGATGTAGTTGAAACTTGCCTGCAATGATTTGAACGGATCGTCCTTCATCCAGGTAGAGTCCTGCTCGACAATGAACCATTTGCAACCTGATTTTTCCGCAGTGGAAATGATAGCGGGGAAATTAAGGTTTCCGTAACCAATTTCCTTGAACACACCCTGCCGTTCAGCATTTACACCGTAGTCCTTGATGTGCAGAAGCGGAAGCCTCTTCTTCATCTTTGCGCACCACGCGACAGGATCCGCGCCGCCCGCCTGAACCCAGTAGGTGTCGATCTCGGCCTGCACAAACTTCGGATCAGTCTGTTCGTAGATGATGTCAAGAATCGCCTTGTCCCCAATCCTCATGAACTCATTGTTGTGATTGTGGTATGCGAATATGATCTTGTTCTTGTGAAATACTTCGCCCGCTTTGTTCAACGCTCGCGCAAACGACTTCACCTGCGCAAGGGTGCCCATCTCAACTCCGGCGGGATAGGGATATGCGACACTCGGTACTCCGAGTGCTTTGAGCTTTTCGACAACACGCTGCGGTTCGTTCAGGATTTCGGCGCTTGGTTCGTGGCTCGAACACGCATTAAGTCCCTCACCGTTCAGAATCTTCACAAGCTCCGCATCTTCGATTGGTCCAAGACCGGAAAGCTGAACCGATTCGTATCCAATCTTGCGCACGCGTCGCAATGACTTCTTGATATCCGCGGGTGTTTTCAGGTAATCCCGAACTGAATACAACTGGGCGGCGACCTGATTTATCTTCATTAGGATCCTCCATTCGGATTGACGTAATCCACAGATTATAGCAGGCGAACTGAGAAGGTCGCAAGCACAACGACAAAATCGAATCGACCGTACTGAAATCGGGGCAGTCGGCCGATATAATGTGTGAGGAGAGGTACTGAAAGGTGAGTCGTCGATCAATAATTGTCCTGCTGGGTGCTTTGTTCTTCCTCTTTGCAGGCACGATGAGCCTGTTTGCGGTGAATACAACAGCCCAGACAGTTGCAATGGTGCGAGCGAACATCGTTCAGGATGCGGAACACTATCTCGGCGTTCCCTACGTGTGGGGCGGAAACGGTCCGAACGGACTCGATTGCTCAGGTCTTGTGTGCCGCGTCTATCGCGAGGTGGCCGGCAAAGAGCTGCCCCGCACAACTGATGTCGAGTTTACCGCCGGGACTCCGGTTGATTCATCCTCGATCCGGCCCGGTGACCTTGTCTTCTTTAATACTGAAGGCTACGTTTCGCATGTCGGAATATATATAGGTCACGGCCGATTCATCCATGCAGCCTCGGCCGGGCCGGACACCGGAGTTATCGTTTCCTCATTCGCGGAAGCGTACTACCGGGAGCGATTCGTCGGCGCGCGACGATTCCTGTCGCCTGAACCGGACGGTACCGGAGCAACGGCAGTTACGGTCTCAAGCGCCACAGCTACGAACGCGGAATCCGCAAAATCACTTGACGCGCTGTTCAACGGCAACTTCCTGATGAGCTTTGGAACCATGTCACTTCGCGTAAACGATGGAAGCGGCGACGTTCAAGGCACCTTCACATCGAGCGGAAATGCAGGCTGGCTGGTCGGCAAGATCGATAAGAGCTCGGGTGAGCTGCGCGCGTCGTGGGTCATTCCCGAGACATCAACCCACTACCGCACATCGGGTCAGATCATCTTCAAACCGGAATCCGGCGGCTCCCAGATCATGGGATCGTGGCGCTACGACGGCCAGAGCCAGTGGCACGATACCTGGGTCGCAGTACCTGCGACCCGGTAGTGAATCTCCTACTTCAGCTTCACCATGTCTCCGTGCGCGGCAAGCAGATCATCCACAAGCGCCCGGATTCTGTCCAGAGAGAGCTCTCCTGCGGTGTGCGGATCAAGATACGCCGCCTGATACGCGTATTCCCTTTCTCCGGTGAGCACCGCCTGAATCGTGAGTTCCTGCACATTGATGTTCGTCATGTTGAGCGCCGCGCACTGCGGCGGTAACGCGCCAACTGAAACGCCCTGCACACCGTTCCGATCGACCAGACAGGGAACTTCCACGCAGGTATCATCGGGTAGGTTCGAAATCAGCCCGCGATTCAGGATGTTGCCGTGAATCCGGATCGGGTTCCCGGTGACAACCGCCTCCATGATGTAGGAACCGTATTCGTGGCTGCGCGTGTGAGAAAGGTTCTTGTCGTTGACGATCTCGTCACGCTGCTTGGCCCATCGCTCGATCTGGTTGACGCATCTGCGGGGATACTCGTCGAGCGGGATATTGAACTCCTCGATCAATTCAGGTTCAGCCGATTTGATCCAGTAGGGAGTGTATTCTGAGTTATGCTCCGAGGATTCCGTGACGTAGTGGCCGAAGTGTCGCATGAGCTCGAGACGAACCATGTCATCGTGTTTCTCTGCGCCCTTCTTCCGCGCCGCGGCATTCTTCTCGGCGGCCCGTTTCTTGATTTCAGGGTACAGGTCGATTCCACCATGGTTGATGGACAGGAGCCACGCCATGTGATTGATACCGGCGATGCTCCAGCGGGTCTCGTCCGGATTTACGTTCATTCCGAGTTCTTCGAGCAGATGGGGGACGCACACCTGCACCGAGTGACAGAGTCCGACGGTGCGAATGGAGGTTGCGCGCAGGACCGCTCCGGTGACAATCGCCATTGGATTTGTATAGTTGAGAAAAAGCGCGTCCGGGCACACCTCTTCCATTTCACGGGCGAAATCGATCATGATCGGAGCGGTGCGTAACCCGCGCATGATGCCGCCTATTCCGAGCGTATCGGCTATGGTCTGCTTGATTCCGTACTTCTTCGGAATCTCGAAGTCAATGACCGTGGAAGGTTCGTAACCTCCAACCTGAATGGCATTCACCACAAAGTCAGCGCCACGCAGCGCATCCTTCCGGTTCGCAATTCCCAGGTAGGCTGAGACCCGACATCGCCCGGCATTGATTGAAGCATTCAGATTCTTCACCATCATCTGAGATTCTTCAAGACGTTCCTTGTTTATGTCATAGAGCGCAATTTCAAAATTCTGCAGCGGCTCGGCGAGCATCGAATCACCAAGAATGTTCTTTGCGAATACTGTGCTGCCGGCACCCATGAAGGTTAACTTTGGCATCCTGCCTCCCGTATTGTGCGGGTAGAGTATACTAAAGCGACGTTATCCGATATATAGCAGAATGTTGTCTTGTATTGCAGATCGTTGTACGTTAGTAGGCGTGCTGAAACCAAAACGCGAGTACTACAACAGAGTTCGACCGAATCATCCAATCAATGTGCTATATGCGGGAAGCGAAAAGTGCGAGCCGGGACACCGGTCCGAAGGCGCACGCACGCACTATCTGTTTCACTATGTGCTCGACGGAACCGGCTTCGTTCATGCAAATGGACGTATTGAAGAACTCGGACCCGGCGACGGTTTTATCTTCGGCCCCGGAAGGCATCACCTGTATCAGGCATCCACCGAGCGCCCCTGGCACTACGTCTGGGTCGGCTTTACCGGTATGATCGCTGATACCATACTGCGAGAAGCCAATGTCGGACAGGTCGCGATCATCCGAGGCCCCGGTGTCTCCGCCGAACTGCGGGATCACTTTACCGATCTGATCGGCAATCTCAAGACTCGTTCGGCAGGTTTTACTCTCCGCAGCGACGGCTACCTGCTACTTATCCTGTCGTTCGTGCACGAGTTCGTGAATGTCGCTGATCGCGACACGCGCCGATCGCGGGAAACGACCGACTCGTATGTGAATGAAGCGTTTAATTTCATTCACGCGAACTTTCAACGGGAAATCGACGTAGGTTCGATCGTGGAGTACGTGGGACTCGAACGAAGCTATTTTTCAGCGCTCTTCCACCGCAAGACCGGCCAGAGCGTGCAGCAGTACCTGATCGGTTACCGCATGCGAAAAGCGCAGGAGTATCTGCGCGGCTCCGGTTATGCCGTGGACGAGATAGCAGCGTCGGTCGGCTACACCAGCTACTTCAGCTTTGCGCGGAGATTCAAACTGCATACCGGACTTACCCCGACTGAGTATCGCGAGCGTGCCGGAGGATAGCCGGGTGCGGAGATCGCGTTGCTCCACATTGCGCTACGTATTATGATGGCACGAGGAGCGGACATGAAATACACTCACCTCGGCCGAACCGGACTGAAGGTAAGCCGGCTCTGCCTGGGAACGATGAACTTCGACGCACGGTCGGATGAAAAGCAGAGCTTCGCCATCATGGACCGGGCGATAGAGCTCGGCATCAACTTTTTTGACACCGCCGACCGTTACGGAGCAGTGCAGGGAGAAGGCGGCACCGAACGCCTCATCGGCAGATGGCTGTCACAAGGCGGTGGCAGACGGGATTCGATTGTCCTTGCGACAAAGGTGTTCGGCCCAATGGGCCCCGGCGCGAACGATGGCGGCCTATCAGCCTATCACCTGAGGAACGGATGCAACGCGAGTCTCGAGCGACTCGCAACTGATCACGTCGACCTCTACCAGATGCATCATATCGATCGCGGAACGCCGCATCCGAAGAGCAGACTCGAGTTTCTGAACGGAGACATAGGAAATCTCACCTTCCCGCAGCATCTGAAACCCGGCACAACCTGGGAAGAGATCTGGCAGGCGATGGAGCAGCTTGTTCGCGAAGGTAAAACCATCTATGTCGGTTCGAGCAACTTTGCCGCCTGGAACATCGCGCAGGCGAATGAGCGGGCGCGCGGCAGGAACTTCCTCGGGCTCGTCTCCGAACAGAGCAAGTACAATCTGCTCGAGCGCACTGTGGAGCTCGAAGTGATACCCGCCTGCCGTGAATACGGCGTCGGCCTCCTTCCATGGAGTCCGCTCATGGGCGGGGCGCTTGCCGGGACACTTCATGGGGGAAAAGCGGAATCAGGGCGCCGGAGCGAAGTCAGCGTCGACCCGGCGACAGCGCAGCGGATCGAGCGTTACGAGGCTCTGTGCCGCAGGCTCGGCGAAGAGCCGGCCAACGTCGGCATTGCGTGGCTTCTCAGCAACCCGGTTGTCACCGCGCCGGTCATCGGACCGCGGACAGTCGAGCAACTAGAGGCGGCGATTCGTGCAGTTGACATCACCCTCGATCCGCAGACACTTGCCGAACTTGACGCGATATTCCCCGGTCCCGGAAACCAGGCTCCGGAAGCGTACGCGTGGTAAGCGACAGGAGCCACCACTATGGAACATGAGACCGAGCAGGGATTTGATTTCTACTCCCCCTATTCGCACGGATTCGTTCGCGTTTCGGTCTGTGTGCCCGAAGTCCGCGTAGCGGACACCATCTTCAACGCGGAGCGCACAATAGCGCTCGCCAGACGCTGTTCAGACGAAGGGGCTGCACTGGTGCTCTTTCCCGAGCTCGGACTTTCGGCCTACAGCAACGAGGACCTCTTTCACCAGGATGCACTGCTCGAGGCGAGCCTCGAGGCGCTGCGCCGGGTAGTCGAGGCAAGCAGCACGATCGGATGCGTGCTTGTCGTCGGCGTTCCGCTGTTGATCGAACAGAAGCTGTACAACTGCGGAGTGGCCGTGTCGCGCGGTTCGATCCTCGGGGTGACCCCGAAAACATACCTGCCGAACTACCGGGAGTTCTACGAGAAGCGGCAGTTCACCTCCGCGCTTCAGTCGCGTGTGAATGAAGTGAAGCTCTTTGACCAGACCGTGCCATTCGGCAACGATGTGATCTTCAGCGCATCCGGTGTCAGACACTTCGCCTTTCACATGGAGATATGCGAGGATCTGTGGACGCCCATCCCGCCGAGCACCTACGCAGCCCTCGCCGGAGCCACGCTCCTTGTCAATCTTTCGGCAAGCAATATCACCATCGGAAAAGCAGCATACCGCCGCGAGCTTGCCGCGGGGCAGTCGGGTCGATGCGTTGCCGCGTACCTCTACGCGGCCGCGGGTCAGGGAGAATCCTCAACCGACCTTGCGTGGGACGGTGAAGGGCTCATCTTCGAGAATGCCCGACTGATCGCCGAGGGCGAACGCTTCTCGAGTGAGGAGCAGATCGTAACCGCGGATCTGGATCTCGCGGCGCTGGTTCAGGACAGGATGCGCCTTACCAGCTTCAATGATGCAGCCTCAACCCACCGCGACGTGCTGCGCGGAATCCGTACTGTCGAGTTCAGCTTCGACAGTCCGAAACTCAATGACACAGCGCGTGCCCTGCGTCGGTCAATTCCACGCTTTCCGTACGTTCCTTCAAATAGTGCCGAACGTGATGAACGCTGCTACGAGGCATACAACATTCAGGTTCATGCCCTCGCGAAGCGGCTCAGACACACCGGCATTCAGAAGCTCGTCATCGGCGTCTCCGGGGGACTGGATTCGACACATGCGCTCATTGTATGCGCCCGCGCGATGGATCTGCTGAAGCTGCCCCGTACGAACGTGCTCGCCTACACAATGCCGGGTTTTGCAACAAGCAGCGGTACGCGCGCGAACGCCCTTGCGCTGATGAGCGCACTCGGCGTAACCGGAACTGAAATCGACATTCGCCCTTCATGCATGCAGATGTTCCGCGACATCGGCCATCCGTTTGCTTCGGGTACTCCGCAGTACGATGTGACCTTCGAAAACGTGCAGGCGGGTGAACGGACCAGCCATCTTTTCAGGCTCGCGAACGCTCACAACGGACTCGTAGTCGGTACCGGCGACCTGAGCGAACTCGCGCTCGGCTGGGCGACCTACGGTGTAGGCGATCACATGTCGCACTACAACGTGAACGCATCGGTGCCGAAGACGCTCATCCAGTACCTCATCCGCTGGACTATCGAAAGCCGGCAGTTCAGCGAACAGACGGGAAAGATCCTTCAGGCCATCGTTGAAACGGAGATATCGCCGGAACTGGTGCCGGGAGGCACAACCGGAAGCGAACCGGCACAGCGAACCGAAGATCACATCGGACCGTACGAACTGCAGGATTTTCACCTGTACTATACAACACGGTACGGTTTCCGGCCGAGCAAGATTGCGTTTCTCGCCTACTCTGCATGGAAGGACCGAAATAGTGGATTGTGGCCCGCAGATCTGCCGATCGAACGGCGTCACGCGTATGCGGTGGCGGATATCCGGCACTGGCTCGAAGTATTCCTGTTCAGATTTTTCCAGATCAGTCAGTTCAAGCGAAGCTGTATTCCAAATGCACCGAAGGTGGGTTCCGGCGGCTCTCTCTCGCCGCGCGGTGACTGGCGGGCACCGAGTGATTCCGAGGCGCGTGTCTGGCTCGAAGAGCTTGCTGCGCGGGTGCCGAACGAGTAGGCGCCCTCGCGGATGATTCCTGCTAACCGATCTCCCAGGAGGATTCCCGTTCCTGTATGTACGCCATGATTTCGCCGCGCGCGGCCTGACCGCGCAGAAGCGACATGAACTCGTCCTGTCGACAGAGGAATGTAATCTTCGAGAGTACTTCCAGATGCTGTTGCACTGAAGCGGTGAGCGGAAAGAACACCGTATGCACCGGATCGCCATCGAGCGAGCCAAAATCCACCGGCTGGTTCAGAAAGCAAATGGAGAGGTTTTCGTCCCGCGAGCTGCGAATGAGTGGAGTCCTCGTGTGAGGGACAGCAACACCGTTTCCCATCGCCGTGTTCATCATGCGCTCGCGGGTGTAGATTGCCTCCGCAATCGTCTCCTTCGCGAGCTCCTGAGGCGTGGGTATAATGGAAACTGAGTTCCAGATCAGATCTCGAACTGAATCACCTTCGACCTTATAGAAGATGCCGCCGCGTTGCAGCAGTTCTGACAGGCCGATGTGCTCGTCGGCTTCCGCGAGCACCGAGCGATCGCTCACCGCGTCAACGCGATTCCGGTTCATCCAGTCCTTGATTTCGTCGGTGTTGAATCGGTACTGATGGTTGATCTGATACACGGGTATACGCTTTTCTTTGATCCATCGGTAAATGGTCTTCTCGGATACATGAAGCATCTCAGCCACATCTCGTATTTTCAGGTTCATGAACTAATACCCGCTGTTTCCCTGAATTGGTCGCCGGCAATACAGGCCATAGGCCGATTGTACCGACTCCTGGTATCAAAGCGGACATTTGCGGACATACAAGCCCAAATATCTCGCCTGACTTCCAATATAGTACCGCCGTTGAGAGGTGTCAATTACAAAATGAGAGACATGTTGCCGGCTGAGGAACGAAAAAAGCAATTGGCCCAACAGAACCAGTCCGTCGGGCCAGAATTTGCGTATGCGAAATCGCTGTGCAAAAGGATCAGTAGCGGTCGGCGCTCCCGAGAACCTCGCGGTTCTTCGCAATAATCATCTTCTTCAGTTCTTCACGGGCGGGACCAAGATACTTGCGCGGGTCGAACTCGCCCGGATTCTCTTTCAGTATTTTGCGGATCATCGCAGTCATGACGAGCCGGCCGTCGGAATCGATGTTGATCTTGCAGACCGCCGACTTCGCCGCCTTGCGCAACTGCTCGGCAGGCACACCTGCGGTTCCGTCCAGCTTTCCACCGTTTGCATTGATGATGGTTACGTATTCCTGAAGCACCGAAGATGCTCCATGGAGCACGATTGGGAAGCCAGGGATCTTCCGCTCGACCTCTTCGAGTATGTCGAAGCGAAGCGGCGGAACCGACTCGCCCGGCTTCACTTTGAACTTGAACGCACCGTGGGAGGTTCCAATGGAGATTGCGAGACTGTCGACTCCGGTCTTTTTCACGAAGTCTTCCACAACTGCAGGATCGGTATAGTGGCTCATTGCGTGCGAGACTTCGTCCTCAATACCTGCCAGCACTCCAAGCTCACCCTCGACAGTCACATCGTGCTTGTGCGCGTATTCGACTACCTTGCGGGTCAATGCGACGTTCTCGTCGTAAGGAAGCGCCGAGCCGTCGATCATGACTGAGGAGAAGCCTGTTTCGATGCAATTCACACACAGCTCATAGGAATCACCGTGATCGAGGTGGAGAGCGACTGGAATCTTCGACCCCGCCTCTTTTACGATTTCCATTGCACCCTGTGCCATGTAGCGAAGCAGCGTCTGGTTTGCGTAGGAACGGGCACCCTTCGATACCTGAAGGATTACCGGTGATCGGCTCTCCACACAGCCGTTGATAATTGACTGAAGTTGTTCCAGATTGTTGAAGTTATATGCCGGAACGGCGTACCCGCCCTGCATGGCCTTCTTGAACATTTCGCGGGTATTGGACAGCCCGAGGTCCTTGTAGTGAATCATTCTATGCTCCTGGGAATTGTTCTCCCCCTGATGCTATTCGACATCGTTTCGAGTGTCAATGCGGACAGCATCCCGGCTGCTCACGCAAAAATGATGCCGAGCACTGTGTCGATCCTGCGCAGTGCGACCCCGAGTGCATCGGCAGCGGCGGCTGAGAGCGGCTTCCCGTTCCGGAGCGTCTCGATCGATTCGAGTGCACTCACGACCGAGTCTACGCCGGCGCCAATCGAAAGATTGTCGTTCACGCGAAGGCGGAACTCAGCCTCGATTCCGGCAACGATTTCGAGAACTTTTGGCTCAGCCACCTGATCCGCCTTCCCGGATTTGAGAAGTGATTTTGCCAGGGCGCGCAGATGATCGACGTAGTCGGCCTGTTTGCGGAAACGGTCAACGGTGTAGTTGAGCTTCTTCTTGAAGTGCGTGTAGTAGAGGAAGAAACGGAGGTGATAGGGTTTGAAACCCTCCTTCAACACATCGTCCGGATAGAGAATGTTGCCGAGACTCTTTGACATCTTGCGGCTGTTAACGATGAGATGCTCTCCGTGCAGGTAGAAGTTTGCGTACGGCTTGCCGGAGTAGGACTCCATAATGGCGATATTGTAGTCGTGGTGACGGTAAATATTGTCAATTCCGCCGCAATTCAGATCCACCTGTTCACCGAGCGTCTTTACGATCATTGCAGGATCTTCTATGTTCCAGGATGGACGACCCTTGCCGATTTCTGTGTCCCAGCTTGCTCCAACCGAATTTGGCTCGCTGTGCCAGAGCACGAAATCACCCAGATTCCAGCGATTGCCGTTGTACGTATCATGCTTGAACCGGACAGTCTTCTTCGGCCAGCGCGACATGTCGAGCCGGAACAGTTTCCCGAAGTCCTTCTTCTTCAGCGGCTGAAAGAAGACCTGCCCTTCATGCCAGTAGGCAAAGCCCTTGTCGATGAGAGTCCTGATGATGTGCGCTGCAGTCTCTACGCTCGTGCTTGCACGCGGTATGTCGTACGGCAGCTTCAGTTGCAGCAGGGCGGCTTCGCGAAAGAAGTGCCGTTCGACTTCCTGAGTGATCTTCTGAATTGTCGTGTGATGATCGAGCGCTTCGCTGATCGTCTTGTCCTCGACGTCGGTGAAATTGATGGTCCGTTTCACCGTGTACCCGAGGTACTCGAAGTACTTCACCAGTACGTCTTCATACATGAAGGTCCGGTAGTTACCAATGTGCGGCCGTCGATAGATCGACGGTCCGCACGTAAAAATCTTTACCACACCCTTTTCGCGTGGCGCGAACTCCTCCTTGGAGCGCGTCATCGAATTGTACAGCGTCAGGCTCTTCGCTCCGGACGCTCCAGAATTGCTACCCTGAGGTTGTATGCGCTTTGTTGGAGACTCTACCATCTTCTTTCCTATGAAGGCTTGTTGCCAAGAATGGATTCAATCCGCTTCATAACCCCATCGTCCATCCGGTCGACGAACTGGTCGGACTTGAGGTTCTCATCTACCTGCTCTATTCTGCTCGCACCGGTAATGACGGTGCTGACATTCGGGTTCTTCAGACACCATGCAATCGCAAGCTGGGAAAGCGTGCATCCCACCTCACCGGCAACTGTCTGAAGTCTGTCTATTTTGGAGAGGGTCTCGGTACCGAGCATGTTTTCCTTTTCAAAAGCCTCGCGCAGCCATGCCATGTTTGCAAGACGCGAACCTTCTGGAATTCCCTTGCTGTACTTTCCGGTCAGCAGGCCTGAGGCGAGCGGACTCCAGATCGTGGTTCCCAGTCCATGCTCCTTGTACAGCGTCGCATATTCTTTTTCGAACCGTCCCCGTACCAGCATGTTGTACTGCGGCTGCTCCATGGTCGGGCCAATCACGCGGTACTCTTTTGCAATCCGGTACGCCTCGTTCAGCTGCTCTGCGCTCCATTCGCTGGTGCCCCAGTAAAACGCGAGTCCGCTACGCACGATGTCGTTCATAGCGAGCACGGTCTCTTCAATTGGCGTGTCAGGGTCGGGTCGGTGACAGAACAGCAGATCGACGTATTCCATCTGCATTCGTTTCAGAGAGTTGCGAATACCTTCCATGAGGTGCTTGCGGGTAAGCCCGGTCTGATTCGGCGCGGAACCACCCCAGAAAAGCTTCGTGGAAACCACGAGATCTTCGCGTCGGTACTGTTTGAGTGCCTCGCCCATGATTGATTCCGAAACGCCGTTTGCGTATGCTTCCGCATTGTCAAAGAAGTTCACGCCGAGTTCGTATGCCCTTCGAATTGTCGCCTTTGCGCCGTCGACATCGAGCTGAGTTCCAAACGTAACCCAGGAGCCGAATGAGAGCTCGCTGACCTTGAGGCCAGAACGTCCAAGTCGTCGATAATTCACACCATACCTCGCTATACCGTTGATTCTGTTAGAATATAATACCGGCATCGGGTTGGAAGCTACTCGAAGGACTTAATTTTGAGGTGCTGCGGCGGGTTACTTTATTGAAAGGTGGATTACATGCGTCAGCCAGGTCGTCAGATCCGGCACATAGGTGATGATGAGAACAATTGCGAGCTGAACGAGGAAAAATGGAAAGACGTTTCTATAGAGCTTCAACATGGGAAGCTCGAAACGGTAGGATGCAAGGAACAGGTTCAGACCAACCGGCGGAGTTATGAATCCAAGCTCCATGTTGGCGATGAAAATGATCCCCAGATGCACCGGATCGATGTGAAATATCTGGCCAAGAGGAATAACCAGCGGTGCAACGACAAGAATTGCCGAAAAAATATCCATGAACATGCCCGCAACAAGCAGTGCGAGGTTCAGAACAAGAAGAAAAACAAACTTCGACGATACATGATGCGCCACCCAGACACTCAAGGATTGCGGAATCTGCGCATCGATGAAGTAGTAGGACAGGGCACGGGCAACCGCGAGAATGATGAGCACACCGCCGATGATCGGTACGCTTTTCAGGATTACCGGTCCGATCGTTCGCAACGTTATCTCCCGATGGATGATAACTTCGACGATGAATGCGTAGACCACCGCGAGCGCTGCAGTCTCAACAAGCGTAGTTACGCCGGTGAAATAACTGAGAATGATGATGACCGGCAGCAGCAGTTCCCAGAACGATTCGCCAACAGCGCGCAGTGCCGCCTTCACCTCGAATGGCACCGGCTTGATCTTCCGCCGTATCGAAATAACGACTCCGATGGCCGACATCGCGATGATCATGATGATGCCGGGAACAATTCCGCCGAGAAACAGCTCAAAAATGTTTACCTGTGCGACCGAACCGTAGATTATGAGCGCAAGGCTCGGCGGAAACAGCAGTCCGATGCTTCCAAACGCAGTGAGCATTCCCGTGGTGGTATTCGGTTTGTAGTTTCCGCTTTCCACGAGTATGTAGTACAGGAGTCCGCCGAGAGCGAGGATTGTCACTCCTGAAGCACCGGTAAATGTCGTGAAGAAGGTCGACACGAGCACGGCTGACACGATCAGACCGCCCGGTACCCATCCGACCAGAGCCCGAAACAGTCGGATCAGGCGTTCGCCGGCCTTGCTCTCGGAAAGCAGGAACCCGGCGACGGTAAAGAGCGGGATTGCCGGTATTGTGTTGGATACCAGCATGGTGTAGCCCTCGTTCGGTATCACTTCGAGCGCGCCGCCATTTTCGGCGAACAGCAGATAGGCAATACCACCAAGCACCACGAAAAGCGGGGTTCCCGCGACGGCACCAAGAATCAACAGAATGATCATCGGGACCGCAAGCGCACCGACAATCGGTTGATACACATTCAGCACCGGGTCAAATGCATTTGAGAGTGGAGCCGAAATCGCAGAGAGCAGATTTCCGATTGACGGCAGCGCAAGCAGCGTACCCGTGATGATTCCGGCTGCGGCGAGGAGCCGGTATCGCACGCCTTCGGGTGCGCGTAGCACGAATCGCACGCCGATCACCAGAAAGCCGAGCGGCATAATTGCGGCAAATGCCTGTATCGGGACAATGCCGACCTTATTCGAAGGATCAAAACCGATAACCGTGAGCGAAAGCGAACTCCACACCATCGCGAACGATATGGTCGTTGAAAGAAATGCGGTCGCGGAATCGATCCAGTGGACCGCGACTGAGTCGGTCGCGCCATCGTCAGGATGTTCGCCGGATTTCGCTCGCGAAACCAGACGGACTATCGCATCTCTCAACGCTGAAATGCCGAGATGGCTGCCCTCCCGCGACGTTATTCCCGCACCGATGAAAGCGACTAGGAGCACCAGGTGGAATACATAGGCGCTGGCCGCGGGAACGCCGCCGGAGAATACCGTACGGAGAAATGAATCGATGAATGGAATCAGAGCGAGTGCAGCAATAACAAGAAGCGCTGCGCCGTCTTCGATGGTACGCAGCACGCGGATGAACGGGTGGACGTCCAGACTCTGATTTTGCATCTTACTGATTCCGGTATTGCTTCAGCTCTTTTTCAATAATGTCAAACGTCGGTCGATCGAACACCGGTCCGACGATGTCGTTGAAGTGTGTTTCAAACTTGTTCTGCCATTCACGCCTGATCTGCGGAGTAACCGGCGTAATCTGAAGTCCGTACTTCTTCATGAGGTCGACTGCGCCGGTTTCAAGCGAAATAAGGCCGCCCTGTATCTTTCGAGCGGCTCGCTGTGCGGCGGCCTCGAACTGCGACCGAAACTGCTGGGGCACCCGGTTCCACGCGCGATCGCTCAGAACGATGCAGCCGGCAGCCGGTGCAATATCGAGATTCAACATGTACTTTGCGACTCCGAACCACTGGTATCCGGCAACAATCAGCGGACTCGTGTAGATCACATCGACCAGTCCGCTATTCAGCGCAGAGAGCGTTTCCGGCATATCAAGCGGTACCGGACGATAACCGAGGAGCTTGAACGCATCGCCGAACGCCTGCTGTTCGGGGGGCACGGCCACCCGCATGGTCTTCAGGTCGTCGGGGGTGCGAAGTTCTTCGGTTGAGAAGAACTTCACCCAGCCGACCTCACCCCACGCGAGTCCCTTGAGACCTTGCTCCGTCAACGCCTTGTCGAGGAGGGGGGTGATTCTTTTCAGGACATAGCCGAACTCTTCGTCATTCCGGACGAGGAACGGAACACTCAGCGAGAGCACCTGCGGCGCAATCACGGAGATACCGGTATTCGTGAATACGCCACCCTGAATCTGGCCGATGCGAATCTTCCGCAGCATGTCCGCCTGATCGCCCGCGATTCCATTGTGGTAGATGGTCACCTGCACCTGCCCGCCTGAGATATTCTCCCAGTCGGCGGCAAGCTGATTGAGCGCGACTCCATAGGGCGAGTTCTCAGGCGCTATGCTCGCGATCTTGATGTCGAGCGCGGAGACACCTGCGGTTACGCCGAAAGCAACAGTCAGAAGGATGATGAAGTGACGAAAGTACCTGATACCGTCACTGATTGTTCGTAGCATTGTTATCCCCATTTGGCGGAGCCGAGATGAAGAACTGATCGAGGTGTGCCATGTACCACTGAGCTTCCTGCTGCGATATGATGTTCTGCAGACGGGTGTCAGGCATGGCGTCAGGATTGATGGCGAGCGCCTTTTTCATGAGTTCCGTGAACTCGGCTAAATTCTGAGTCGGTATGTCTATCGCCGTCGCATACGCGACATATGGCGAGGCGAGTTTCCCCTTTGAGACCTTGAGTGCCAGGTCATATTGCTCGCGAGCCTTGGTACGGCTTCCGCCCATTGATGCAGGAAGCGCACCGTAATACTGGATGTAGAACTCGTGGATTGCGCCGTCGTTGAAGTCCGGCTCAAGAGCCAGCGCCTTCTCCATCAGCACATTGGCCCGTTTGATGGTCAGCCCGAGCGCAAAGTCAAACGTGTCGAGCGCGTAGGCACCCATCCAGCCTGCCGCGGCCCAGTAGAGCAGAGGAACATCGGCTTTCGTCATGCCCTTCAAGGCGAGGGCGTACTGGTCGCCGTTCAACTCTTTCAGAAAGCCCGGATGGAGGCGCTCCAGTCCGGCAAGGAGAATATCCCGCCCGCGCAGATAGAGCTTCTTCGCGCGGATCTTCATCGCATTCGCTTTGTCAAACTGACTCGATGGAAGCTCCATTGCGGGAGTCTGCACGAAAGCGTTCGCGTACATGATGAATCCGCTGCCGGTAGTCGTAATCAGCGCGCGATTGGTGGGATCGGAGGGAAGCAGCGTCTCGTAGAGCTTCAGCGCAAACGGGAGCGCATCGGCAACCAGTTGCGGATCGTTGTCGCTGGTAAATGTGGACGCGCCGCTGCCGGAGGTGAGGGCGCCGACCATGGCGCGCGTAGCGAGCTGGCTGAGCGAGCACGAGGTCGCAAGAAGAACCACCGCAGCTCCGAGAATCATCAGTCTTCGCATTTTACGCATACGCGTCGTATGCTATATGTACGGTGCGGAAAGGTCAACATGGTGAACGATCGTTCGCTAAACGCGGACGGGTCTGAGTGGCTCGCTACTGATCCGGCTGCACGCGCGCGAGGTTCTCGGCCAGCCTTTCGCATATCCGATGATACACGTGATTATACGTCTCTACCCGCTTCAGTTTCCACCGTGAATCATACGCCCAGACGCTCAACGGATACTCCTGCACGACAATGAGAAAGTAGCGATACGCCTGCTCGAAGTGCTGAAGCGCCCGGATGGTGAGTTTCAGGATGTACGCGTCAATTGTGCGCGTTTCCCTGAGGTACCGGAGAATCTCACGCGGATCGCGGCGAAACATCGCACTGTATCCGTCCCGAAACGAATCGAAGCCACGTCGATAGTAGACGTACGCGGGATCCTTCAGCGTCGCCGGCAGATTGGCGGCCCCCTGCGCAGGATGTGGCGGGGCGGAAGTCGCGTATCCCCGTGCTGGTGACGGCTCGGCACCGATATCCGGACTTCCGTCGGGTCCCGATGTGATGCTGAGATAGGCTTCATTGATGCGCATCATTGCCAGCTGCTGGATGCCGCGCCGTTGTTCCGGAAACATGTCCGGATGATTGCGTTTTGCCGCGCGATGATAGGCATCCTTCAGCTCCGCGGCTGTGGCGCCAGGATCAACGTTGAGTATACGGTAATACAAATCCAGCTTCATTGCTCTCGAACCCTGAGAAATGGCAGGCAGCCGGGATACCGGTCCCGGATGAATGCAATCATCTGTTCCCGCACGTAGCATCGGAGATCCCAGGCGTCGGAGGAATCCTTCGAACTCATGAGAAATCGGACCTCGATGCCCTTTTCGTCGGCGTCGGTCACCTGCACCACGCACACCTGACGGTCCCAAAGTGGCGAGGTGTCGAGCAGGCGGGCAAGCTCTTCGCGAAGCGGAGGAATCGGAACCGAATAGTCGAGGTGGAGAAAGACCGTGCCGAGAATATCTGCCGACGTGCGAGTCCAGTTCTGAAAAGGATGCTCGATGAAGTAGTTGATGGGAAGGACGAGGCGTCTGAGATCCCAGATCCGCACCACCACGTATGTGAGCGTGATCTCTTCGATCTTTCCCCACTCACCTTCGACCACGACCACGTCTTCGATCCTGATCGGCTGAGTGAACGCAACCTGGAATCCGGCAATGACGAGTCCGAGAGCCTTCTGGGCTGCGAAGCCGACTATAACGCCAATGACTCCGGCGGAGGCAAGCAGCGTCGTGCCAACCTGGCGCACCGTGCTGAAGGTGGTAAGTATGATTCCGAAACCGAGGATGGCAAGCATTGCCGAACCGAGCTGTTTCATGAATCTTGTCTGGGTGCGGATCTTTCGCGCACGAAGATTGTCCCGTATATCCACCCGGTAGCGGTGGAACACGAGATCTTCGATGACAAAAAAGATCTTTGCAAGTGACCAGGTTGCCCACGCAACAAACAGAATGCGGATCAGCTGGTTGATCGGCCCCGATACGCTTGCGAGGAAGAGGTGGCCATAGATACCGCTCGCGACCGCGACTGTCACGAGCGGGAAGAAGAAGAAGAGCGGACGGCCGAACCGGTTCCTTACCGAACGCAGCGTGATGTTCTGGCTGCGGCGCGACACAGTCCGTATCACCGCGCCTGCGAGAACTGACAACAGAAACCCCGCCGCAACGGCCGCTGCAAATGCAAGTACTCCAAGAAGCGAGTTGGTCATATCGGGAAACAGGTCACGGACGTTCATGACTCAGGTCAGGGCGTTTCCTTCGCCCCCTTGATTCCAATGATCTTGCTGATTTGGTCCCAGGCGGTCTGACGGTAAGTCTGGAATTTGGTTCCGTCGTCCTTCCCGTTTACGTAGTCGCTCAGACCGGCGGCCTGGCCGAGAAGCGCGTCAAACGCCGAGTTCATGTCCGAAATCAACGTCTTGTCGTCCGAGTTGAGGCCACCATCTCCGGTCAGCCGTCCAAGCGACTTCTGCGAAAGTGTGGTGAGGTTCTTCACCTCTTCGGCAAGCGAGATAGCCGTCGGCTTGTCATAGACGCCTTTTGCAAAGCTGTCTCCAATCATCCCGAGCATGAGGTAGGTATAGTAAAGCTGTGTTGAACCAAGATTCCCCACGACATAGAGTGCGTTATCGGCCAGAGAGGCCGAAGCAGCTCCGCCTGCTGCGCCGGTTGACGCCGAGTTCGACTGCGCCATTGCTGCAGTCACTGCGAAACCTGCGACGAGCACCAGTGCCAATCCTTTCCTCATTTCCGTCTCCTTTCCTAAGGAATCTCAATCCGATGTTCAGCAAGTCCCGGAAGCTCCTTGCAGGCTTCGTTCAGCGCATCGTTGCCGCTCATGACTGCAACAACTGCGCTCTCCATACCCGAAAGGAGCCGATCCGCCGCGCTGGCGAGCTCCCCGGTCGTTGTTCCAAGTATCTGATCGCGCTTCACCTGCCTCACTTCATCGGTAATGCCGTACAGATGCCGCTTGAAGCCGATAAGTCCCTTCTCCCCGGGAGAATAGGGACGCAGGTCGCGACCTACGGTACCGATAATGCCAAGCTCAACCGTACGCGAATCTGCTGTGGAAGCAAAGGTGGCAAGCGAATCGCGGAACGCGCGCAATGTGGCTACGATATTCGGATCGCGATAAGAGGCAAAGGTGAACATTCGACCGAGGCCGTTCGCCGAAGCGAATGCACCGTAAGCGCCTCCCTTCATGCGGATCTGCTCCCAAAGGTACCCGGTCTTCAATAGATGCGCAATGACCACTTCATGGGCGTGTGCCGGGCTGCCCATCGCCGATGCGGGAAGTGACTGTCCGACATAGCCGACGGCTGAGGGCACGACAATCGATTCGTAGCGCGGCACTGCGGGCAGGTCAGGGAGCACCGGCTGCAGATCGGCCGCCGTGCCCGCGGGAATGGCGGAAAGGAAATCACGCACCAGGTCGCGGGCCGGGGCAAGGAACGATCCGCTGCAGGTCACGTTGACCGAGAAGCGGGACAGGCGCATCAGCTCGTTGCGCAGCTCAATGAGTTCCGATCCGATTTTCTCGATGTCGCGGTCGGGGGAGACACCTGAAAGCGCGAGCATGCGGGTAATTCCCCGCCAGTTCTCCTCCACAGCATCAGAACGGGAGAACGCACGTTCGGTGCGAAGGCTCACGTAGGCGTGGCCATTCGGAATGAGTGATGATTTGAAGTCGTTGCGCAGCTCGAGGAACAGGTCGCGGACACGCCGGGTGTTGGTAAAGTCGGCCTCGAGCAGTACGCGTCTCACAAGTACCAGGGCTTCGCGCACGTGAGACTCGAGCATCTTTATCCGGAAGAACACATGTTGTTTGACGGCGCCATCGGCTCCGTACACGATGTTCGCCTCGAGCGACGATGAGAATCCGCCGACGAGCAGCGACAGCTGGGTGGCAAGCGCGTCGTAGGGGACACCGGGCAGACCGCAGTCACGAAACGCGGATGTGTAGAGCGGGAGCAGCGCGGAGAGTGACGGTGACAAACCGGAGACGTCAACGCAAATGTCGAGATAGACAATGCCATTTGTGAAGAACTCGTGCGTGATGAACGGTACGCCACCGAGCATCCGTTCGGTGCGCGATCGGATGAGCTCGACCTTTTCGGGGAGGTCGGCAACATGCAGGAACGGAAGCGCCTGCACCGCTTCAGCCGAATCAGGCGCCTCCTGGAACGCGGCAAGCTCAGCCTGATCGGCCTTGAGGCGCTTCCGCGACTCCTCATCGAGGGCGCGATCGCGCTCGGCCAGCCATTTGGTGAGCTCTGCCTGTTCACGCTCCTGCAGCCCGGTGTCCGGAACAACGGTGAGAGTTGAGCGGTGCTGGTTCTCGATCAACCCGGTGCGAATGAGCTCCTCGAACAGGCGAGGGTTCTCTGCGAGCGCGCCACGCAGCTTACCAAACCAGGGTGCGAACTCGAGTGTTGCCTCGGGTGCTGTACCGTGAAGCCATCCACGCAGCATGCGCCGCATGAGCCGGAGCCCGAACGGACTGCCCTTGATTTCGCGGTTCCGGAACTCGACTCGTCGGAGAACACCTTCGACAAGTTCAGGATCGAGCCCTTCGCTGCTCAACTTCCCGAGAGTCGAGAAGATCAACTTTTCAATGTCAGCCCGTCTGTCAGGATCGGTGCCACGCAGGCCCACCGAAAAGATGAGCTCACGAAGTTCGGTTTCCAGACCTGTCGGCGGCGAAAGATCTTCGCCAAGCCCGGATTCGATGAGCGCTTTTTCGAGGGGTGCTCCACTGTCTCCCAGCAGCATTTCCGACAGCAGTTCATACTGGAGAACCGACATCGGATCGGTGACATCGGAAAGAAGCCAGTTCACCGTCACCGACGATTTCTCATCGGCTCCATCTCCTGACTGCGCCGGGAAGCTCACCGTCTTCTCGATCGGCGCCGTCCATCGTGGCTGGACAGGAACGGTAACGTGCACATCCAGTCGCTTGAAGCGGGACAGGAACTGATCCTGCAGGAACGCAAGGTAGCGTTCGGTGGGAATATTTCCGTAAAGGAACACAAGCGCGTTCGACGGATGATAGAAGGTCCGGTGAAATTCGATGAACTCTTCGTAGGTGAGGTCGCGGATGCTTGCCGGCTCGCCGCCCGAATCATAGTGATACGGAGTGTCCGGAAATAGAGAGCGGAACGCCCATTCGGAGGCAATCGCCTCGTGGGTGGAATAGTTGCCCTTCATCTCATTGTAAACGACACCGGTGACCTCGAGCTCACCGCGCTCGTTGAATTGAAGCCGGCTGCCCTCCTGGCGGAACATCTCCTTCCTGAGAAGCGGGAAGAAGACCGCATCGCCATAGACCTGCATCAGGTTGAAGAGATCCTTTTCAACGGTGCTCGCCACAGGGTACACAGTCTTGTCCGGAAAGGTGAATGCGTTCAGGAAGGTGTTGAGGCTGCCCTTGATGAGCAGGACGAACGGGTCTTTCAGCGGATATCGCTCGGAACCGCACAGAACGGTATGCTCCAGGATGTGGGCAGCGCCCTTGCTGTCCGGTGGAAGCGTTCGAAATGTGAAGGAAAAGAGGTTTTCCTCGTCGTCATTGAGCACATGGTAGACCTCGCAGCCGGTCTCCATGTGACGAAGAAGCACTCCGTTCGCGCGATACTCGGTCAGTTCGCGTACGTCGAGGACTTCGAATCCGTGTAATTTGTCGCCTGTTTTCAGTTTTGTCAGCTCCATGGTGTATCCGTGAGAAGGGCAAGACGTGTCTTCGACCTCTGATCGTTCGGATTGATTTCAAGCGCACGACGGAAGCACTTTATCGCTTCCATGTTTTCGTGAAGGCCGTAATGTGCAACGCCAAGCATGTAGTGGACCTCGGCAAAGTGCGGCGTTTCCGCGGCAAGCTGCGCCAGGGGGTCAAGCGCGTCCTTGAACTCGTTGCGCTTCAGTTTCAGCTGAGCGAGGTAGAAGTTCGCGATGTGAGATTCAGGTGAAACCTTGCGAAAGCTGTCGAACGCTTCAGCCGCGGCGGCGTCGTTTCCGAGCAGAACGTCAATCAGCCCGGCAAAATAGATTGCCATGGCATGACTCTGGTTCTTCAGAGTCGCGACTTTCTGAAAGCTTTCGAGCGCGTGCTGGAGCTTTCCAACCCGATACTGACACACACCAAGCTTGTAGTATGCATTGCCGAAGTCCGGCTTGAGATAGATCGAACGTCGATACTGGTCAATTGCGGTGTCGAGTTTGCCCTGTGAGTAGCTGTTGTTCCCGAGGAGGAAATAGATGAGCGGATTGTCGGGGTACTTCTTCAGCAGCTGTTCCAGCGCCGACTGGGCGGTCGCCCAATCGCCTGTCAGGTGCAGTGTCATGGCGTTGATGTACTCAGGATCGGATTGGTTGAGTTCCATTGTGTGTGCTCCTAGATCATATTTCTCGGATCGAGCAGCTGTTCGAGCTTCTCGTCCGGCAGGACCTTTTCCTCTCGCGCAATGTCCCGAACTGTGCGGTTCTCCTTGAACGCGCGATGTGCGAGCGCCGCTGCGCGGTCATAGCCGATCTCCGTCGCGAGCGGAGTGACCAGCGCAACGCTCCACTCGATCCAGTATGTGCATCGCTCTTCGTTCGCGATGATGCCGCTAACGCATTTGTCGGCAAGCGCAACTGCAGTCTTTCCGAGCAGCTCCATGGAGGAGAGTGTCTCGTACGCTATGAGCGGATTCATCATGTTCAATTCGAGCGGCGCGTTCTGACCGCCGATTGTCACTGAGACCAGTTTTCCGGTGATGTGGGCAGCGACCTGGATGACCATTTCCGGTATGACCGGATTCACTTTTCCCGGCATGATCGAACTTCCCGGCTGCAGCGACGGGAGGGTGATTTCGCCAAGCCCCGATCGCGGTCCGCTTGCGAGAATCCGCAGATCGTTCGCAATCTTCATGAAGCTCGTCGCAATGGTGTTGAGCGCGCCCATCAGCTCAACCTGCGCGTCGCGAGTCGCAATCGCTTCAAACTTGTTTGCTGCCGGACGAAATGGAAGCGCGGTCTCCTCGGAAATGCCTTTGCAGACGAGCGGCGCGAACTCAGGATCGCAATTGATGCCGGTTCCCACCGCAGTACCGCCGAGTGCAAGCTCTTCAAGATTCGGCAAAACGTTTCGCACCCGCTTGATAGACTTTTCGATCTGCGTGACGTAACCGGAGAACTCCTGACCAAGGGTCATCGGCACCGCGTCCTGCAGATGTGTGCGCCCTATCTTGACCACCGACTTGAACTCCTGCGCCTTTGCATCAAGTGACTTGTGCAGTAGTTCGAGTGATGAGATGAGCCGTTCTGCCTCCATGCGGTTCGCAACGTGGATTGCCGCGGGTATCACATCGTTTGACGACTGCCCACGGTTTACGTGATCGTTCGGGTGGATCGGTTTTTTCGTGCCAAGCGGCTGGCCGAGAATCTCGTTTGCGCGATTGGAGATAACCTCGTTCATGTTCATGTTCCAGGAGGTACCTGAGCCGGTCTGGAAAACATCGATAGGAAAATGATCCTTCCATTTGCCGTCCAGAACCTCAGTTGCCGCCTTGTCGATCGCATCCGCAAGCTTCTGATCAAGCACTCCAAGATAGGAGTTTGTGCGAGCCGCGTACTTCTTGATCAGTGCAAGGGCGCGCATCATCGAGCGCGGCATCCGCGCATCGGAGACGGTGAAGTTCTCGACTGCACGTTGAGTCTGTGCGCCCCAGTACGCCCAGGAGGGAAGGCTCACCTTCCCCATCGAATCTGATTCTATACGCTCCTGCTGTTCCATTTCGTTCCTCCAGAATTTATCGTGCAGATAGTCCGCTTACGGTACCATCTTCCGCACGAGCGTGTGCAGGATGCCGCCGTTCTTGTAGTACTCGAGTTCAACCGTGGTGTCGATTCGTGCGTCTACGGTGAACGTCTTTGTCCCCTTCTCGCTCCTCGCCGTGACGGTGAGCTGCTGCCCGGGCCGGAGTACCGGTTCGATATCAAAAACCTCGGTCCCGTCGAGGCCAAGGCTTTCGGCTGTCTCGCCCGCCTTGAACTGCAGCGGAAGCACCCCCATTCCAACAAGATTACTGCGATGGATGCGCTCGTAGCTCTCTGCGATTACCGCGCGAACCCCGAGCAGCACTGTTCCCTTGGCAGCCCAGTCGCGCGAACTGCCCATTCCGTAGTCTTTCCCCGAGAGGATGACCAGCGGTGTGCTCTCCTGTTCGTACTTCATTGCCGCATCGTAGATTGACAGCTGGGCGCCGTCGGGAAGGTGGCGTGTATAGCCGCCCTCAACTCCCGGTACCAGCTTATTCTTGATGCGGATGTTCGCAAAGGTGCCACGCATCATGACCTCATGATTACCGCGACGCGAACCGAACGTGTTGAAGTCCACCTTTTCGACCCTCTGATCACGCAACCACTTCGCTGCAGGGCCGTCGTTTGCAATCATGCCTGCAGGCGATATGTGATCGGTCGTGACCGAATCTCCGAGAAAGGCCAGGACGCGCGCACCCTTGATATCGCGAAGATCGGGAACTGTCTTGGTCAATCCATCAAAGAACGGAGGTTTGCGAATGTAGGTCGAGTCGCTTTTCCAGTCGTAGATGTCTCCTCCTGAGAGTCTGATCTCGTTCCAGGTGTCGTTCCCGCTGTACACATTGGAGTACTCTTCACTGTACATCTTCGGAGTAACGCTCGACCGGATGAGTACGTCGATCTCTTCCTGGGTCGGCCAGAGATCCTTCATGTAGACGGGCTCCCCGTTTGGATCAAGACCGATAGCATCTTTGTTCAGATCGATGTCCATGCGGCCGGCAAGCGCATACGCAATGACCAGTGGCGGCGACGCGAGGAAGTTCGCGCGGACTTCCGGATGGATGCGTCCCTCGAAGTTGCGATTTCCTGAGAGCACGCCGGCAACCACCATGTTGTTCTTTATGATCGCGTCGCTCACGATCGAGTTGAGCGGGCCGCTGTTACCGATACAGGTTGTGCAGCCGTAGCCGACCAGATGGAAACCGAGCCCTTCGAGATAGGGCATCAGTCCGGCAAGCTCGAGGTAACGGGTCACAACCCGGCTCCCGGGCGCAAGGCTCGTTTTCACGAACGGCTTCACCTTCAGGCCAAGCTCAATCGCCTTTTTTGCCATGAGGCCCGCGCCAATCATGACTGAGGGGTTTGAAGTGTTTGTACAGCTCGTAATTGCTGCGATTGCCACGTCACCGTTCTTGAACTCCACCTCATCATCGCCGAACTTCAACATGACCGGCCGTGACGGCTCCGAAGTTGCCTTCGAGCTCTCCTTTATGAAGCCTTTGAACTGGATGGGAACGTCGGCGAGCTCCATCTTGTCCTGTGGGCGCTTCGGTCCGGCGATCGATGGGTGAACAGTCGAGAGATCAAGTGTTACCACCGAGGTGTACTGGATCCGCTCCATGGAACTGTCGAGGTAGAGGCCCTGCGCCTTCGTATACTTCTCAACAAGATCCACAAGATTCGAACGGCCCGTCAGCTCCAGATAGCGGAGCGATTTGTCGTCGATCGGGAAGAAGGCCGCAGTTGCGCCGTACTCAGGACACATGTTGCTGATGGTGGCACGGTCGGGAAGGCTCAACGAGGAGAGTCCCTCGCCGAAGAACTCTACGAACTTGTTGACAACACCGTGCTTGCGCAGCAGGTTCGTGACAACAAGCACGAGGTCGGTCGCGGTGACGCCCTCTGCAAGGCGCCCGGTCATCTTCAGCCCGACCACTTCAGGCATCTGCATGTAGAGCGGCTGCCCGAGCATTGCGGCTTCGGCCTCGATCCCGCCGACGCCCCACCCGAGCACCCCGAGTCCGTTGATCATCGTGGTGTGGGAGTCGGTACCCAGGAGCGTGTCGGGGAACGCGTAGGTTTCGCCCCCGCTCTTTGCCGTCTGCACGACACGAGCGAGGTATTCGAGGTTCACCTGATGGCAGATTCCGGTTGCAGGCGGTACCACGGTGAAGTTCGAAAAGACGCTTGACGCCCACTTCAGGAACTCATACCGCTCGCGATTGCGCTCAAACTCGAGCGCGGCGTTGAAGGCAAGCGAACCGGAGGACCCGAAGTGGTCGACCTGCACCGAGTGATCGATGATGAGGTCTACCGGAATGAGCGGGTTGATCTGCTTCGGATCACCGTGCAGCTCCTTCAGAGAATCGCGCATGGTCGCAAGATCGACAATTGCCGGTACGCCGGTAAAATCCTGCATTACAATTCGCGCAGGCTTGAAGGGAATCTCGCCTGTCGCGTCCGGTCCCTTCTGCCACGCGAGAACCGCATTGAGGTGTTCCTCGGTAACAAGATCACCGTCGAGCTGACGGAGGATGGCTTCCAGAATGATCTTAAGCGTATAGGGCATTTTGGACACGTTCGTGAAGCCATTCTTCTCAAGCTCGTTCAGGCTGAAATAGGTGACTGTACCGGAAGCTGTGCTGAGGCTCTTCTTCAGCCCGGCAATGTCTTTGCTGGTCATAATAGAGAGTACTCCTTTCCCACTAATATAGGGACTCATTGTTCAGAAAGGCAACGACGCCCGATTCCATCATACCGTCTTTTCGGCTAATGTGTACCCGGCTGGTCAGCATACCACAAAGCCAGTATATTAAGCGAAAGGCTATTCGCTCGCATTTTGAAAACCGCTCAGGAGTAAGACAAATGGCACACATTGGAATCGTCGGCAGCGGAAACGTAGGCGCAAACGCCGCGTTTTTCATTGCCGAAAAGGGAGTCGCAGACGTACAGCTCTACGACATCCAGGAGGGTCTGTCGACCGGTAAGGCGCTCGACATGATGGAAGCCGCGCCCATCCGCGGTTATATGACCAAGATAAGCGGCACCGACCGGAAAGACGTTCTCCTGCAATCCGACATCATCATGATCACCGCCGGCAAAGTTCGTGAGCCGGGAATGAAGCGAGAGGATCTGTTCGAAGCAAACAGACCGATTATCGAAGACATGGCCGACTCGCTGAAAGGATCCGCCGCAAAGGTCATCATCGTGACTGAACCGGTTGATCTGCTGACTGCTCTCTTCGTGAAACGCTCGGGAATGAATCGGCGGCAGGTGATGGGGCTCGGCGGCATGCTCGACTCGACCCGATTGCGCTACCTCATCGCCCATGAAATGAAGGTAAGCTTCGAAAACGTCAGTGCACTCGTCATCGGGCGGCACGGCTCTTCCATGATCGCGCTGCCGGAATACAGCTCGGTGTCCGGAATCCCGGTCACCCGGCTGCTGCCCGCGGAGGTGCTCGAGCAGCTGGTCGCATCGACCCGCAATGCGGGTGACCTGATCGTCGAAATGGCGCAGCGCGCAAGCGCATACTACGGCCCCTCGGCTGCAGCTGCAGACCTCGCCGAGGCGATCTACCGGGACACGCGCCGCGTGCTCTCAGTTTCGACCATGCTCGACGGTGAGTTTGACGTAAAGGGCGTCGCGATGAGCCTGCCATCGGTTATCGGCAGGAACGGCGTGGAGCAAATCATGAAGCCGCATCTGAACGCACAGCAGGTCGGCCTTTTCCAGAAGTCCGCAAAGGACCTCGCGGCGATCCTCGGCGCATGAGATAAGGAGCAGCGAATGAGCAAAGTATCAGTCATTGGAGCCGGAAACGTCGGAGCAACTGCAGTTTATTACATCGCAGAGAAGAATATAGCCGAAATCGTCATGGTGGACGTGGTCCCCGGACTTCCGCAGAGCAAGTCGGTTGACTTCCTGCATGCGGCGCCCCTGCGGGGTTACAACGTTGATATCGTCGGAACAAACGACTATGCACAGATCAGGGATTCGGACGTCGTGGTGTTGACCGCAGGCGTTGCGCGGAAGCCGGGAATGGACCGTATGGACCTGCTTCGCACGAACGTCGGCATTGCGAAAGCGGCGGCGCAGGCAATCGCGACCTACGCTCCGAACGCAGTGGTCATTGCAGTATCGAACCCGCTGGATGTAATAGCGATGGTTTGCCTTCGGGAGACCGGTTTCGCGCTCAAGAAAGTCATCGGCATGGCAGGCATTCTCGATTCCGCACGGTTGCAGTACTTTATCGCGGAGAAACTGAACGTATGGCCTGGTGATGTCATGGCGATGGTGCTCGGCGGCCATGGGGACGAAATGGTTCCTGTTCCGCGGTACACGACGGTGGGAGGTTTCCCGCTGACCGAACTTCTTCCGGAAGACGAGATCGAACAACTTGTCGCACGCACCCGGAAAGGCGGCGGTGAGATCGTGAGCTATCTGAAGAAGGGAAGCGCATATTACGCGCCCGGCGCATCGGTTGCGAAGATGGTCGAAGCCGTCGTAAAAGACGAGCGCCGACTTGTTGCAGCATCAGCCTACCTGCGCGGAGAATATGGTTACAACGATGTATTCCTCGGCGTACCGCTTCTGCTCGGACGGAACGGAGTCGAGAAGATCATTCACCTCGAACTCTCGCCCTCCGAAAAGCAGGCGCTCGACAACTCCGCGCATGCGGTTGAAGAGGGTGTTCGCACGTTGAGTGGGATCTATACTCCCGGCTGACGCCGGGAGCTTTCCCGTCACTTATCTTCGCGCGAAAACGGACACGGCCACCGGGGAGGTTTACACATCTCAGGTGGCCGCTTTTTTTTCAGGCACTGACTAACTGGCAGGTCTCAGGAACGATCGGCGATCGGCGTAAGTTTGCGGTCAAGATCACCGACGTACAGGGCCTTCGGTCGGTAGATACGATTGTCTGAACGCTGCTCGAGAATGTGCGCGAGCCATCCGGATGCGCGAGCCGCGGCAAACACGGGCGTGAACAGCACTGTCGGAATGCCGAGCAGGCGGTAGACTGCACCTGAGAAGAAATCGACATTCGGATAGATCGGCTTCCCCTTCTCTTCCATCCGGGCCCGGAAGGTCCCCTCGATCTCCTTCAGAATGTCGAGGTACTTCGAATCGCCCTTGCGCTTCGACAGTTCCGCGAGGTGGTCTTCGATGATGATTGAGCGAGGATCCTTCGCGCGATAGACGCGATGGCCCATGCCCATGATCTTCTGCTTGCTGTCAAGTGCCTTGTTCACCCAGGCTGCCGCTTTGCTCTTGTCGCCGATCTCGTCGACCATCTCCATGACCTTTTCGTTCGCACCGCCATGCAGACTGCCGTAGAGAGCTCCGATAGCCGCCGAGATGCTGCAGTAGCAGGTTGAGAGCGTGGAGGCGACTACCCGGGCGGTGAAGGTCGATGCGTTGAGGCTGTGCTCGGCGTGGAGAATGAGAGCCTTGTCCATTATTTCACCGTCGCGAGCATCCGGCTCGGTCCCGTGCAGCATGTA
>DATKUC010000227.1:0-51962 GCA_035530835.1 Spirochaetia bacterium
GGCACGACTGCGTTCTTCGGGATGACGATGATGCCGTCCCGTACGTAGTGATTGGCGAAATCACCGTCCTGCCGTACTTCATCGTCGACGCCGATTCTGCAGTTTTCACCGATACGGGCGTTCTTGTCGATGATTGCGTGACGTACAAGTGATTTGCGACCAATGCCGATATCCGGACGTCCGAGCCGGCGGTTTTCGGCGCGGCTCTCTTCGGTCTCGTAGTAGTCGGCACCCATGCACACAACTCCCTGGAGATCACACTCGGATTCAACAAACGTTCGGATACCAACTATCGCGCTGGTAATGCTGGCATTGGTGATAACGCAGCCATCGGCAGCGAGTACGTGCGTCATGGTGCAATGGTTGAACTTCGATGCCGGAAGGTCGCGCCGGTGGGTGTAGATTGGCATCGTTTCGTCGTAGAAGTTGAAATCCGGCATCGTGCTTGCAAGATTCAGATTTGTTTCGTAGAACGATTTGATGGTACCGATATCTTCCCAGAATCCATCGAACACGTAAGTGTAAACGTTGCGCCGTTCGATAGCGCGGGGGATGATCTCTTTGCCGAAATCCGTGAACTCGTTGTCGAGCTCCTGATCGAGGATATCGGCATTGAACACGTAGATCCCCATGCTCGCGAGGTATTCCTTGCCGTCAATCCGCTTCTTCTGATTCGGATGAATCTGCGGCGGCGTTTTCAGATGATCGACATTCATCGAAAGCGGTGGTTTCTCGATGAATGCGGTAATACGTGAGGTTGCATCCGCCTGCAGGATTCCAAACCCGACAGCCTGTTCGCGCGTGACAGGGGTCGAGGCAACCGTGACCTGCGCGCCGGTTGCAATGTGCTGCTTGAACACCTCCGCGAGGTCCATCCGGTACAACTGGTCTCCCGAAAGTATGATGTAGTGCGATGGAGACTGTGTGCGGAAGTGGACGAAGTTCTTGCGCACCGCATCTGCTGTGCCTTCATACCATCCGGAGTGCTCGAATGTCTGCTCGGCTGCGAGAATCTCAACGAAACCCTGCGTAAAGGAATCGAAGATGTAGGTCTGCGCAATGTGCAGATGCAGACTTGCCGAGTTAAATTGTGTCAGCACATATATTTGCTTGAAACCCGAGTTGATGCTGTTCGAAAGCGGTATGTCCACCAGTCGATACTTGGCGCCAAATGGGACTGCAGGTTTTGCGCGATCTTTGGTAAGCGGATAGAGACGAGTTCCCTTGCCGCCGCCCATCACTATGGACAAGACTTTAGACATGCTGCGGATTTCCTTTCTCACCCATTGTATGGAACGAATTACGCGCGGTCAAGAAAATATTGTCACAAAGACCGTCCTTTATGATATGATGCGGCCACTCTGTATGGATTCCGTGAGAAGCGTCTTACAAAGCCTTCAGGGCGACGCGGAGTTCGTCTCCTGCGTAACCCGCTGGGAGGTAATTCCGCCGAAAGAGGGAAGCTACGCGCCGCTTCCCGACGATATCGACCGGCGGGTCAGGGATGCTCTTGCGTCCCGCGGTGTGACGAGCCTGTACAGTCACCAGGCTGAAACCTATCACCATGTACGGAGCGGCAGAAACGTCACAGTGGTGACGCCCACTGCATCCGGGAAGACGCTCTGCTACAACCTTCCGGTACTGCAAACGCTGATTGAGCGGCCCGATGCGAGGGCACTCTATCTCTTTCCGACAAAAGCGTTATCGCAGGATCAGCAATCTGAACTGAACGACAACATCATCTACGGTTCTCTTCCGGTGAAGGTTGCCACCTACGACGGTGACACTCCGGCGAGCCTCAGGGTGTCGGCACGTGACACCGGGCAGATCATCATAAGCAATCCGGACATGCTTCATTCAGGCATACTTCCCAATCATCCGAAGTGGATCAAATTTCTGAAGAACCTCTCCTACGTGGTGATTGATGAAGTGCACACCTATCGGGGCGTGTTCGGCTCGCACATGACCAACGTCATCCGACGGCTCAAACGGATCGCCCGGTTCTACGGCGCCGATCCTGTCTTCATTTGCTGCTCGGCAACCATCGGGAATCCGCTGGAGCTTGCAACCCGCGTAATTGAAGAGGAGGCTGTGCTCGTCGACCGCAACGGAGCGCCGGCCGGCGAAAAGCACTTCGTACTGTACAATCCGCCGCTGGTCGACCGCGTGCAGGGGATCAGGCGGGGTGTCGTGCTCGAATCTCAGCGAATGGCGCTGCGCCTGCTGAAACAGGGAATCAAGACCATAGTGTTCTCCCGTTCACGCGTGCGCACCGAGCTCATCGCCTCCTACATCAATCAGGCGCTTGCAAACATGTACACCGACAACGACCGAATCCGCGTCGAGCCCTATCGTGGCGGCTACCTGCCGAACGAGCGCCGGGCAATCGAGAAGGGGTTGCGTGATGGAACGATCCGCGGCGTGGTGTCGACGAACGCTCTCGAGCTTGGTATCGATATCGGCGGTCTCGATGCCGCGGTCCTTGCCGGATTTCCCGGTTCCATTTCGTCGAGCTGGCAGCAGGCGGGCCGCGCCGGAAGACGAAGCACTCTGTCGGTCGCGTTCCTCATCGCATCATCGAGCCCGCTCGATCAGTACATGGTAAAGCATCCCGAATACTTCCTCGGCCGCTCCCCCGAGTCCGGCTTCATCGATCCGAACAATCTGTACATCCTCCTGGACCAACTCAAGTGTGCGGTATTCGAGATTCCGTTCAAGGTGGATGACAAGTTCGGCCCTGATACCGAACAGTATCTGCAGATTCTCGAAGAGAGCGGTGTGGTCAGACGGTCCGCCGGCACCTTCTACTGGTCGGATCGGTCCTATCCTGCCGAACAGATCAGCCTTCGCAGTGCGTCTTCGGACAACGTGGTCATTGTCGATGTAACCGGAGGCCGCAACGCGGTTATTGGCGAAATGGACCGACCGAGCGCCAAGGAGCTTATATTCGATAACGCGGTGTACATTCACCACGGAGATCAGTACGTGGTCAAGCAGCTTGACCTTGCGAACAGACGGTGTTACGTGGAGGCCTCCACGGTTAACTACTACACTGACGCCGTCGTGAAGCGGGACCTGAAGGTATTGCACGAGGATGAGAGAATCGAAATTGCCGGGTGCACCGCCGTGGTCGGCGATATTCTGGTGCGCAATCAGGTCGCCAAGTTCAAGAAGATCCGATTCCACACCCACGAGAATATCGGTTACGGTGATATCTCCCTGCCCGAAGAGGAGATGCACACGCGAAGCGTCGTTCTCATATTTGATCCGGACTCCGTTTCAGGAAGGGCACTCGCCGACCTGCCTGCGGAGCTCACCGCGGCGGTAATCGCCCGGCTTGGGAGCATGATAAAGAACGTCGCGCCGGTGTTCCTGCTCTGCGATTCAAAAGATATTGGCGTCGCCGAGCGAGCGCGTGATCCACACTTCGAAATGCCGTGTCTGTACGTGTACGACTCTTATCCTGGCGGCAGCGGACTCTCCGACACATTTCTCTCCCGCCTTCTCCCCATACTGAAGGCGGCTTTCAGCCTCGTTCACGACTGCGGGTGCGAGGAGGGCTGCCCGAGCTGTGTCGGTCCGCGTGATCCGCAGGAGGAGATCGACGGAAATCCGAAGGCGGGCGTCGTGACTTTTCTGCGGCAGTGGATCGAAGAGCTGCAGGCAGGAGCTCAAGGTGAGCGCTGACCTGTATGCCCGCCTCAGACAGCTGAAGGATTCGCAGCAGCGTGCCGGGGTGGCCACGCAACGCTCCGATGCCTCCGGCGCAGCGAAGGCAGGCGAAGGCGAACGCGTCCTTGACCTCGAGGGTTGGCGGGAGGAAGCGCCGCTCGTGTTCGCCCGGTCGACAGCGGTTGATTTGCCGCATGGCTTCGGGGACAAAGTGATGACCGGATCGCTCGTTCTTTCCCGTGCGCTCGAAGGCGTCAAACAGGACAGGATAGGCTTCTACGATACTGAGACTACCGGCCTTTCCGGTGGAGCCGGGAGTCATATCTTTCTCTTCGGTCTCGGGCGGATAGAGAAAGACCTTTTCGTCGTGCGGCAGCTGTTTCTCGGCGATTACCCGGCCGAGCCTGAGTTTCTCGCCTCGGTAACCTCGCTCCTCAGCGAGGTCGATATCCTCGTCTCCTACAACGGACGGGCGTTTGATTCCCACCTTCTTGCAACACGCTATCTGATGAACCGCCTTCCGCACCAGCGTAAGCCGGAGGCGGATCTGCTCTATCCCTCAAGAAGTCTGTTCAGGCGGATTATCGGAGGGTGCGCGCTTTCCGACATCGAACGGGAGGTTCTCAACTCGAAACGGGAACTCGATGTGGCAGGCGCGCTCATTCCGGCGCTCTACTTTGAGTTCCTGCGCACAGGAGGGACCGCGGACCTGGAGCCGGTCTTTGCGCATCACCTCGAAGACATCGTTTCGCTGTTCAAGCTTCTCATTCGAATCGAAGGGCATCTTGCGGAGGACGGCCCGATTGATGGTATCGACCGTTTTGAGGCAGCACGACTGCTTTGCCGCTACGAACAAACGGACCGCGCGATGAGGCTTCTCGAGCGCATTTCCCGCGAACAGATGAATCTCCGCGAAGCGCGACTTCTCGGCGACATGTATCGGAGAATTGGTGCGCACTCAAAGTGCGAAGAGCTCTGGCGGGAACAGTATGAGGCAACTCATTCGCCGACCATCGGTATTGCCCTGGCAAAACTGTATGAACACCAGAAGAGGAGCTATGCGGAAGCCCTTGCGCTTGTTCGGCACATGGTGAGCCTTCCGCATGCCGGTCCGCTGCGAAGCGAACTCAGGCACAGACTTGCGCGGCTCGAACGCCGGGTCAAGTCGGCTGACTGATCCGCAGATTCCGCTCTCAGGATTCGTCCTCGACTTCGGTTTCAGTCTCTTCCTTTGCCGCGCGTTTCTTCTTCAACGCATTTCGATAGACGACCTCATAATCGGCGGCCGACTTCTTCCACGTGAATCGTACGCCCATCCCTTTATACCGCATCGACTTTATATGTTCCGGCTTCGTATAGTAGACCTTCGTGGCCTGTTCGATCGCCGCGTAGATTGCCGAAGGGCTGTTCTGCTCGATGACGAACCCTGTTCCCTGGCCGCCGCGTGGATTGTACTGTTCGACCGTGTCAACGAGTCCGCCGGTGCGGGTGACTATCGGAATCGAGCCATATCTGAGCGAATACATCTGGTTCAGTCCGCACGGCTCGTACCGGGACGGCATCAGGAAAAAATCGCTTCCCGCCTCGATCAGATGTGCGAGCTGCTCGTCGAAGGTGATGAATGCCTTGAGGTTCGGCAGACGCTGCGACAGACGGGAAATCTCCTCCTCACACCATCCTTCACCCGTGCCGAGTATGACGAACTGCAATTCCAGATTTCGGCATATGTCATAGAGGCTGCCGTGAGACGGCGCGCACAGTTCGTCGAATCCCTTCTGTTCCGCCAGTCGGGATACAATGCCGAAAAGCGGAACATTCGGGTTCACCTCGAGCCCCGCCTCCTTCTGCAGCACGGTCTTCACGAGCGCCTTGTTCTCAACCCGCTCACGTGAATAGTTGAACGGGAGCAACGGGTCGGATTTCGGATTCCACAGGTCGTAGTCCATTCCATTGAGAATTCCCACGAGCTCCTTGCTCCGGGATCGCAGAAGTTCATCGAGGTGGAACCCGTACTTTGGTGTCTGGATCTCTTTCGAATAGTTGGGGGATACGGTGGTGATCATGTCCGCATTCGACAGTCCTGCCTTCAGGAAGTTGATACGCTGATGATCATCGAGACCTGAGTCGTGGTAGGAGGATGGCAACAGACCGAGCCGGAAGAAATCCTTCTGACTGAACAGTCCCTGATAGCCAAGATTATGGATGGTGATTGCAGTCGCGGTGTCGGCAAACGGATGCGCTCCGGCCTCGTCGCGCAGGTACAGTGGAACCAGCGCCGTCGGCCAGTCGTGGACGTGAATGACGTCCGGCGTCCAGCTCAGGTAGCGGCACACTTGCAGTGCCGCGCGGGAGAGGTGCGCAAATCGAAGTGCATTGTCCGAGAAGAACGGCTCGGCCTTCGATCCGTACACCCCGTCCCGACCGTACAGTCCCTCATGGTCGATGAAGTATACCGGAACTTCGGACGCCGGGAGTTTCGACTCGAACAGACCGCTCCAGTGCTCATCATTTCCCAGAGGAACACCGAGCGGCAGCCAGTGCTTGAAGAGACGCTCACGCTGGATGAAGTAGTATCGCGGCATGACGATACGTACGTCGTGCCCCATTCGTGAGAGTTCTGCCGAAAGCGTCGAGACGACATCGGCAAGTCCCCCGGTCTTTGCAAACGGTACTGCCTCACTCGAGACCATCAGTATTTTCAGCGATTCTGCCTTGCTCATCCTCTCCTCCGTTTCCGTTTGAATGACCGCCTGTCAGTAATATGTTATGCGAAACTCATCACGAACGACATAGCCGAGACGCCTGTACATCGCAATCGCAGGCGCGTTCTGTATCTTCACGAAAAGGCAGCACTGTTTGCGCTCGCTCGCCAGCATGCGCATGAGCCGCGTCATAATGGCGGCACCGATGCCCCGTCCGCGGTATTCAGGTCGAGTGAAAACGCCGCCGATCTGATCAAAGCCGAAGCCCCGTGCGTTCGTGCCCGCCTTCGCAACAGGATAGCCGTCGATCTCAGCCACGTAGATTATCTGTTCAGCGAGGTTCTGTCCCAGATGGTACATGCAGGTTTCGGCATCAAACCGATCGCCCGGAAGCAGCACCTCTTCCAGTTCGTATGCACGCTGCAGTGGAAACAGGTTTCCGGCGTCCCGCGGGGTCGCACGTCGGAACTCGAGCCCCGCGGGAAGCGTCGAACTGGTCGTTTGCGTGTTGCGAGTCTCAACCATCAGGTAATACTCGATCTGATGCGACGCAATCCGCGGAACCAGGCTTTCAAGTGCTGCTACGTCCCGCTTCACTCCCATGATCGAGTGCACGCGTGATGTTGAAAGCCGCAGCGCCTTTCTCAATTCGCTGATCCAGAGTTCGCTTGCCGCACCGTCGTCCGGGTGAAACACCGGATAGTAGAAACCGTGTCCGGTGTGAAGCACCGCACCGCAGATCGAATCGGTACCATCGGACCTGCACACCGATATCCGATTATCCCGTCGTGCAGGGAGCGTGAGAGTGCCGCCGTTAACGAGCCGCGAACTGAAGGTGACGCAGCCCCATTCACGGTCCGAGAGAAATCGCACGAGTTGAGGAAGTGTCTCCTCGCGTGCTGGTCCCCAGTTCACTGATTCTCTCCAGCCCAGCCGATATCTACGGGCATCCTGCCGGTGGGAACAAAATCACCGCGGAGCGCGGCGAAGCCCGCGTCGTAGCTTTCAGCTGTGTAACCGTATACTGCGAGGGCAGACTGCACCCAGGGTGTCTCGCGCAGGAATATCGGAGTCAATATTGAAAACACAATAATGTGCGCACCGGAGTAGCGGATCGATTTGAGCATATCGATAGTGAACGGGTCGGAAAGCAGGAATATGACTACCTTGTGGCGCCGTGCGGCCTCAATTAGCGCGGGGGCGTCGGCGGTGGAGTTGAACCCGAACAGGTCGGCGTTCGGATATGCGCGCTTGCCGATGCGAAGGAAAGTCGGATCGTCGCCGGCAAGAAGCACAGTCTGTCCGGTATGCTGTGTGAACGGTATGAGAGCTGCCTTCAATATCGTGACGCCACGTGCGGCCTGGTTCTTGAAGAATGTCTGGCCGTTTCTGTCCGGGAGTGCCGTCTTCAGTGCGGCCACATCCGGCACAAGTGGCACTCTCGTGTCAGGTTTCAGGTACTTCAGCTTCAGCAGGAGAATCCTGCGAACAGATGCCCGAATATCCGAGCGGACCTTCGGATCGGTTTCGTACGCGTGATATATCGTATTCCAGACCTGATCGTTCAGGCCGGGTGTCTGCGACATCAGAATCATATCGTTCCCGGAGGTCAGCGCCTTCAGGCAGAGCTGGCCGAAGTCCAGGCCGTGTCGCTGACCGTAGATCAGGGCGCCTTCCATGTACATGTCATCGGTGATGACGATTCCCCGAAAGCCAAGTTTGCCACGCAACACGTCCGTTTTGAAGAAACTCGAAAGCGATGCCGGCGTATCATTGTGCGTGATGAGCGGGAAGTTGAGGTGCCCTTCCAGGACTGCCGGAAGCCCCTCATGAACCAGCATCCGGTATGGCACAAGGTCGAGATTCCAGAGCTTCTCGAAGCTGTCTCTGATTACCGGAAGCATGCCATGCGAGTCACCCGCGGCGTTTCCGTGGCCGGGGAAGTGCTTTGCGGTGGCAATGATGCCTTCGTCCTGAAGTCCTTTCATGTATGCGATGCCGAGAGTTCCGACGAGCACCGGATCACTCGAGAACGAGCGGGGCCCGATGACCCTGTCCTTTGGATTCTGCGCGACGTCCACGTCAGGGGCAAAGTTCATGTTCACGCCAATCGCACGCAACTCTCTGCCGATGTAGTACCCGGTCCGGTATGCATCGTAGGGAAGCTCGCTCGCTCCAATCGCCATATTGCCGGGAGTAATCGAGGTGTTGCCCTGAACGTGCCTGACGATGCCGCCCTCCTGGTCTGTCGCGACAAGGAGCGGAATCCCCTGGCGTCCCGCGACTGCAGCCTTCTGAAACTCGCCAATTGTCTGCGCGAGCAGCGGAATATTCACGCCATTCCAGCCGAACACCTTCACGCCGCCGATGTCGCGCGTGCGAATCCAGCTCATGATGCCGGGGCTCGGACCCTGCGTGGGCCATCCGACCAGGAACACCTGCGCGACAACTTCCTCATCAGTCATCGATGAGAGCACTTTGTCGGCAATCTCTTCCGGTGAACCCGGCGCCCAGAACTCTCCGGTCAGCTTCAGTCCCGACTGCGGGCTCTCCTGCGCTGATAGCGGAGAGACGGCGAAGATCGCGAACAGAGCAACAGGTAAAAGTGCGCTCTTTGCGGCGCGAATCAAAATAGCAGGTTGTATGCGTGACTGCAATGTCGTCCGGTCCATCGATTTTGGCACAGAGTATAGCAGAAACAGCTATCGTTGTTCACTACGATGGAATCGTCAAAGCTACGATGGAATCGTCAAGATTACGATGGAATCCTCTGCAATTGTATTCATCCTGATGCTCAAGGCGCCGACAATATATAGGAGAGTCCGACCCCGCTCGCGGAGGGGTCGATGAGTCCGGTCGAATGAGTGAAGGAGCTGCATATGAACGCGGTACAGGCAACAACTGTCTTCAAAGAAGCATTGCAACTGCAGGGTGTGTTACTCGACAATCTTTCCCGGGAAGAAGCTCGACTGCAGCTCGCAGTTCTGCAGAAGGACTGGATTGCGCTCGAGGAGACTGTTCGCGTCATGCGGGTGCTCGCTGCGGATATTGAGTCATGCGAATTGCGTCGGAATGACGGTTATAGCTCACTGAAAGCCTCACTTGGCCTGTCGCCGCAGGACAGCTTCTACGACGTTCTCTCCCGTTTGCCGCTGGAAGAACGACAGGAGCTTGCGACACTCTACCGGCAGCTGCGTATCGGAATCGCGAAAGTACGCAGCATTACCGACGGAATCGACGCATACGTGAGCGCGACTGTGGGTACAATGCGTGACATTCTGGACGAGATATTTCCCGAACGGAAAGGCAAAATCTACTCCCGTTCCGGTTCGGTTTCGACATCGGATACCTCGTCGATGGTGGTTAACCACCGGCTCTAGGAGGACTCCGACATGTTATCCACCTTTACCGGTATCGAAATAGGGAAGCGCGGACTCATCGCAACGACGGTGGGCCTGGATACCGTTGGCCACAACATGACCAATGCATCCACTCCGGGCTATTCCCGTGAAACTGTCGACTTTCAGGCTGCCGAACCGCTCACCATTCCCGGCCTTACCCGCCCGCTTACACCCGGCCAGGTGGGGCAGGGCGTCGAGGTCGCACGAATATCCCGCGTGACCGACAGCCTGCTCGAGGGGCGCATCGTTGCCCAGGGAAACCAGCAAGGATTCTGGCACCAGCGTGATAAGTACCTGCTGATGATCTCGCAGACGTACAACGAGCCGGCAGATCAGTCGGTCCGCACCTTGATGGACAAGTTCTGGGCCGGCTGGCAGCAGCTCGCCCTTACGCCGCAGGATGGCTCGGCGCGTCAGGAGGTGCTGCAGCGCGGCCAGAGTCTGCTCGACGGCATCAAGAATCGCTATCACAGCCTTGACCAGATCAGGCAGATGGTGAACACGGACATCACCACCTCGGTTCATGAGGTAAACGATCTGACGACGCAGATTGCCAAGCTGAACGAACAGATCATGAAGAGCAAGGCCGCCGGTGATAACCCGAACGATCTGCTTGACCGGCGCGATCTTCTCGTTGAAAAGCTCTCAACTTACATCAACATAACCGTAAATAACCAGGATCCGAAAGGGTTCAACATCCACACCGACGGATATCAGCTGGTGCAGGGAAACATCGCGCTTCCGCTCAAACTTGCACCGGACCAGAACAACGAAGGATTTCCGAAAGTTGTCTGGGCGAACACGAATCAGGACATACATTTTCACGGCGGAAGCCTCGCAGCATCGCTTCAATTGCGCGATAAGGATCTGCGGAGTGAAATCCAGAGCCTCGACAACATGACGGTGAACTTTGTCGACCTGGTGAACGAGAATCATCGGGCAGGCTACGGACTGAACGGTCAGACCGGACTGGATTTCTTCGTCGAAAAGCCCGGGGTACTCAACGCACAGGGAAATTACGACCGAAGCGGAAACGGAACCTTCGACCATACTTATCTGTTTCGGATGACTGGTGCAAATCGGCTCGACGGTCAGTCGCAAGTTGGTCTCGCGGGTACAATAACTCTGCCTGCAGCAAACGGCAATGTAACGATCGACTACCATCCGACCGACACGGTGAATCAGATACTTGGGAAGATAAACAATTCGGGGGCAGAGGTAGTTGCGCGACTCGACCGGAACGGCGAGCTCTCGCTGAAGGCTACTCCGTCCGAGGAGACGAAGAATCCTGATTTCGTTATCCGCCATGTAGAGGATTCCGGTCAGTTTCTTGTCGGTTACGCAGGCATCCTGCAGCAGAGTGGCGCGGCCGGCGCATATGACTGGGGGCACGCGGATGCTGTCGCATCGCTCCGATCGGTCGGCGTGAGCTATCAGGTTTCACCGCTTCTTCACCCTTCAGGCTGGATGGCGATCAACCCGAAGCTCAAAGAGGAGCCCGGCGCCATTGCCGCCAGTCTCGGCACAGAAGGTCGACCCGGAGCCCCGGGTGATGGTTCGGCCGCTCTTGCCATTGCAAATCTTCGCACCCGGCCGGTGATGGTTGGTCAGATCTCGACATTTGATGACTACTTTGCGAACGCTGTTGCGAACATCGGGTTGAAGGGTGAGCAGGCGAAACAGGCGATGCAGACCCAGGATCTGGTCATGAAGAACCTGAACGACCTGAAACAGTCGATCTCGGGCGTGAATATCGATGAAGAGCTTGCGCAGATGATCAAGTTTCAGCACGGCTACGCCGCGGCGGCACGGTTCATCAATGTCATGAACCAGATGCTTGATACGATCATCAATCGAATGGGAGTGTAATAGTCAATGGACCGCATCAGTACGAACATGATGAATGACGATATGCAGTTTCAATTGCGAAATCGCGAAGTCAAATTGAATGACGTGCAGAATCAGATCACTTCGCAACGGCGAATTCTGAATCTGCGCGATCACCCGGCGGATGCAGCGAACTCGACTCGTTTTCAGTCTTATCTGGTTCGCCTCAAACAGTACGAGAACAATATTCACAGTGCACTCGAGAGCCACCAGACTGCCGAAGGATACATGCGGGAGGCTGTAGACGTCATGCAGCGAATCCGCGAGATAGCAGTGCAGGGGGCGAACGGTACCTACTCGAAGGGTGACCTGCAGAACATGGGCCAGGAAGTGAATCAGCTCCTGAACGAGCTTGTGAGCCTCGGCAACTCCCGCGGACCTGACGGCACAATGATCTTCTCCGGTCTCGAGTCACGCACGACGCCGTTCCGGGTCCTCACCGGAAATGTGCCGGGCGCCACCGGGCATGTTGTCACGCAGGTGCAGTATCTCGGTGACATCGGCACGAACAGGACCGACATATCAGATACCGCCACCGCAACAGTGAACTTTCCCGGCAATCAGGTATTCTGGGCCGAACAACAGCAGGTGGTTCCTACCGTAGATGCAACCGGATACGTGGTGCAGAAGGATTCGACAATCTCGATCAATAACGTGCCCATTGCGCTGAAACAGGGCGACAACGTATATGCCATTATGCAGAAGATCAACGATTCGGGGGCAGGGGTGAAGGCACACCTGGACCCGGTCTCGAGTGCAATGGTACTGCAGAGCACGTCACCGCGTCAGATCTGGTTACAGGATGGTCCAGGCTCAACCGTCCTGACTGATCTCGGAGTTGTAAACCCGATCAACAGTTCGCCGCCGCGAAACATAGCGAACGATGCCCGGGTAAACGGCGGATCCCTGTTCGACATGGTTATCCGGCTTCGGGATTCCCTGTACAGCGGAAATACGCTTGATATCGGGGGAAGCTCCCTCCGGGGAATCGACAGCGGGTTGAACAACCTGTTGGGCAATCTAGGAAAGCTTGGAGCGCAGAGCGAGAGACTGAACCTGACACTGAACAGGACTCAGACTCAGATCCCGGAGGTCACCGGCGACAATTCCCGTCTTGTCGATGTGGACATGAGCAAGGCGATAACCGATCTGAAGCTGCTCGAGTATACGCATCAGGCGGCGCTGCAGACTGCGGCGCGTATCCTTCCGCAGACGCTCCTTGATTTCCTCCGGTAGGCAGGTGAAATGCGCATTAGATCGAAGCCATTTGGCGAAATCGACATTGATGAGCGGCAGAGAATCTTCTTTCCGTTCGGAATTCTCGGGTTCGAGCACCTGAAGGAGTACGCGCTCATGGACGCTTCGCAGCCACCGTTCTTCTGGCTGCAGAGTCTCGATGTGCCTGACATCGCCTTCATCCTTATTGATCCGCACGTCTTTCGTCCGGACTACGAAGTGAAGGTAGTCCCGAGCGATCTGTCAGATATCGCAGTCCAGTCCAACGACGAGCTCATAGTGTTTTCAATAGTTACGGTCCCCGACGATCACCGTCTCATGACGGCAAATCTTCAGGGACCGGTACTCATAAACCGTGATAAGCGACTTGGCCGCCAGTCGATTTCCCTGGACCCGCGCTGGCAGGTTCGGCATTTCATTGTCGAAGAACTTGCGAGCATCAAAGGTTAGCATGCTGGTACTTGCACGACGCATCAACGAGCGAATCATCATCGGGGACAACATCTATGTTTCAGTCGTGGACATCAAAGGCGATCAGGTAAAACTTGGCATCGACGCACCCGCGCAGATAAAGGTATACCGGCAGGAAGTGTATGATGCAATTCAGGAAGAGAATCGGAAAGCCGCGCGCTCGCAGGGAACCCTTCCCGCGTTTGATTCTCTGTTTGAAAAAGGCGGGAAGGACCGCGCCGATTCACCGGAAACTGAGAAGCACAACACATAGAGACGACTGAAGCGGATCCTGCCACAGCGCACCAGGAAGTCATCCCGGCACTTTCAGACCAAGCTCGGCGTCACTTTCACGGATATAGGTCGGCCCCTGCCCGTCGGCGTCCGGCCCTGAAGCGTTCCACTGCGCGGTGCCCAGTTCGAGAAGCGACGCCGCACAGCCTGCTTGTGAACGCGCGTCAATGTGCAGCACCTGATCGTCGTCGAGGTAGGGAGCAAGCGCGTTCCCCAGTGCCGCCGCGTCGGTTCCGGTCACAAGAATTCGCTTTGTTCCCTCAAGTCGCCTCGCGATTGACCTGGGTTCCACATCAAGATCATCGCTCAATCGCGCGCCTGAACTGAATACTGCGGTATAGAATCGTCCTTTTCGAGCGTCAATCGCCGGGACTACCGCTCCGTCAAAATCGGCGTGACCCCACGCGAACGCATCGAGGGTCGGAACAGAAACTACCGGACATCCGCTGCCTGCGGCTATACCTTTCGCGGTGGCCATACCGATCCGGAGACCGGTGAAGGAGCCCGGACCTCGTGTGCACACAACCAGATCGGGGGAGAGCATCTGTCTGCCTGCAAGGTGTGCAAGCTGAAGGATTGAGGGCATGAGTGTTTCGGCGTGCCTGAGGTCGCCGGCCCTGGCAAACAGGAAGGTCCGATCATCGTCGCGTATGGCAAGGCTCAGCACTTCGGTTGATGTATCAAGTGCCACAATGTACATTGTACGCCCCTTCTACCGTGATCTTTCGACGACTGCCTTCAAGGATTTCAATTGTTACATCAATAATGCCCGGCGGAAGAAGCGAAGCGATCTTCTCGCTCCATTCGATGACGGCAATCCCCCGACCGAACAGGATATCATCCGCACCGATCAGTTCAAACTCATCTGCAGAATCCAGCCTGTACAAATCGACATGATACAACGTAGTGCCGGGCACAGGTCCCTTGTCTGCAACATACTCGTTGACTATCGTGTAGCTCGGGCTGGTGACAGGTTCGGTGATGCCGATTCCCCGGGCGAAGCCACGGACGAGTGTAGTCTTCCCTGCACCCAGTGTGCCATGCAGACAAACAATGCCGTACTGCTTTGGATCACTTCGCAACTCTGCAATTCGCGCGGCGAGGTCCTCACCGACCTGCTCGGTCTCCGCCGCGGAGGCTGTGATCGTAACGCGCTGGCTCAGGGAAGCTTCCCCCCGCGGTCGAGTGCCGTCACGTGCTTCTTGAGCTCTTCGACAACCGGGATCAGTGGATAGTCCGGGGTGTCGAGGAGGGTGATTTCGACCAGAACACCTGATGTGGCGGTGTGCTCAAGAACGAACTCGATGCGGCGTGATTGCGTGTTGTCTGCCGCATAGGCAAGCACCGCATCACCAATAAAGGCCCTTCGGTAGAAGACCGCCGTATCCTTTCTGACTATGTTCCTGATCTCCACGACTTCCATGAGCGAAATGTAGCCGATTCGCGAATGATGGTCAATATACTGGAGATTTTTGGTTATTCCACGAAGCCGTAAACATATGCCATGATTTCGTTCATATAGGTTTGCGATACTCGCGTGAACATCACGTGCATGTCGCCTCCGTAGGGCGCCTGCGAGTCGACTCCGCACACCTTCCCAAATACAGAAATTGACTTGCCTGTTTCAGACTGAAAATCAACGCGGATCAGGCTGCCCTTCTTCAGAGGTCGTTGAGCTCGAATCAGGCACCCTCCGGTCGAGATGTCTTCGATGCGCCCCAGATAGTTCTGGTTCTTCTGGACGACAGCCTGCCGCGTCCGTTTGCGGCCGCTGCCGTTCTCTACAATCTGCACCAGATAGTAGTAGGCGGGTTTGCGGAGCTCCCTTCTGGGAGATTTTCTCTTCTGCACCTGCTTGATGTCGTTGACGTGATCGACAAATAGCGTGCCGCGACCGCGGACGGTGTTCAATCCGCGGACCCGCGTGATAAACCGATATACCCGGTTGTTGTCCCGGATAAAGGTGATTTGCGTCCGTACGCCCTTCTCGGGGCGGATCGGGCCGTCGTCATTTTCAGGGACCTCGACGCCGAGCATGTTTGCGAGGTTCGAAATGACTGTTGTTTCAAATGAACCGCCACCGTGTTCAAAAACGATCTTCACATCCTGGCCGATTCGAATGTTCCGTGAGCTCGACATGGTATTCAGGTTCGCGCGGGCGGAGTCGAGAGTTGCCTTTATTTGAAACAGTGTATTCTTCCGTGCTTCCTTGATACTCTCAGCAACCTGTTCCGTTTCGATTATCTCAAGCTCTTCCCGAATTGCGCTGTTCAGATACTGTCCGCCGTCAAGAAGTTTCGCTGGTGACTTGAGCTTCTGACTCTTGATCAGGTGTTCGAGGGTCCGTATCTGATCCGGGCTCAGTCCGGCACGTTTTGCCTGCCTTTTGATCGATACGTGCCGGGCGGCTGACCCTGTGCCTGATTTCGAACTTCTTCGGTTGCCTATCATTGAGACGAAGATTGCAACAGCGACCAGGCCTCCGAAAATGGCAAGCCCGACGTAGGCCGCCGGGGAGTTTGAGCTCGCAAAGAAGTTGTACTCCGTTTGAAGCAGATTCATAGGAGAGCTTTCCTCCTGCTCAGGCGGCGAACAGTTGTGCGATCTCCTGCACTCGAGGAGCTATTTCGTATTCGAGCAGATCACCGATCAAAACTGAATCCTTCGCGTCGAATGCCGAGATAAGTTCATGAAGAAAACCGTTCAGCTCCGAAGCGATCTCGGGGAGGCTCCTGTCCGATCCATCGCCGGCAATGAGATCGGGATTCGACTCTGCGAGGTAGGGAACGATGCGAACGACCTTTCCGAGCAGTTCGGTAAACCGAACTACCGAAGCCATCGCCTGCTGATCCTTGCCTGTCTGCAGGAGGACTGACACTTCGCTGATCTCCGGTATCGACTGCTGCAACAGAACTGCAGTCGACGCTGCTTCGCGCCGCGGCTGAGTTGCCTCCCGCGATCGATCTACGATGATCAATTTCAGGTCATCGATGTGCCGGGCAAGGGCGGTGCGGGTTTCGTCGTCCTTGATCGCCCCGTCGAGCAGCCCTGAGGTTTCGATCAATGCGTCCAGTGCCGACGATGCTTGCGATCCATTTCCGACACCAACCAGTTCATTCAGGCTGTCGCGAATGTAGGGATATTCATCGAGCAGCTCCTTGAGCTGGATGTCCCGACGAGTTTCGATGCCGCTTTGCATGAGCGTGAGGTATTGCCGCATCGTTTCAAGCGTTGCCAGCTTCATCTCTCTGAACGTAGATGCGGTCACGTGGAGCGTTCCTACTCCATCGACGGACACAGAAGTCCATCGTTCGGGTGCATACAGTGGTAACTCATTCTCATCCGATCGAACCGCCGATACCGCGAGGCGTTGTCCGGCGAGCCACTTTTCGATCTCGGCAACAACCTGTCCGAGTGTCCGTTCGTTTTCAAGAGTGTAGCTTATCGGTTCGTCGTTAATGACAATTTGCACAATTGCTCCTTGTATGCTTTCTATGGTCCCGACGGGCTGCCGGATGTCGACTGCATGCCGAAGTTGCCGAGGGCCTGCGATTGATGCTGCAGCTGACCGAGGGTACCTTCCATTTGCGCATACTGACTCTGCAGGTTGCTCCGTTTCTGCGCGAGCTGCGAGTTCATATCCGTGATCTGTTTGTTTGTCTGTGAGATCTGCTGGTCGATTGACTGCACGCGGGAGGCGACAATCCCTCCGATTTGAACATACGGAGATATGATCTCGTGCACCCGGTAGGCGGCTCCGTTATTGATGATCAGGTCACCGGTCGTGTCAGTTCCGAACAGCTGCTTGATGTCGCGGAAGTGTGCCTGCAGTGAGCTGTCGAGCCGCTGTTCATCTATCTCCAGATAGCCTCGCAGGCGCGAAACATCGAAACCCTGCGTTCCGCCGGGGCTTGCATTTGTCGAAATGCCGATCTGTGCGAGGAGGGCCAGCTGCGGTCCCAGGTCAGTCGGGAAGGGTGACATCATTGTGTCTTCCAGCTTTGATTTCAGGATGCTGAAAGTCATATCACCCTGGAACATTCCCAGCTCATCCTGCGCCTGTTGTTTCTGGGCCGGCGTGAAATAACTGACTTCATCTATCACCGTCTGCGAATTACTGGTCAGTATGTTGATCTTCGTGAGCAGTTGATTATACCGGCCGACGAAATCGATGATTGCGTTCTTTACCAGAGTGTCGTCCGGGGCAACGTTGAGCGTGACCGGGGCGGGGCTCGCTGAGAGCAGCGTCAATGTCGTCTTGGGTACCAGATCTGAGATCGTATTGGAATCCCGTAACGCCTCCACGCCGTCGATCATGAGCTTTGCATCGCGCGCCTGTGTGACCGGATGGAGCGGTGAGTAGCCTCCACGACTGTTCGGGTCATAGATACGAACGTTTCTTACTGAAACCTCCCGCTGGGTGTTCCGGTTGCGCAGATCGATTGCCGTAACAGCCTTCACGTATTTCGCGAGCGGAATGGTGAGCTCGGTAAAGCCGTTTGTGTCCGCGACGTCCGGAAGAGGAACTGCTGTGGAGCCGTTCTGTGCAAACAGGATTGCGTGATCCTCGACCACCGGAGGAGGCGGCGGCGGGGTCCACTGGGGAAGCGGGGACTGTGAAGGATTGTCCTGGATTGTTACTCCGTTCAGAGTCACCGCGCCCGGCGCATTGATTGACGGTCCGGAAGGCGGGGAGGGCGGGACATAGGCTGCCCCGCCGAGGAACTTGACCTGAATCTCGAGCGAAAGCACCATTTGAGGAGTGATCGCCATCGTGGGGGAGACAGGAAGTGATGCCTCGGAACCCGGAGAAAGGGTGAGCGTGCCCGCGGAGATCGAAACTGTCAACGGATCGAGCGGCCTTGTCCAGCTTGAGACTGCCGTCGGCGTAATCGAAACGTCCCTGCTGTCGGTTATCGAGCGTGCCATGATGCCTGCATCCACCGCAAACTTTTCGGCTTCGCCGGAGAACGAGAGGTGATTCTGGGAGCCTGTCTTCAGTGAAGCGATCACCAGTACCTGAGTGTCCATCGTGTTCTGAACAATCTGAGCGTTCACCAGAGTTCCCGCGTTCTTGTTGATGGCGTCCGCCAGATCGCTCAATCTGCCGCCGCGAAACTGAAAACTCTGTTCGTCCTTCCCGACCTTTATCACGTATTTGCCGGAAGGTACCTGGTACTTCAACGGCAGATCGTTCGAGAGAAACTTGTCCGAACCGGCGAGTTGTTGTACAACTATGTTGCTCGTTCGCTCAGGCGCACCGCGTGACGATGTGGCGGTGAGAACCTGAGGGTTGGATGAGGTTGCTTTGCGTTCTTCGAATGGATTCTGAAAACTGTACAACTTCAGTGCCGAATCACTGAGTTCCTTCATTTTGGTCGACAACTCACCCCAAACTGTCTTCTGCTTCTTGTACGTCTCCACACTGGCCCTCATCCGATCGACGGGAGCACTGTCGAGTTTCATGATCTTATCTATGATTCCCTTCGTGTTGTAGGGATCGGACACTCCCGGAATCATGATCGAACTCTGGGAGAATGATGGTGGAGATACCAGAATCAGCACGAAGCCGAGCAGAAAAGTGAGGAAAGTATGATTTAGATTTTGAGGTCGAATAGTAATCCGACAACCTCCGTGATTCTTCGATACAGCTCCTGAATCGCTTTTGGCGGAAGCTCTCTGATTACCTTATCGGTTCTCGTGTCAATGACCTTGACGACGATACGGTGTATGTCCCGATTCATGCTGAACTCAAGGCGCGTATCGAACGCTGACGCAACTTTCTGCAGATCAGAAAGCTCCTTATTCGACAACTGTTTTGGTACTGAAGTCTTGACTGCAGGAGGGTCCTGAGGTAGTGGTTGACGTGTAGCCGTCGCCGGGAATGACCCGCCTGAAATGTCTATGAAGGAGTTAACTCCGCTTATCTCCATCGACATCTTCTTACCTCCATGTAAGAGAAGGAAGAGTGGGAGGAGAGCGCGACCCCTCCCACCCGAAATTCGCAGCAAAGAGATGACGTCCAGAAATCTCTTCGCGCAGCGCACTTTCGTACGCGTTGAACGGAGTAAATGCTTGAATGCCGAAGCTTCAGGCTACCTGAGCAGCGTCAGCACCGACTGGTTCTTGTTGTTTGCCTGCGCCAGCATTGCAGTATTTGCCTGCAGCAGAATCTGATTCTTGACGAAGTCGACCATCTGCGCCGCCATGTCCGCGTCTCGAATCTGCGAATTCGCCGCCTGCAGGTTTTCTGCAGCTACCGCAACACCCTGTCCGGCCATCTGGAACCGGTTCTGATACGCCCCGAGGTTCGCACGTTGTGAGTTCACAATGCGCAGTGCCGTATCAAGGGTGCCGATTGCACGGTTTGCCGCTGAAGGTGTCGAAATCGACAACATCCCTCCGCCCGCAGCACCTGCGCCAGCCTGTGCGCCCTGCAGCCCGAGTGCCTGGGCTGTCATTGTCCCGATGAAGACGCGCTTGTTTTGATCCATATTAGCGCCCACCTGGAATTGCATGATCTGTCCGGTCGCCGAATTTTTCGCAAACGCACCGGTCAGAAGGTTCATCCCATTGAACTGCGCGAACGATGCGATTCTGTTCACCTCGTCCACGAGCTGCGACACTTCAACCTGGATCATTGTCCGGTCTTCGTTCGTGTAGATACCGTTTGCCGATTGCACCGAGAGTTCGCGCAACCGCTGGAGAATACCTGTGGTTTCCTGGAGATAGCCTTCAGTAGTCTGTATAAATGATACAGCGTTCTGAATGTTTCTCCCCGCCTGTTCCAATCCGCGAACCTGGCTTGTCAGTTTCTCCGAAACGGCGAGACCGGATGCGTCGTCGGCCGCCTTGTTGATTCTTTGGCCGGAACTCAACTTTTCGATGTCGGACTGAAGTGCCTGATTTCGAACATTGAGCTCACGTGCCGCAAAGGCAGCGCTCAAATTATGATTAATGATCATATGACCCTCCTTGACGGATTATGCTAGGCATCCATTGCCTACCTGTGCCGATTGGGGGCGTGCCAGAAGAGATACGCGCTTCTTCTGCTCCGTTCGTTTCCCCCAACAGCAGAGAGACAACCCAACCTGCCGGCGGTGCAGGAGTTCCCGCACTCGGCTATTGAGCAGCCCCACTGTTTTCGGCTCCGTCCCGCGCAGACAATCCACTGCGCAAGGAGAGTGTTTTTCAAAGAGCAATTCAAATCAGAGAGAGATCCTCCCGCCACTTCCGCAGCACAAGGATACCCTCTCTATAAATGATACTACCTTATCTGAGTAGTTGCAAGATTGACTGTGGTCTCTGGTTGGCCTGAGCAAGCATCGCAGTACTTGACTGGACAAGGATCTGGTTCTTGGTGAAGTCAACCATCTGCGCCGCCATGTCGGTATCCCTGATCCGCGATTCGGCCGCCTGGAGATTCTCCGCGCCGACATCGAGCCCCTGGATTGCCTTCTGGAGTCGATTCTGGTAGGCGCCGAGGTCTGCGCGCTGTTTGCTCACGATCCGCAGAGCCGTGTCGAGCACACCGATGGCCCTGTTCGCGTTCTCGGGCGTGGACAGGGACAGAATCTGCTGGCTGCTTGCGTTCCTCACGCCCAGCGCGGCGGCTGTCATCGTCCCGATGAACACCCGGGTGCGTTGATCCATGTTCGCGCCAATCTGGAACCACATGCTTGCTGTCACGACATTCTGCCCTGAGACTCTGGCGAATCGTCCGGTCAGCAGGTTCAGACCGTTGAACTGCGCCTGAGATGCAATTCGGTCGACTTCGGCAACGAGCTGGGAAACTTCAACCTGGATCATCATCCGGTCTTCATTCGTGTATATACCGTTTGCAGACTGAACTGACAGTTCGCGTACGCGCTGCAGAATGTCCTGGGTCTCCTGCAGATAACCTTCGGTTGTCTGGATAAAGGAGATGCCGTTCGATGCATTCGTGGAAGCCTGTCGCAATCCACGAATCTGGGAGCGTAGCTTCTCGCTGACCGCAAGTCCGGACGCATCATCGCCGGCCCGATTGATGCGCTGACCGCTCGAGAGCTTCTCGATGTCACCTTGCAGGTGCTCATTGTTGATGTTCAGCTCTCGATTTGCGAACATCGCGCTGATGTTGTGATTGATTACCATCCTTTCCTCCATGAAACGATGATGAATATGAGCGCGAACTGCCGCTGGGCTGGTGTTTCCGGCGCAGTTCGCCCATTGCGCAATCCTTTGCGCAACATTCCCGTCCAGCGTTCTCCGTTTCGGGCTTCCGTGCCCGAGTCGGCATGCTGGTAGACGGTCTCGGTTATGACGGCATCGGAACCGGCGTTTGTGGCCTGGACCGTGCCCCGTTTCGCGATTCGACTCCGTGCACCTCCTCGCGGTGACCCGTTCGCTGAGTACCCGGCGCAAATTGTGGATAAATCCGCGACAATTTGCTCAAGTATCAAGATGGCTCACCGATACTGAGAATAGGGGAGGGTTTGCTTTTCGCGGAACTCCCGCGCAAAACCTCCTTTGCTCCAGTCTCTTATCGACAGGATGGGCTATAATCTTTAGCGCATCTGTACTACTGAGAATGTTGATAGAGTGAGAAAGGGGTTATGAGGACTTTTCTATCTGTTCCAGATAGCGAATGGCGATGGGATCTTCGGGCTCCAGCTCGAGAACCGTTCGGAAGAAGCGTGCAGCCTCTTCGAACTGCTCCTTCTTCAGCGCGAGCACTCCGAAGTTCGAGATGATTTTCACGTTTTCCGGGTCGATCTGAAGTGCCTGAGTGAGCCTGCGCTTGCATTCCTCGAGTTCGCCAAGTTCCATATGGCATATGGCAAGTTCATTGAGCGTGTCGGCCTGTTCGGGGCCGAGCTCGAGAGCTTTCAGAAAGGCGCGCTTGGCCTCGTGGTAGTTGCTCAGTCTTCGATATCCCCACCCCTTAATGAACCAGGCGTTCCAGACGGTCGGGTAGGTCTCGAGAAATTTCTCGATCTTGGCTATGCCTTCCTCTTCCTTCCCCAAGCGGATGAAGTCGTACGCTTCCTTGAAGAGATTGTCGAGCAGGTTCTGGCTGTCGATCTCCTTGACTATGCGAAGTGCCTCCCGTCTCTTTTCCTGATCCGTCGAAAGTTTTGCAAACGTGCTGAAATGTTCACGTGCCTTTTCGAAGTTCTTCAGTTTGAGAAAGAAGAAGCCGCTATTCAGGTGAGCCTCGGGCACTACGTCATCGAGAGCGAACAGCGTCTTGTACGTCTCGAATGCAAGATTGGAATAGTGAGTCTGAAGTTCCTCGTTTCCAATCGATTCGTAGGAGTCGGCGCGTTGCTCGAAGACGAGTGCGAGATTCATAAGGACTCGGGGATCGTCGGGCAGTAGTCCCTTGAGTGCGCGGAAGATCTCCTCCGAAAGTTCGAAGTCCCGGTTGCGTGCCTTCAGGATCGCCGTCTCGGTCAGTTCGTTCACGATATCAGGTTTCGCGGCAAGCACGAAGCCACGAAAGTATCCGGCATTCGCGTGATCCGGCTCGTATGCGAGTAGCTTCAGCATCCCGGCAACGATCATCTCCCAGGAGAGGTCCTGTATTGTCCAATCGTCTCTGTTTTCCGGAACGTCGATCGGGATCTTTACCGAAGGGTCGATTCGGAAGCTGCCGACACTCCGGTCAAGATGTTCCGGCAATGAAATGAATATCATTTTTGAGAGCGGACCCTTCGTGCTACTCATGTGAGGTTTCCTCGGCAGGCTTCACGCGGAACGTCTTCAGATAGGTGTTCACCCTGAGCTTGTAGTCCATCGGTACCGCAGTCTCGGTGAATTGTATCGCGAAGGCTGCAATGTCCGATCGCCCTTCAACCGGCTCAAACCGGACGATCTTTCCTTCAATCTCAAGGATGTTTGCCGGCTCTTCAAGTTCAAGCCGTAACACCGCATCCCGGTTCACGATAAACTGCGCAATGCCGAAGATCACGACCTTCGCACCGGAGAAGGAGAGATCACGGAGAATGCACCGACGTGGAACACCCTGGATCAGCACCGTCGCTTCCTTCGAGGTGAGTCCGATCTTTCGCATTGAATCGGCAGTCACTGCAATGCGATCCTCGCTCCGTTTCTGGGAGTTGACGTTTGCTTCGAGTAGCTCGCCGAGTATCTCGATGAGCCCATCGGGCGGGCGCTGAGTGTACTGAAGCGACACAAATGAAAAGTCCGGTTTCTTCGGGCCGTAGGGCGTAAAGCCAGTGATCTTCGAGGCGACGAAAAAAGTCAGCGGGTCAGCTTTGTCTCGTTGAAGGAAACTGAATCTGAGTGAGACCAGATTGTTTGCTTTTCGAACTGTCTCATTCAAAGTGCTGTGCAGGTTTACCAGCACACGGGCGCCTATCATCGAAGTTGAGTAGACAATGCATGACCACTGATATCCGAGACATTTGAGATAGACCTGCTTCGGATACAGGAGAGTCGCCTTGATGACTTCCTTGGTGAACGTGACATCGATGGCGTTGAACTGTTCGTAATATCTGGCTATTTGCTGACTGGTAGTTATAGACATCGTTCAGCGATGATATTAGGATATCGGCGTTCCGGGTGTCAATCCAATTCAGACAGCACATCGAAGTTCGCTCGTCACCGACCGGACTGCACTGTTCTGTGTACATGCGCACCGGTCCCGAAGGAGGAGCCGAAATGATCTCTGTGTACGGACTCGGAAATCCGCTGATGGACATAGTGCTCCATGTTGCTATCGATGCTCCGGAGAGCCTTGACGCCGTACCCGGAAGTATGAACCTCGTTGACTACGAAAGACAGCGAGCCGCGATCGCCTGCGGTTCCGATCCGGCTTTCTCTCCCGGTGGAAGCTGTGCGAACACAATTCGCGGAATTGCCCTGCTTTCGAATCTGGAAAGAGAGGTTCACTCACTGAGTCCTTCAGACCTCACACCGATGCCGGCCTACACCGGTGCCATCGGCAAGGACAAAAATGGTGACCGATTCGAGCAGATCATGCACGGGCAGGGAGTAGTTACCCGTCTTGCGCGCAAGGAGGTGCCGACAGGCACGTCCGCGATCCTCGTAACCCCTGACTTCGAACGCACAATGTTCACGTACCTGGGTGCATGCAGAGAGTATGTCGAAGCTGATTTCGACACGACCTTGCTCGATCAGTCGGCGCTGTTTCATACCACCGGCTACATGTGGGATACGCCGACTCAGGAGGCGGCTGCACGGTTCGCAGTCGCCGAGGCACGCAGGCGTGGTCTGCGTGTGTCATTCGACATCGCAGACCCGTTCGTTGCGTTCCGCTATCGCGATCGATTGCTTGAATGGCTGCCAGGCAGAATAGACATCCTGTTTGCCAACAGCGAGGAGCTCAGAGCAATGACGCAGGTGAGCGGTACCGATGAGCAGGTGATCAGGGCTGCGGCTGGAATTGCACCGATCATCGCCATGAAGGTGGGGAAGGAGGGCTGCATTCTCCTGAGTGAGGGCGTGGTGACGCGGATCCCGGGTGAGGTGGTGACACCGCACGATACGACGGGTGCCGGTGACGCGTTTGCAGCCGGCTTTCTGTACGGTCTGCTTCGAGATTGTCCGCTCGCCGAGTGTGGCAAATTCGGGAATCGACTTGCGTCCCGCATGGTCACCGTCGAGGGGTGCAGCTACGATAGAATCCCGAGTGCCGATCTTGTTGAAATGGTGAATTGAGCGGGAACGCGTCTACGGTTCCGTCGGGCCGTCCGTCATAGTCCTGTCGAGTTCGGCGATGAGGTTCAACGCGATGCGTTCAGTCTCATCGCCGGCATCGTGTTCCCTGTTCGCCGATCGTTCCCGGAACAACTCATCGGTCACTACCAGCGCTGAAAGAATTGCAAGCTTCAGCTCATCACGCGTGGATACATGTGAACGAGTCTCTTCAATCTTTGTGCGAAAGAAATCTACGAGATCTGCGACGTATTCAGGATCTTCATCACTTTGAAGCGTGAATGAGGTGCCGAGAAGCTCTATCCGCATGACCGTCATGGCCGGCCTCCGGCTCAGAAGATATCCAACTCGGAATCAGAGTTGTCGCGGGATGGTGATTCTTCGGTGTCGGCGAGAATATCCGCATCGGAACTGATGTCGGCATCTACCACTTCTGCGTCAAACGACTCGGCCGAGTCATCCGGCTCAAGGGACCCGGGCGACACAGTGTGCTCGGTTGAGATGACGGTTTTAGTCGGAGCATCTTCAGCATGCGTCGCGGAGAGTGCCGCCGCCGGCGCGCCTTGCTCTTCAAGTACCGTATCTTCAAGCTGATCGAGCTGCTTGAGCGCATTGGTGATGGTGAGCTCTATCTCTTCCTGACCGACTTTGAAGTCGTTCACTACCCGTTCCAGGTCACCGATGCGCTTTTCGTAGGTTTCCAGAGATGCACGCAGCGTCACATTCTCTTCACGGAGCCTGGAGTCCTCCGTGCCGTGCCGTGCCGTTTCCTCACGCAGGCCCGCAGCTTCTTCGAGAAGCAGTCGATTCTCTTCCCGCAGTGTCTGAATGTAGGATATAGCGTGCTGTACCCTGGACTCGAGAAGTCGGATCTGCTCCAGGTTGACCATGCTTCAGACTCCCACAGCCTCTTTGGCTTTCTCGACGAGGGCCTTGAACGCCTGCGCGTCTTCGATAGCGAGATTGCTCAACGCTTTCCGGTCCATCTGGACATTTGCTTTCGAGAGGCCGCTGATAAATCGGGAGTAGGTCATTCCTTCGCTTCGGCAGGCTGCCGAGATACGTGCGATCCACAGCTGACGGAATTCCCGTCGGCGACCGCGTCGGTCGCGATACGCGTATGTGAGGGCTTTCGCAAGCGAGTCCTTGGCAACTCTGTGCAGCTTGCTGCGCTTGCCCATGTGGCCTTTTGTCTGTTTGAGGATCTTTTCTCTTCGATCTTTACGTCTTGTTCCGTCAACTGCTCGTGGCATTGGTCGTTGTCTCCTTCGGTAACATTTCAGAGAGGGCCGGTCTGTCCCGGTGTTGTCTCTACGGCGTCAACCGTAGGGCATGAGTACGCGAATCTTTCTGACCTCAGCCGGACTGAGGATTCCCGCTTTCCGCAGGTGCCGCTTTCTCTTCTGGCTTTTCTTCGTGAGAATATGGCGAAGATTCTGCTTCTTGTATTTGACCTTACCGGTGCCGGTAAAACTGTACCGCTTTGCTGCGCTTCTGCGGGTTTTCATTTTGGGCATGACACTACCTCACTTCTTGAATCGTAATCTTTGTGGAACCTTCGAACGGATGCGCCGGTGGCTTACTTCTTGACCTTGGGACTGACGATCATCGACATGAATCGGCCTTCCATGAGGGCAGGTCGATCGAGGACAAACGAATCTTCGAGCAACGCAAGCACATCGTCAAGTACAACTTTTCCGAGCTCGGTATGGGCGAGCTCTCTTCCGCGGAAACGGACAGTCACCTTTACCTTATTGCCTTCGTCAAGGAACTCACGTACGTGCTTGGCTTTGAACTGAAGGTCGTGTTCTTCGATCTTGGGTTGCATCCGAATTTCTTTCATCTTCACCAGTTTCTGCTTCTTCTTGGACTCTCGAGTCTTCTTCTCAAGCTCGAACTTGTATTTACCGTAGTCCAGAATCCTGCAAACCGGTGGAATCGCCTGCGGAGCAATCTCTACGAGGTCCAGTCCTTTTTCCTGCGCCATGCGAACCGCTTCGAGCGTAGGAACGACTCCCTTCTGCTCACCCTGATCATCGATAAGACGCACTTCCCTCACGCGAATCATTCCATTGATTCGCAGATCTTTGTTCGTAGCCAATCGACCTCCTTCACTTGCATAGGCAACCCTGCTGGTCACAGATTACGAGGACAACAATCTATCATTGTTGCAAAAAAGAGTCAAATCTCCGTAGGACCAGTAAATTGACTATAACAGAGTCTTCGTCGTGTCGTCCAGCGGCCTCTGGTGGTTCATGAGAACAAAACAGACTTCACTGGCTCTCATGTTCAGCAGAGGGCCGTGAATTGCACGCGAGCGGTGAACGCTGATCTCCTTCAGGATTCTGACGTTGAGCGAATTGCACAGGCCGATGAAGTCCTTCCGGGTGAACAGGTGAATGTTCGGCGTGTTGTACCACTGGTATGGCAGCGATCTGGTCACCGGCATCCGACCCGCAATCGCGAGCTGCAGCCGGTTTGACCAGTATGCGAAATTGGGGAAGCTGACGATCACCCGCTGGCCGACGCGAAGCATCTCCCTGAGGAGCAATACTGGATTGCGGATAACCTGCAGGGTTTGATTGAGAATCACGTAGTCGTAGGTTGCCGTTCCGTAATCCCGCAGGCCTTCATCGAGATTGCCCTGGAAGACCGACAGCCCCTTCGATATGCATTGCCGGATGAGATCTTCTTCGATTTCCACACCGCGTCCCCGCACGTTCTTCTCGGTGATCAGCCTCAGGAGGAGCTCTCCGTCGCCGCAGCCAAGATCGAGAACACTCGCTCCCGCGTCAACGAGAGATACGATATCGTCGTAGCGGAAATGCTGCCGGTCACCGGATGTATGAGCCTCAGCTGTTTCCATGAACCGTTCCCAGGAAGGAAGATATCATACTGGTCTGGCGGACTGTTTCGAGGAGGAATGAATCGTGGCCAAACGGACAGCTGAGCTCAGCGTATGACACATCTTTTCCATTTCGCATAAGGCTGAAGACCATCTCCTTGGACTGGTAGGAAGGATACAACCAGTCGCTCGTGAAGCTGACGACGAGAAACTTCGCGTGACATCCGGAGAACGCCGCGTCGAGACCTCCGAAGCGTTCACCAAGATCAAAGTAGTCCATTGCGCGTGACAGGTAGATGTAGGAGTTCGCGTCGAACCTGTCGACGAACTTCGTTCCCTGATGTTCGAGGTAGCTTTCAACTTCGAACTGATCGTTGAAATCAAACCCGTAATCCGCGCGTTCGCGGAGCCGGCGTCCGAACTTCATACCCATCGATTCATCGGAAAGATAGGTGATATGTCCGATCATTCGTGCAATCGACAGTCCGCGGGACGGAATATCCTTTCCATAATAATCGCCGTTGTTCCAGCCGGCGTCGGATGTTATTGCGTTTCGGCCGACCGCGTTGAATGCGATACCCTGCGCGGTAAGCCGGGCTGTTGATGCAAGGATAATTGCAGATGCCACGCGATCAGGAAAGCTGACGGCCCACTCGAGCGCCTGCATTCCACCCATCGACCCGCCCACAACCGCCATGAGCCGCTCTATTCCCAGGTGGTCGATCAGCTTTCGCTGCACCTCGACCATGTCGTGAATGGTGATGATAGGGAAGGTCAGCGCATACGGTCTGCCGGTCAATGGATCGGGAGAACCCGGGCCGGTCGTCCCCTGGCACCCGCCGAGTACGTTCGAGCAGACAATGAAGTATTTGTCTGTGTCGAACGCCCGTCCGGGCCCGATCATCGGATCCCACCACCCGCGGTAGCGATCATCTTCGTGATGAATCCCTGCGACATGGGCGTCTCCCGAGAATGCATGGACGATGAGGATCGCGTTGGTGCGGCTGCTGTTGAGCGTGCCGTAGGTTTCGTAGCGGACGGTTATCGGGCCGAACTCCGTGCCGCTATCGAGCTTTATTCCGTGGCCGACCGAGCCGAATGTGTAGTCCTGCGGCACCACAATGCCGATTTCCCCGCTGCGAGTATCAGTGTCAGCCATGATCGGCAATCCTAGCCGCGCGACATATTTCTGTCAAGCGCAGTCATCTGTTTGCCACGCTTGAATAGAAGCGTCTTTCATGTTAGCGTCGCCCATCATGTTGCTGTTTCTTCTCGTAGCAGTTCCCCTCGCGTACGTGACGGTTGTCATGCTTTTCGAGGCACACTCCCTTCCTACCCGGATTACCGTTATTCCGGTACTCAAGGGCATGTTCAGCTTCGCGGTAATCTGGGCGATCACGGCGATCTTCTCCGGACTGTACCCGTTGTACTACAATCCGCGAGCCATTTTCATCCATTACCTTTTTGACCAGACGCTCTTCCCGGACGTGCTGCTGGTGGCAAGCTTCTTTCTCCTGAGCCGTGGACTCTGGCAGGAGACGAAGGTGGATCGCTTCATCGGGCTCCTTGCGTTTTTCGCCGGTTACTTTACCGTGGCCGGAGTGATCGACCTCTTCACCAAAAGCTATCACTACAGTGACTACCGGCTTTTCCTTGTACCGGCCGTCCGGGTCACAACGATGATTCTCCTCCCCAGCGCGATTGTCGCGTTCAGGGAAGAGCGCATGTTTATCCGCTACGTTTACCTGCTTGCCGCAATCGTGGGCCCGATCATCGGCGCAACCATTGCGATGCTTCACACAACAAACGCGCTCACTCACGCGTATGTTCTGGGGATTGGATTTTTCGTTGCCGGAGTAGTGGGGGCCTATGCAATGGTCCGTCTCTATCTGCCGGTGCGCCTCTGACGTGAGACGGCGCGCGGCCGAAACCTCCGCCGGTTCCGAACCGACGATGAACCACCGCAAATCGCATGTGCGAGCGTTCGGGTTTGTGCTGATTTCGCTTGTCCTGCTGTTCAGTTTGCTCTCCTGTTCGCGCAGCCCGCAGGTCTACCTTCTCGTCGACGAGCTCTACGCTGCGGCTCAGGGGACCGGCGCGGTGCAGAACGAGGTCGAGTCCGTGTCCCGCATCACTCACACTTCAATCCGGGTGATTGTTGTACCACTTGGTGCCGACAGGCGGTACTATTCGCAGCTTGGGCTTGGCACAGTGAAAGACGTGATACTCACTCCCTTTCTTGGGCCGGACGCTCCGGTCCTGACGGAACTGTATCCTTCCGCCCACGTTGCAGTGATCGGCGGAACGCGAACGCCGGAGCACAATGTTTCGGCGATTTTCTTTGACCGCAGAAGGGCGATGAAGGAGGCCGGAGCGCACCTCGCGGAGTACGCTGCGTCAATCCCGACTCACCTGGTTGCCGTGTTCTATCAGGAGCAGGGGAACGACAGCAACGCGGACCTGTCGGCACTGCGGGCGGGACTCGCGGAAGCGGGCGGCGCGAAGGTGACCGTCGGTTATCACCTCTTCGACGTCCAACCCGGACGTGAAGAGGTTCGCGCGGCAGTTCAGCGGGACCTGGATCGCGGAGTCGGCGCTTTCGCATTCTTTGTCGGTGGTATGACTCCCTACTGTATTGAGCTCCTGTCGGGTACTCAGGCAAAGGTCATACTTTCGGGAGCAGCGGGTATCACAGCATACCCTAATCAGGTACTCTGTTCAGTAGAGGATGGAATTACACAGGCCCTCGAAGCGTATCTCCATCGGACCGACGGAACGGCCACTGCGCAGTCGATTGTTCAATGCACGAAAGCGGTGCGATAAAACCTGATATCGCACTCTATTTTATGACCGGAACTGCCGATAGGTACGATAGGGAAGTGGACTATACAGGTGAGGCCGGCATGTCTTCAGCGTAACTTACAATGAGGGATCGACGATCTTTTTCGAATGTCGAATGAGGTAAATTGTTTCCAGAAAACTGTTTGACAAAGGTTTTCGATGGAAATATAATTCTACGTGACTTGGAGAAATCTGAGTCGCGTCACAAAAGGAGCACACGAATGAGACGAGCTCGCCTCCTCTCCGTCAGCCTGATAGCCATTATTCTGCTCGTAGCAAGTTCTTCGATATACGCCGATGAAGTCACACAGAACATCCAGTCAATCATACTGGACAACTTCTTTGAACCGCAGCAGCATGAATGGATTGTCACGGGCAGCAACTTTGTGACGCAGGGATATCCACAATCCGCCATGGTAAAGACGTGGCCGGACGCTCTCTACCGCCAGCCTCCTCAGGGAACGGACATTCGCTCACTCGGCATTCACGCGAAATTTGACCGGATGGGTTACAACTATATTGAAATAACACCCGCCACCAAAGACGCAAATGGTCAGCTGGTTCCCACCCCGATCGATATCCCCGGCCGGATGAAATCACTTGACGTGTGGATGTGGGGTTCATACAGAAACTATTACGTAGAGGCGCAGTTGCAGGATTACCGCGGCATCGTACATGTGCTGCGACTTGGCAGTCTTGATTACCGCGGGTGGGAAGATCTCACGGTTGGAGTTCCAAGTTCAATTCCGCAATCAGTAACCTACATACCCTCAACGAAAGGTTTGAAACTTCTGAAGTTCGTGATCTGGTCGACACCGAATACTCCGGTTGACGACTTTTATACCTACATCAATCAGATTAAGGTGATAACAGATACATTCGAATCGCCGTGGGACGGTGAGACGCTTGCGAACCCGAGCTACGTTGACAAACTCTGGTCTGCAGCAGGCGTAAGTGGACCTGCCGGAACTCAGGCGAACCAGGGAACTCAATCAGCTCAGTCCGGCACCGCGCAGGGCAAGTAAACAGGAGATTATGAGATGAAGAAGTGTGGACTTGTAGCGCTGACGTTGATTGTTCTCGCGATCCCTGTGTTTGCCCAGGCGACCAGCGCACCCAATCCAGCCCAAATCGGTGTTGATACCGCGCAGCAGGCGTTGAAGGAGATATCGGTATCAAAGTTCGAGGACCCCGGAATGTGGCGTGTATTCATGCCGATTGACGAGGGAGTCATCGAGAGCCGCCGATTTGCGGGCGCCCCCGCTGACCGGAAGCCGATACCGGATGAACAGAAACTTGGAATTGCGGGCGAAGACAAATACGTGCTCGGCGTAAAGGCACAGTTCTTCCGCCGCGGAGACGCATCGATATTCGTCGAACCGACTCGACCACTTGCCATACCCGGTATTACGAAGACGGTATCCGTCTGGGTAGTCGGACGCAACTTCAACAGCATGCTGAAACTTGTTATTCAGGATCAGTTCGGTAACGTCGACGTGCTTGACATGGGGTTGATGAACTTCACCGGATGGCGGCAGCTCACCGTTGCCATCCCGCCGAATATTCAGCAACGGGATGTTCACTACCCGGGGCGCGGTGGCATTTCGGTTCTTGGTTTCATTATTAAACCGAACATGCTGGAGACCTATGGTTCCTACTACATCTACTTTGATGACCTTCGCGCGGTGACCGATCTGTTCGCCGACTTGAGCCGCAACAAGGATGACATTCCTGATACCTGGTAATCTCCGCAACGGCATCCGCCGTGACCGTTTTCGCGGCGCGACATCCGGACGTGTCATTTCCGAACGTGTTTTTATCGAAAGAAGAGAGGTCCTCAGCCCGGTTGAGGACTTCTTTTTTGTGAGACCATTGTGACACAGTACTTCCACTTCCTCCGGAGCGCATACTTCTTTCAGGACCTTACCGATCCGGAGATTGAATCGATCGCCGAACTCGCTCAGGAGGAGTCCTTCCATTCCGGAGAGATGATCTTCAGTGAGAAGTCAAGCCCGGACAAGTTCTACATAGTCCTCGAAGGTAAGGTGGAGGTCTGGAAAGACTATGAGAGCCGCGATCGAGACCTGCTCGCCGTGCACGGAGAGGGGCATCTGTTCGGGGAAATGGCTCTGATTGACGATCTGCCGCGCAGCGCAACTATCGTTGCCCGCACGGAAGTTCGGGTACTCTTTCTCTTTCGCGAAGCGTTCATCCACGTTCTCCGCACGAACTCGAATGTCGCGCTTTCATTGCTACGTTCACTTTCGGCAATGGTCCGCAAGAGTAACGACAGCTTTGTCGAGGATCTGAGACGGAGAAATCTCGAACTCGAAAATGCAAATCGTCAACTTCGCGAAGCGCAGGAAGAACTGCTTCGGGCTGAACGTCTGTCGAACCTCGGGAAGTTCTCATCACTCATTCTTCACGACATCCGGAATCCCATCTCCGTGGTCAAGAGTTACGGCGAAATGCTGCTCGTCAACGCGGGAGATCCTGATAAACGGGAGCTATACGCACAGAACATAATCCGGGAAGCAGATCGGCTGAACTTCATTGCAAGCGAACTTCTTGACTATTCACGCGGAGAAATCCGATTGAACATGTCGATAGTGAATCTGGACGATCTGCTGGAGAAGCTCCGTCGGTACCTCGCAGACCGCTTCTCCAGCCGCAATCTCCAGATGGTGTTCTCGTCCTCAGTGAAGGTGCCGGTAATCTTTGATGAGGAACGCATGCTTCGTGTCCTGATCAATCTTTCGGATAACGCGCGCAAGGCAATGTCACCCGGCGGAACTCTCAGCATCAACATCGATCGTTCGGGTGATCTGCTGACAATTGTAGTTGCAGACAACGGGGTCGGGATGACCGAAGATGTGCTGAAGCGCATTTTCGAGCCGTTCTTCTCATCCTCGACCCACGGCGGGACCGGGCTCGGCATGGTGATTGTAAAGGGGATCGTGGACGCCCACGAGGGAAACCTCGAAGTCACAAGCAGTCCGGGAAAGGGTACTTCAGTCAGCATCGCCCTTCCGCTGCGCGGATGAGGACAATGCTTACGCTAATGTTCCGCGAATCTTATTCCGAACAGTTCTGAAAAGTTGGCCCGAACTGTGTCTGCGAGCGTCTGCACGGAAATCCCGCGTTCCGAAGCGACGAGTTCGTAGGTATGCATTATGAGCCCGGGATGATTCACGACTCCGCGACGAGGATGTGGCGAAAGATAGGGTGCGTCGGTCTCGATGAGAAAGCGGTCCGACGGCGCGAATCGAACGACTTCGCGAAGACTTGCACTGTTCTTGAAGGTCACATTTCCCGCGAAAGACAGGAAGAAACCTGCGTCAAGGCAACCGCGAGCGTATTCAATGTCCTCCGAAAAGCAATGCATCACACCGCGCCGTGGCAACCGGGCTGCGACAATTGCTTCAAGGATATCTTTCCCCGCTTCACGGTTGTGGATGATTACCGGCAAGGCAGTGTCACCGGCCAACTGCAACTGGCGCCGGAAAAGATCCTGCTGAAGGCGGGGCGTCGCGTAGTTCCAGTGGTAGTCGATGCCGATTTCACCGACTGCAATGACGCCAGGTGCACGAAGCGCCTGGGCAAGGAGATCAAGAGTCAGGTCGAGATCTTCTCTGTCAGCCTGCGACGGGTACAGGCCTTCCGATCGATATAGGCCGGAAAAGCCGCTCGCAAGCTTCGAGCGTTCAGCGCTGTCTTCGAGATCAACGCCGACATCGACTATCGCTGAGAAGCCTGAGGAAAAGCATTCGGACAGTATTCCTCGCACATCCAGCCCTTTCCGGCTCATGTGCAGCAGATGCGCGTGAGAGTCGACAATTCCGTACGTTTCAGTGACCATAACAGGTCGTTCTTATAGCACGAGCGGAGGAACCGTTCAACCGGGTCGCCCGTTATGCGGACCCTGGTTTCGCTTGACCGCAGGAGGCGGCGCTGGTAACATGGGCGCCATGCCGGAATGGTGGAATGGTAGACACAGGGGACTTAAAATCCCCTGACCCGCAAGGGTCGTACGGGTTCAAGTCCCGTTTCCGGTAGGAGCCATACGCGATAGTGTCGACTGCAGGGAGGTTCAGGATGGGGGTGAACTGCAGAGTTGGCTGTGGCGCATGTTGTATTGCAATTTCCATTTCATCACGCATTCCGGAGATGGAACCGGTGATAGTTGCAGGCGTAGCAGTCGGGAAACCGGCAGGTGTACGATGTGTTCAACTTACGTCTGACAATCGATGCCAACTGTTCGGTAAGCCCGAACGGCCGATTGTATGCAGCAATTTGCGGCCGTCGGCTGAGATGTGTGGCGACACGTTTGAGGACGCATTCATCTATCTAGAAACGCTCGAGGCGATGACCGGACCACAGCAGGAAGCTCCTGCCGGAAAGGGAGAGGCAAATTGACTTCGACGAATCGCATTGACATACAGTACGGGGGTATGGTACGAATTCCGGTGCAGGTACAACGGTGAAGCCGATGGCAGTTTTCCCGCCGGATTTTGGCTGGATGATCTTTCCATTCGTATTGTTCGGTCTGTCTGCGCTTTCGCGGCTGTATCGCAGCCGTAAAACCGAAGGTGAACCACCGGCTCCGACCGCCCGGATTGACGAACGTGTTCCCGGTGAAGCGGCGATTTACCGACTCGCTCAGGATCACGGTGGACGCCTGACCGTTTCCGAACTTGTCGTTGGTTTCGGAATTTCCGGTGCTCAGGCGGAAGCGACTATGCAGACACTAACCGATGGCGCGCGAGTTCGTATGGAAGTGAGCGATACCGGGGTTGTGTGGTACGAGTTCACCGAAATCCTGTCGCGGTTCGAATCTGAAAAGGAGAAACAAAATGGCGATTGATCCGATTTGCAAGATGGATGTCGATGAGAAGACAGCAAAGCTGACCAGCAAGTTCGAGGGGAAGACATACTACTTCTGCGCACCCGGATGCAAGAAGGAGTTCGACTCGAATCCCAAGAAGTACAAGGATCAGGACAAGCGATAGTCCAGCCTCTATTTCCCGACCGGCACCAGTGACACAAGCTCACCTGCGTAGACCCCGGCGGCTGCGTGCACACCTTGCTGAATCCTCGCTGCTGCAGAACGAAACATATCAGGATGTGCTTTGATGTACTGGCCGAGCCCCGCTTTCTTGAATGCGGGGTTTGTGTCGAGCCCACTGAGGCCCTGACCGAGGTAGTAGCGGTTCACGTCGCTCAGTCGCTGCTGCATCAGGTATGCCTGGAACTCGTTGATGACGAGGTAGTCATCCTTCGCGTCATACCCACGAACCCCAAGATAGATCTTCCAGAAATCCTGCTGCTGGGCGGGAAGTGAGTTCCACACTTCATGAACCGAGTTCCGGTAGTCCGGGTGAGTGAAATAGATTCCGTGATATCCCTCGTGCGTGAGCAGCAGGTACCGTAACCAGTAAGGGCCTTCATATGAAAAACCTATTATTGCGCCGGTTCCCGGGCTGAAGCCGTTTCCATCCCGCACAATGATTCCGTTCGCAACGAGAATGTCCTGAAGTCCGACCTCTTCCGGATTCAGTGGGAAGTGCTGCTCCTGCGCGTCGGTAAAGAACTCCGCGAGATCCTTCGGCCGATAGTCATGAGCGTTCCAGCCGTGGAGTGGACTAATGACGAAGTTCGGCCAGAGTTTTCCGGCGTAGTTCGTTTTTTCGACGAAGAATGCCAGGCGCTTCAGGAATCGCGCCTGAACCGCGAGGGACCGAAAATCAAATACGAGAACTGATGGCACAAGATTCCAGGAAAACACCTCATAGTCGGGATTACGCCACTTCGCCGGATCATAGGTGAGCATTGTTCCGAAGTTTGCGGGAATCGGGGCAGCCTGCCCTCCCGGACCGCCGATGATCGTACCCCCGACAGTCGTAGAACCACCTGACTCAGCGAACGGTCGGTCTTCAACTGAGCTCAGCGTAAAGTCCGGATTCGAGGTCGCGATGGTAACCTGCTCCGGGGTGAATCCGACGCTTGCGGTATAGAAGTAGACCGTGTGCTCGCCTTCCTGCGGATAGAGCCGAAACTCACGGGATGAACCGCCGCCTCGCACGGTGAACAGCACAGGGTTGCTGTCCGGCCCGGAATAGGAGTACGCAGCTGAGAGCTGTGCCTGGTTGTTGCCGATCTGGGAGAGAAGTTTCGTAAACGAAAGATCATAGGTAACATTGGTTCCATTTCTCGTTTCCTGCAGTCCTACACCGTCCCGGATGAGCAGTCCGGCCGAACCGAACTTCACTCCAGGAAAGTCCGGTAGGAGGCCGGCTTCCGCGATCCTAATCCGGGACGATGCATCGGCAGATGTGACTTCGAAGCCGGTGACGTCAAGCTTCGGCGGCAGCGGCAACAGGAACGTGACCGGAGCCGATCCGGCGGTAACCGGCAGGGCGGCGGTTACCTGTGCGTGGTCGCTCTTGCCGGAAGCCTGGACAAATACGTGAAGTTCAAGCGATTTGCCGTTCCCGACGTAGCGGAGCGAGAAGCTCCTGCTCGCATCAGTGACCGGCTCCGGCTGTTTCAGTGTGAACAGCGCGGTCCGCGGCAGTCCGGTTTTTGAGGGGAGGAATGACCCTTCAGCTCCGGTAGGCAACTTCTTGTCTGAAAGGAGCGGAACTGGCTTTCCGCCGGACTGGAAGTTGAAATCGGTGACCGGATGTGCGCAGGCAATCACGGACATTGACGCTATCAGTACAGGAAGCACGGCGCGCAGCGCCCTGCTCAACACGCGAGGTGAACCGCGGTGAAGATCGTTACGTGTCACGCCGGTATAATATCACGGAGACGCCACTTCGAGTAGGACCTTACGGGTGGCGCCACAGTCGAAATCCCGATCATCCGATGTCGGGTGGCGCACGTAGAAGTTCTGGATTATGAACTTTCCAATGAGCAGATCCTGGAAAAAAGCGTCGTTGACCGTTGTGACTCTGGGGGTTGCGGCTGCAATTGCCATGGCGAATCCTGCCGCATCGACACCGGTGGGCGCCGGATCGTCGGGCACAACCGGATTCGGCCGGAACGCCGCACTCTCGCAGACCTCGGGGCACATAAACTGGCTTGTGCCGTCCGACGGTCCCTATCCGACTATACACAAGGGCGACGATATTGCGATCTACGTTTCGATTTCCCGTCAGCGTGTCACGATATTTCGCGGTATGCAGGTCATCTATATGATGGTTGCCTCAACGGGAATCGATGACGCAAATGGTGACGGGACGCCCCACGGGACGTTCTATATTCAGCGGCAGCGCGGAACTTTCTTCTATGCCCCGGGGGAGAAGGAGGGCGCCCGATACTGGGTTTCGTGGCTGCATCATGGAGAATACCTGTTTCATTCGGTACCGGTCGACCGTGAAAACCACATTATTGTATCTGAGGCTATGAAACTCGGTCACGAAGCCTCTCATGGGTGCGTCAGACTGACAGTACCCGATGCGCACTGGTTCTATCAGAATATTCCCTATCATGCGCGAGTGATGATCGGCGAGTAGCCTAGTGCATGACAGTTCCCGGATCGGTCAGTGTTCCCCTGTCGAAATACATGTAGTCAATTGCGCCAAGCGTATAGCCGATTCTGCTTCCGGCCTTCACCACCATGCCGGTCCTGACCGAACTTGTCGCGAGACCTGAAAGTACGATGGTCTGATCGGCATGGCGATTCGTGACCTGTACGCGCAGGCCCATCACCGTGTTGCGGAAAACGCGAACCTCCCCCGTGAGCGGGGCGTTGACAGGAACAAGGACGTTGCCGCCCTGCGCCGGATCTTCGTTCGGACGAAGTTCCACGGAGGCAAGATCGCGATCGAGCGCCCGTGTCTGACCGAATGTGCTGATCACCGTGTAGTCGCCGTCGATCGGGTCTTCGTGCGGGCGGTCGGGCGGATAGGGTGCGATTGTTAGCCGATGGGCGGGGTAGCCGAAATGAGTTCGAATCCAGTCAGCGGCGTTGATGTCATCCACCCAGGAGAGTCCGGAGTGCCAGTGTGAGGTGATGGAAAAATAGAGGTGCGGTTCGATGAACCACGTCCATCGTCCGGTATGGCCCATGTGACCGAGCGTCTCCCCTGTGTGCACTCGCGTCGGTTTCGATATTGCGCTGTCATGAAGGTGAGCGTAGTAGTACTCGTGCCCGTCAGCGGCTTTCAGTGTAAGCGCGGTACCGCCAAGCTCATTGTTCGCCGGTGCTGCTACGCCGTCCGCAACCGCGACTATCGCGAGTCTGCCAAAAGCCGCGAGCAGCGGCGAGCTTGAAGGCAGCGCAGGATCGGCCACGATGTCGACTGCGTTACTGCCATCCCAGTGCCGGTGTGCCCACCACATGAGCGAAATGGCGCCTGCCACCGGAAACGCATAGCGATGTTCAGCCGAGTAGTGCACCGCCTCCTGCGCGGAAAGAGTCGACGCAGCGCAGACAAGAAGAACCGCTAACAGTGTTGCCGCACAGCCGCTTTGGGTCGGTCTGTTTCTCATACGTCTATTGTCGTTCGGTGTCGCTCCAATCTTGAACCGTGGCGTGAATTGCCGAAACCTCGCTGTGATATGATGTACACATCGTTGAGGAGACAGATGCGACGAGCATGGCTCGGCCTCATTGCTATCGGAGTCATCACACTTTCCTGCCTTCAATGTGTGACTCAGGAGCGTTACAGGAATCTCTCGCCCGCCATGGTACGGTGGGACGACAGCTCCGTCTTTCGAGAGGATCTGGTCGACGCACGCATCCTCGATAACGGCGCTGCATTCCGGACGGCACCAAACTATCACCTTGCCTTCGATATCTCAGACGATCTCGACAGTGCTGCCTGCAGAATGAGTGTCCGTTACGTCTCAACCTCGGACGCTCCGGTTCCTTCGGTGGACTTTCTCCTCCTGCCGAACATGTCACCGGGAACGCTCTCGGTTGAAGAGGTGAGGGTCGATGGAGTCGAGGCACGTACCGAATACCAGAACGACGATACGCTGCTGCGGGTCCATTTCCCGACACCAGTTGATCCCGGTGGAACGGCCATCGTGACCGTCCGCTACACACTTCGGCAACTGCTTACCCACTCAGTCGGATTCGGTGGCTTCGGATTCTCAGGCGGCATCCTGAATCTCGGCTATGCCTATCCTGTCATTCCTGACCATAACCCGTGGACCGAGGGTAAACCACCCTACTGGGGAGACATCACTGCGAATCCAGCTGCATTCTACGTGGCGGCAATCAGCTATCCTGCCGCGCTGAAGTTAGCCGCGCCCGGGCAGGTACTGTACGGCAACCGCAGGTCGGCTGACGGACGTACCTCGGTGCTCATAGCCCATGGACCTGCGCGTGACTTTGCCTTTGCGCTTGGCCGCGGGGTTCGGACAACCGAGCGTCGGTTCGGCGCTGTGCGGATCAGACTGTTCGCGGCCGGGGCGACCGGTGCGTCGGAGATCGATGCGGTGAAGACCGCGGGTGCCGCGCTTTCCCTGTTTGGTGCGCGGTTCGGCAGCTATCCCTACCGGACCCTCACACTCATTTCATCACGTCTGGATGCACTCGGGCTCGAGTTCCCCGGTTCGATTATCCTGGCATCATGGTTGCTCGGGGATGGCAGCCGGGAGGTGGACGGGACCACGGTGAAATCGATGCTTGAGGCAACCGTCATCCACGAGGTTGCGCATCAATGGTTCTATGGTCTTGTGGGCAATGATCAGATTGCCGAACCGTGGATCGACGAATCACTCGCGCAGTACTGTACGCTTCTGTTCGAGCAGGTGAACCACTTCCCCGTCGAAGGAAGCGACGGGGTGACGCATTTCGGAGACAGGTGGGAATCACTTCGCAACGTACCGATTCCCATCGGGCAGCCGGTGCGCTCCTACACGCCGAGGCAGTATGTGCCGATCATCTACGGCCGCGCGCCGCTTTTTCTCCTCACACTGCGCGATCGAATGGGTTCCGCGACATTTGACAGCTTCCTCGCTTTACTCGTGCGCGAGTACAGCTGGCGGGTGGTCACCGGCAATGATGTGCGAACCCTGGCCGAGCGGGCATGCTCATGCAATCTCGATGAACTGTGGAAGCGGTGGGTTTCAGGCTGATTCGATGGCGTCGCGTACGATTGTCGCCTGGCTGCGAACATCCTCGATCTCTTTGATCCAGAACGCTGCGGTTCCCCAGTCAGGAAAGCTCGCCCGAAATCTGAAGTCGTCCCGCTGTCGCGCCTGCCACGCGAGATAGTAGATGATGCGCATGAAGCGAAGTGGTTCAACCAGATTGATAGTGCGCGAATCGAAGTCCGCGAACTGAGTGTAGCCGTCGATGAGCATCGAAAGCTCACGTCCGCACTCCTCTACATGGTCAGGCAACAGCAGCCACAGATCCTGAACCGCCGGTCCCATCATCATATCGTCGAAATCAATAATCAGGAGTCCCGTGCCGGGCCGGTCAAGGATATTGCCGCGGTGGCAGTCACCATGCACGCGCTGAAAACGGACGCCTGAAAAGAGGGGAGTGATCGCATCGAGTGTCTCGCGGCAGACTGACTCCAGTTCCTCCCTGCTGTCCGGATGCACCAGATTCGCCGCAAGCAGTTCCTCCAGATATCCTCTGGTCAGTCCGTCAGGCCGGCACTCCAGCCGGTGCTGAGCCTGCGACTTCTGTGCGACCACGTGGCAGCGGCCGATCACGCTGCCCAGTCTGAACCAGTCATCGTCGGTCTCAGCATCGAAGTTTCGACCGCTGCGCTTCGGGAAGAGCGCGAACAGGAAGTGCCCCGTCTCTCCGTTCTCGCCCGAGAGGGTGACCCCGGAGACGGTTTGCCCTGTCGCATTTTCGATGGGCGCGACAACCGGTATTTCGCTCTCCGCGCAATCGAGCACGAAGCGGTGTTCGTCCGCGATTGCCTCCGCGGACCATCGTCCTGGACGGTAGAACTTTACCACGAGCTCACGTCCATCCTCGTCGCGCAATCCGTAGACGCGATTTATGTAGCTTGGATAGGGCTGCATGGTGCCGTCGAGCACGACATGGTATGCGGCTTCCACTGCGGAGATTGTGAGTTCAGGTGTCAGCAGGCCGAAGATTCCACTCACAGGTAGGGGACCGTTCCATGTTCTGCACGATCGAGCGCAGTGAGTATCTCCGCGATATGTTCACAGATCGCCGTGAAGTACTGTTCACCCTTTTCTGCGGTAGCTTTGGCAGGATTGCCGCTCCCGGTGTCCGGATGAACAGCCGACCATGGCCGCGGCGTCCAGACGCCCGGCACTTCGAGTTCCGGGATGTCGAACGGGAGCCGGGTTCCCGGGCCTGCAGATTCCATATCTACCAGATCCGGACAGAGGTGGAGGAGGAGTGAAGTTTCACTTTCATCGGCATGATCGCCTGGCACATCGAAGAGCTCATCCCGAAGTTCGGGAAGCATCTGGTAGAAGTTCAGCACCACGCACAGTATGTGCCGGGATCGCATGAGGTCGCGCACAAGCGGGCGGAACTCATTCCCGCCATGCGAGTTGAGAATGACCAGTCGGTCTATGTGTTGCGCGAGGAGCGAGTCGGCAACATCTGCCAGGATCGCCGCCTGCGTCGCCGTCGAAAGGTTGATCGTTACCGCCTGGTCGAGCTGTTGCGAATTGTTGCCGAACGGAATTGCCGGCAGCACTATCGGAAAAGCTCCCTGCAAAGTGGCGAGCTCGGCGGCTCGTGCCGCAAAAGCCTCAGCTTCCAGGATGTCCGTTCCGTGCGGCAGATGAAGGTTATGCGCTTCGGTCGCTCCCCAGGGTAGGACCGCAACCCGTGGTCTGTTTCTCCTGAGCTGACCGTAGGTTGCTTCACGGAGCAGGTAGGTTCTGTTCTCTGCCATGGCTCATCATATCACGGAGGCTGAGCAGTTGCCACGCGTCAGGCGTCGAGCATTCTTCTCAACCGTTGCGATGCGTGCCGCCACTCCTGGGCGATCATGCTGTAGTAGACTGAGTCACGTACGTAGCCGTCCGGCAGAATACGATGACTGCGAAGGACTCCCTCTTTCACGAACCCGATCCGCTCAATAGCGGTCTGTGAACGCAGATTTCGGGAATCGGTCTTGATCTGCACGCGGATTAGATTGAGCGCTTCAAACGCGTACTTGAGCAGCAGATACTTGCATTCGGTATTGATCCGTGTCCGTCTCGCGGGGGCGGAAATCCATGTGAACCCGATCTCGGCGCTGCGGTTCTGGTGAGACTGATCGAGCAGCCGCGTGCTGCCGACAATCGAGCCGCTGTTCCGGTCGATAACGACGAAGGGGAACTCATTTCCGCACTGTTTTGCGGCGAGGGCTCGTTCAACAAGTTGTTCGACGTCGTCGGGAGTCCGTATCGTGACCGGCATATAGGCCCAGGTGTCAGGATCCCGTGCCGTTTCGAAGAGCGCAGCAACATGAGTCGGCCGCAGCGCGGCAAGCGTTACCCTTCCCCCATCCATCTCCAGCCTGACATCGTCGGGTACCATGTTCATTCGCTGCCTGATCTCCTGCTGCGGCGTACGCGGCTCAAGCTATGCTCGAGCCGCTTATTGTTATGCCAGTGCCTCTTCCGGCTGCGCATCCTTGAGCCGGGAGTAGATGAAGCCTTGAGCAGAGATAACGAAGCTCATCGCAAACGCTTCGAACACTACCACGATGAGGCCGCCGAGGAACCGGGATATGTGGCCGAAGATCAGATTCAGGACGAACACACCCACGAAAATGATGAGTTCGATGACGACCATCGCCCAGAAAATCGCTGCCTTCTTTCCGTAGGTCACTGCGTTGCTTCTCTTGATTGCGTCGATCGGGTTCAGTCCGCCGTCGACGGTCAGGAGTGCCGCGAGCATCCAGGCTATGCCCAGAATAAGTCCCGGAATCAGGAAAAGCGCGAGGCCAATTGAGATTCCCATCGTCGAGAGTGCCGTGACCAGAAAGAAGTCACCCATACGTTTCCGGTAAACTGGATTGAAAATTTCGGTGTACGATATCGCCTCCTCCCGGCTCGACTTTGCGACGATACCAACGAACATTCCGATCGTTGTGCCGATATTCAAATACGGAATCCATACCGTGATAATCCACAGCAGGAAGTTCACGGCGATAGCCACCATGTTCTTCAATCCACGAGACAGGCCCTGACTGATAATTTCCCCGGTCGTGAGTTCGTTCATATGTCCTCCTGTGAAGTGAACTCAAGTATATCTGTCGACCAGTATTATAACCTGATAAAACTAAACGGCAACAACTTTCTGGATGAGTGGCAGGTTAGCTTCGTCCGCCGGTTATGTAGTCCTCGAGCTGTTCAATGAGAAAGTCCTGGTTGGAGATTATCGATTTCACCACGTCTCCAATCGAAACAAGGCCGACAATTTCCCCGTTGTCGATAACCGGAACGTGACGGATGTGCTCCCTGGTCATGAGCGCCATGCAGTTGCGTATCTTCTCCTCCGATTCGACGTAGAAGACACGACTGGTCATGATCTGGGACACAGTGGTCTCTCTGGAGGAACGTCCGAGCAGTGCAATCTTGCGCGCGTAGTCGCGTTCGGAGAAGATGCCCTGCAGCCTTTTTTCGTGGTCAATCACCAGCATTGCCCCGATGTTTTTTTCGGCCATGATCTTCAATGCATCGTACACCGTGGTGTCAGGGGTAACCGACCAGATATCATTTCCCTTTGACTTGAGAATCTCTTTGATCGTATCCAGCATTGGAATCCTCCAAGCCAGATTATACACCGGTTTTGACGTTGATCGGCGAAAAAAGTCATTTCGATACGATTTACAAATGTAGGAGTGGCAAGTTGTGATCGACCCCGGAAACGGCATCATGTTCGAACGATCAGGGGGTCGCAGCGTTGAAATGCCCACGATAACCGCGTATCCTGTATAAGACATGAGAATCCGAATGCGAAGTTCGTCACGTGAGTGAGAATCAAGCCGAACGGGCCGAACAGGCAGATGCTGCGGTGCTCGGTCGTAAAGTTTTTTTCCTCTATCCGCATAGCGTCATGCAGGAACAACTCATGGAGCTGATCTTTCATGCGGGGTACGAGGTCTATTTTCTGCGGGATCACGCGAAGGCGATGCGAGTTCTTCCTGAATATCCCGGAAGCCTGCTGTTCGTAAACGTCGATGAGCGCATTAAGGACACGACCTGGGAGCTGTACGTCGCTTCACTCATGCAGAATCCGAAAACTCAGAGTCTGCGGATTGGAGTCCTGTCGTATAATTCCGATCAGAATCTCCGGAAGAAGTTCCTCATGGAGCTTGCTGTACCGTGCGGATTCGTACAGCTCAAGCTCGGGCTTGCAGAAAGCGCGCGGATTCTGCTTTCGGTGCTCGAAGCGAACGAGGCGCGCGGAAAGAGAAAATTCGTCAGAGTCATCATGCCGGACGACAGCGTGGTTTCCTTCAGCGTGAAGCAGGACAACAGCTATATCACCGGGCACATTCGCGACCTGAGCATTGCCGGTATGGCATGTTCACTGCTGAACGGTTCGCGTTTTGCCAATGGTGATGTGCTCCCTGATCTGCAGCTGAACCTGCGCGGTACAATAGTCCGTACGTCAGGAAAGGTCGTCGGCTCCCGGGAAGCTGAGGACGGCACCTCATATGTGGTAATGTTCACGTCGGAAGCCTCCGAGACCAGACGCAAGCTCCACTTCTTCATCTACGCTACGCTTCAGGCCCAGCTTGACAAGAGAATAGCGGCACTTTAGGTCAGTCTCGGGACCACATAGTCTGCAATGTCGGCAGAGCCGTTCCGGTCTGTTACGCCGCTGAACGGTTCGAGTGACGCCAGATAGAGTCTTTCATCAATCGCGTAGGTCTCGATCAAGGCTGTCAGATCGGCCGGGCGCGGAGTGTAGCTACCGAATCCCCGCTTTACCAGGTAATCCCTGTTATCAGCTTCGTTCGGTGCGCCGAGGCTGTTGATAATGAGCGGCCGATGCGTCTTGATAGCTTCAACGGCGAAACTTGTCCCGCACTTTCCGGTCAGAAGATCCGCCGCTGAGAATACCGTTCGCAGGTCGGACCGAAAGCCCACCGGTACGATCTTTGCGTGGGATGTCCGCTCGGGGTAGCGACGAAGGAGTGACTGGAGCAGGTCGGTGTTGTTGCCGGTAAGCACCAGCATCTGCGCATGCCGACCGTGAGTGTAGAAGTGATCCAGAAACGGGAAGGTCCTGCCGATACCTTCGCCGCCGAGACTGAACACGACGGTGAAGCGGTCTTCCGTGAGGCCAAGTTCGCGGCGCGACAGGGCGCGGTCCGGCAACTCTCCGAGCAGCTCGTTCTGGACTATCAGATCGGTCACAACTATCTGCGACCGCGGGATTCCGATCTTCATGAGCGCCGTGAGTGCATCCTCGGACAGGCAGAAATAGATGTCGGCGCCGCAGCGGATCTGTTTGGCGGCACCTGCGAGTTCGGTATACAGGTAGAACAGCGGAACCGCACCATTTTCGAGTTTCCGTGCATGTTCGAACAGGTGCCCACAACCCCAGTGGGTTGCCAGTATCAGATCCGGCCGGTACTCCCTGAGAAGGCGCCGGGCCGCAGGCAGTGCTTCGCGTATCGCACGATTGTTGAGCAGCCCGAATGCCCACGGAAACGCAGCATTTACCGCGAATGCGCCGTTCTTAACCCAGTTGGGCTGCGCGAGAATCGTCTGCCAGGATCGGACATAGAGGTTTGTCAGCAGGTCACCGGGTAGCTCGTCTCCGACATCCATCAGTCGAACATCCCACTCAGGTCTGCGCGAGAGGATCTCGGCACGTATGGCACGTGCAAACGATACGTGCCCCATACCCGCTTTGAAGTAGGGTATGAGTATGCGCTTCGTGTCTCCTATGTCAGTGCCTCCGTATCGATGTGCACGCAGATAGTATCACATCACTTCCGGCGTGGGAATCTTGCGCCCGCATCGCCGGAATCGCTCTCGCCACGGTATGCGGCGACCAGAGAATTGACGATTCGTGCGGTCATTCCCCAGATCTGGTGCTCCTTCCACGGATAGCAGAGCACCGTCTGTTCCCGGCGTCCCCAGCTTCGGTGGTATCGATCAGGGAGACCGAGTTCGCGTGCGGGGAACGTGAATACCTCCTGTCCATCCTTGTCGGTATAGAACGAGTGTACTTCACTGTGCACAGTGTATCGATCCGGATCGTGGTCTATGAAGTGCGAAAAGGGCACGGCGAACACCTCAGCCACTTCAGCGGCCTCCGGAGCGAGCTCAGACAGCGAGGTGATGCGCAGAATGCCCGGATAGACGTCCACTGCCGCTGCGTGTCCGGTCATGACCGTCCCGATTCTCCCGTATGCAACCACGCGCTTTCGCGAAATGCCGAGCTCCTCAACAGTCTCCCGAATGGCAGTATCCCTCGTCGAGCGATCCAGATCCCGGTCGAAACCACCCCCGGTAAAACTTATCTCGCCTGGCTGACGTATATTCTGTGCACGCTTCTCAAAGACCAGGTGGAGTGTGGAGTCGAGCAGAACGAACGGAACCAGCACGCCTCCGATGAACTGTTCACCGTCGAGCATTGCTCCCGGGCTGGCGCCGAACCTCCTTGCGAGCTGGCGCACGGTTCTCAGTTTTTGTTTGGCCACGGATCGAGTATAGCAGCGATGACCGCTCTTCTGCAGCAGTTCTGCAAAGTATAGTAATTCGATAAGTATTTTTCGATTGCTAGTCCACTCTCCGGTATAAAATAGTCCATCTGGATTATGTGCACGGCATGCCACTAACTGCCAAATTTAGTCCATGAACGCAGGAAACGGGTACCCGGTAGATCTCTGGACAGTACCGGTCTACTTTGGCGCCGTTCTGATCATCACCGTTGTCATTATCATATTGTCGGCCTTGATCGGCGAGCGCGGGAAATCACGGGATAAGCAGGTTCCATTCGAGTCAGGAGTTCCGTCGACCGGAAACTCACGTATTCGATTCAACGTGCAGTTCTATATCGTCGCCATGATCTTCCTGGTTTTCGATATAGAGAGTGTCTTTGTCATGACCTGGGCGATTGGCGGAAAGCAGCTCGGGTGGGGAGGTTACTTTGAAATCGCAGTATTTATCGTACTGCTCCTTGCCGCGCTGCTCTACCTTGCCCGCATCGGCGCGCTTGACTGGAGACGACGAAAGACAGAAGGGAGCCATCATCGATGAGTGAACAGCGCTATTCGCTTACAAAGGGTGAGGTTCCCGTACAGGAACTGAACAAGTCGTTCGTCCTCACCAAATTGCAGGACCTCGTCGCCTGGGGACGAAAGTACTCAATATGGCCGTTCAACTTTGGCCTGTCCTGCTGCTACGTCGAAATGGCCACCTCGATTACCAGCAAGTATGATATAGCACGATTTGGATCCGAGGTGCTCCGCGGTTCCCCGCGCGAGGCGGACCTTCTGATTGTTGCCGGAACGGTATTCATGAAGATCGCACCGGTTGTTCGCCAGCTCTACGAGCAGATGATGGAGCCCAAGTGGGTCATCTCCATGGGCTCCTGCGCGAACTCGGGCGGCATGTACGACATCTACAGCGTGGTTCAGGGCGTGGACCGCATACTTCCCGTCGACGTCTATGTTCCCGGCTGCCCGCCGCGACCGGACGCCTTCCTTCAGGGGCTGGTCATGCTGCAGGAGAGCGTCGCAAAGGAACGCAGGCCGCTTTCCTGGGTAATCGGTCCGCAGGGCGTACAGAAGCCGACCTTCGTGCCGCGCCGTGACCTGTTCGCCGAGGAACGGCGAAAAGCGACGGTCCTGAGGAGCCCCGATGAAATCTGATACTGAAACGCGGCCGGAGGCGATTCGACCGGATGGAGTTCGCGCTGCGCTGACAGAGCGCTTCCCCGGGCTCACCGAGAGCGTCCAGGAGCCACGCGACGGAACGCCGACCTTCTGGGTGGAGCGGAAAGATATCCTGGCGGTTCTTCGCTTCCTGAAACAGGATGCTCGACCGCGCTATCCGATGCTGTACGACCTGAGCGCGATAGATGAACGAGAGCGCCGGACCGGGCGGCCGCTTACCGCGGCGAACGGACAGCCCTCGACACCCGTTGACTTCAGCATTGTCTATCACCTGTTCTCTTTTGACGCCCGTGCCCTCGTCCGGCTGAAGGTACCGCTTCTCGGCGAGTACCCGAGTCTTCCGAGCGCAACACAGATCTTTCCCGCGGCAAACTGGTATGAGCGGGAAGTCTGGGACCTGTTCGGCATAACCTTTGATGGCCATCCTCATCTGAAGCGCATCATCATGCCCGAGTCCTGGAAGGGCCACCCCCTGCGAAAAGAGCATCCTGCACGTGCGACGGAGATGGAAGACTACACGCTTCCGGACCTGAAGTTTCAGCAGGAGATCGATGCGTTTACCTTTAATCCGGAAGAGTGGGGGATGAAGCGGGCAACTGAGGACACCGACTTCATGTTCCTGAACATGGGCCCCAATCATCCGGGGACACACGGTCTGTTCCGAATTGCATTGCAGCTTGACGGTGAAGAGGTTGTGGACGCGGTGCCTGAGATCGGCATGCATCACCGCGGAGCAGAGAAGATGGGCGAGCGGCAGACCTGGCACAGTTACATTCCCTACACAGCCCGTACCGACTATCTCGGCGGCGTGGTGAATGACCTTGCCTACCTTCTTTCGGTCGAAAAGCTTGCGGGTATCGAAGTTCCTGACCGGGCAAAAGTCATGCGTGTAATGCTGAATGAGCTGTTCCGTATTTCGAGCCACCTCGTATGGTATGGAACCTTCGCTCAGGATATCGGCGCGCTGTCACCGATCTTTCTCATGTTCGCCGACCGCGAAAAAGTGCTGGACATCGTTGCGGCCATTACCGGTGCACGCATGCATCCAAGCTGGCTCCGGATCGGAGGCACGGCGCTCGACCTTCCCAAAGGTTGGGAGGTGCTGGTTCGCGACTTCGTTGCCGATTTCCGAAAGCACCTGCTCGACTACGAAAAGATGGTGATGAGAAACCGCATCCTGAAATCCAGAACGATTGGAGTCGGCGCGTACGACACGGCGACCGCGATCGAGTGGGGCGTTACCGGTGCGGGGCTTCGGGCGACCGGGTATGCCTGGGACTTCCGCAAGGAGATGCCGTACAGCGGCTACGAGAACTTTGACTTCGACATCCCGATCGGCAAGAATGGCGATTGTTACGACCGCGCTATGGTTCGTGTCGGGGAACTGGTGCAGAGCACGCGGATCATCGAGCAGTGTCTGAACAACATGCCCGCCGGTCCGTACAAAGCGGACCATCCGCTCGCCATGCCGCCACGCAAGGACCGGACCATGAAGGACATCGAAACACTGATTAATCACTTTGTGTCGGTTACCTGGGGTCCGGTAATGCCTGCAGGTGAGGCAATGGTGCCGATGGAAGCGACCAAGGGAAGCAACGCGTACTACGTCGTGAGCGACGGCGGTGTGAGTTCGTACCGGACTCGCATCCGGGCACCTTCGTTCCCGCACCTTCAGATGCTTCCGCTGATGAGCCGCGGCGAGTTTGTCGCCGACATGGTTGCCATTCTCGGCAGCATAGATTTCGTCATGGGCGACGTGGACCGCTAGGAGAACGGGAATGCTGAGTGATACCGAAAAGAGTGAGATCGAGGGCATCATGGAGCACGCTGAAACGAAGCGTTCTGCGTGCGTGGACGCCCTCCTGATAGTGCAGAAGTACCGCGGCTGGGTAAGCGATGAGGCACTTGCCGACGTCGCGACGACGCTCGATATGTCCACGGCCGAGCTTGACAGTATTGCGACCTTCTACAACCTCATCTTCCGCAAGCCGGTCGGCAAACATGTGATTCACGTGTGCGACGGGATCTCCTGCTGGATCATGGGCGGTCACAACATCAGGGACCACCTGCAGTCCCGGCTCGGCATAAGAGCGGGTGAGACGACAGCTGATGGACAGTTTACGCTGCTTCCCGGGGACTGCATGGGTGCCTGTGATCGGGCACCCGCAATGATCGTGGACGAAACCCTCCACGGGAACCTCACCATAGAGCAGCTCGATAAGGTCATCGATGAACTGAAGGACGGGCACGCATGAACGAAGCGCGGCCATTGACCGGTGCGATGCGTTCCGACCGTCGCGCACTCACCATTGACGAGTACGAGGGTGTCGGCGGCTACCTGGCCGCCCGCAAGGCGCTGAAGGAGATGTCTCCTAGTGAGGTAACCGCAGTCGTAAAGGACTCCGGCCTCATGGGGCGTGGCGGCGCGGGCTTTCTCACCGGATTGAAGTGGAGTCTGGTGCCGATGGACGACGTGAGTCCCGGGCCGAAATACCTGATCTGCAACGGCGACGAGATGGAGCCGGGCGCTTTCAAGGATCGCTATCTGATGGAGGGAAATCCTCACCAGCTGATTGAAGGAATGATCTGCGCAGCGTACGCGATTCAGTCCGAGAAGGCGTTCATCTTCCTGCGCGCGCAGTACTTCGATGCGAAAGAGCGGCTTGAGCAGGCGATTCGCGAAGCCCACAGGAAGGGATACCTCGGCGAGCACATCTTCGGCAGCAACTTTTCGCTCGATCTCCAGTTGCACGTCTCAGGCGGCAGATACATCTGCGGCGAAGAGACCGCACTCATCAGCGCGCTCGAAGGCCAGCGCCCGGTCCCCCGGTCGAAGCCGCCGTTTCCCGGTGTCTCCGGCCTGTTCGGCCGCCCGACAGTGGTGAACAACGTCGAGACGCTGTCGAACATCTCTCACATCGTCAACCACGGTGCCGACTGGTTCAAGGGCCTGAGCAAGACCGACCAGGGCGGGACAAAGATCTTCGGGGTGAGCGGTCATGTCAACCGTCCCGGACTCTGGGAGTTGCCGGTGGGAACCACCATCCGTGAGGTGCTCGAAGTTCACGCGGGCGGAATGGCTGACGGCTACAAGTTCCGTGGACTGCTGCCGGGCGGCGGTTCGACTGATTTTCTGGTCGAG
>DATKUC010000228.1:0-5630 GCA_035530835.1 Spirochaetia bacterium
AACAGCTCATAATGCATTGTCTCTGTTGCATCGGGCGGAATGAATGTGGGCGTAGAGACTGAAACAGACCTGCCGATCGCGACACCGCGGAAGCGTATGGCCAGACTCCGCTTGCCACTTGAGCTGTGTCCCATCACATTTTCCACAATTGGATAGGATCCACCGTCTCCCGAAACGCTGACCGCTGTTGACGTACCGGGAACCGCAATGGCCGAGAAACCTTGAACCGCTCCCGGCTGTTCAAAGTGAAATCGCGCGCCGCCTTTCGGCGAAGCAGGCGGCCGACTTCCAGCCAGTGCAGATCCTATCCGTACGATGTCCTCTGTGACGCGAACCGCGTCGGTAATGCTCTGCCCACCGTCTGCAGTTGGAAGGAATATCCGATCTGCAATCGGACCGCGCCAGTCCGGCCCGGCGTCGATACCGGAGAGCCCGTTCTTGATTCCCATGATGCAGCCGACATTCCCGGAATTGCAGTCAGTGTCCCAACCTGCCGTATTCGCCACCATGAGCGACTTCTGGAAATCATCATCCCCATACAGCAGGCCAAGTATGACGACCGCGTGATTGGGAACGATGTGTACATGTCCGGGATATTTCGCGTATCCGTAGACATCGTCCACCCGTTTTCGGGTTGCGTGCCAGTCGCTCTCTTTTGCATGCCAGCCACGAATGTCGTTGATCATCCGATAGATCGTTGAGCTCTTCGGAATGAGGCGAAGCCCGGCATCAATGAGTTTGTTGACATCGCTTTCCACGAAGGCCAGAGCCTCGATGGCTGCAATTACCTGCGCACCGTAGACCGCTTCTCCGTCATGGCTCACGCTGCCTGCCCGCCTGGCTAAGTCGGCGGCGAGTTCCGGATCACCTGGCGCTACCATCGCCCAGCCATCAATGAAAATCTGAGCGCCGATCTGTTCGGCAACGGTCGTTCCGTTCAACTCTATCGACCCGCTCCGCGGCGCCTCAATTCCATCCTTCAGGCGAAGATAGGCCGTATGTTCGGTGGAGTTCCCCATCCCCCCCCACCACAGGATTGTTCTTTGCTCAATAATGTAGTTCAACCATGTTCGGCCGATCTGTGCGGCTGTAACTTCGCGGGAGTTGCCGTAATCAGGCAGTGCCTGGAGAAAGGTGAACGTGCCGGTAATGTCGTCGTCAGTTACCACCAGCGGTTTGTCCAGCTGCTGATTCACGTAGTAGTTAACCTCTCCAAGCTCCTTCATGATCCGGTCGTAGAACCACCCTTCGAATGGTCGGCCAAGATATACGCCGATTATCTTTCCCAGCACGCCGGCATACACGCGTTCAGAATAGTCCGATGGAATTGCCATTCGTTCGTCTCCTTGTGCTCTATCACCCTTTGATTCCGCCCTGCGTAAGCCCCTCGACGAAACGTCTTTGGAGCGACAGGAACAGCGCAAGGAGTGGAGCGATCATCATAATGGCAGCCGCGCTGGTGAGTGCGCAGAATTCCACCTCCGGTTTGCATCCGAATGGTGTATCATGTGGGCAACCGAGCAAGGAGTCATGGATGTCTGACGTCGATGAAAAGGTAATTGGCCGCATTCGGAAACTCTTCGCGCTCTCGGAATCCCCCAATGAGAACGAAGCCGCGCTTGCCCTCGAACGGGCTCACGAGCTTCTGGCTCAGTACAACCTCGAAATGGTGGACCTCGCGGACGGGAATTCCGGTGTGATCGAGGAAGAACTCGAATCCGGAAGCAGACGAAGCGTGTGGCGGACAGTGCTCGTTCACGCAATCTGCGAGGCGAATTACTGTGCGGCCTATGTCGCACTCTCCTACCGTCAGCAGAAGCAGGTCTACTCTCTCAGGATAGCCGGGCGAAAGCATAACGTCCAGTCGGCCCGGGTGATGATCGACTACCTCGTGGCCGCTGTCGAACGTCTTGCGAAGCTCGAGCCGGTTGCCGTCAGGGACACCTTCCGGAAGGGTATTTCCCATTCGTTGAGTTTGCGCCTCCGCGCGCTGAAGAGCAGGGAAGCCGCCGACGGCAATGTATGCAGGGATCTTGTGGTGCGAGAGGATGCTGCGATCAAGGCTCACCTGGGCAGAAAGAACGTGCAGACGAAGAAGGAGACCATGAAACTCGGCGCAGGTATGGCCGAGTTTCGGCGCGGCGCGGAAGCGGGAAACTCAATCAGCCTGGACCGGCAGGTTGATTCGCCATAGATTGTCGATTGCAGAACTCCGAATGAGAACAAATTGCAATTGGACTCATCGCCGCGCTTCCTACCTGTACAGGACAGCGCCGAGCTTCTCGATGAGCTGCCTGTTCGTGAAGGGGCAAAAGAGGAGCTGGCGGTCTTCGATATCCGGTGATGCTATTTCAAATCGGTCCGGGGCATAATCGCAAAGGTAGATGATCTGAGTGCGCTGTTCACGGCTTTGTATCTGCTGCACAACTTCCCAGGCACCAATATCGGGCATGGTGATGTCAAGCAGGACTACGTCCGCGGGAGGGTTGTCATGCAACGTTCGCTCCAGCAATTCGGTACTCGACTCGGCACCTACCACACTGCATGCCGTTCCCTCGAGCGCTGTTCGGACTTGAGAGATCGTGAGTACGCTTCTCGAAGCGACAACAATTCTTGCATGTTGCAGAACATTTTCGGTCGCAGAAGCTATTACCGGGCTCTGCCTGTCGGCTCCGGCCAGGGGGAGTTGGATATCGATGGTTGTACCGGCGTTCAGCTGACTCCGTACGCTCACTGTGCCGCGATGCTGTGAGATGATCCCCCAGACAACTGCAAGTCCGAGTCCGATCCCCTTTCCGACGTCCCTGGTGCTGAAGAACGGCTCGAACAACCTTGCCTGAGTCGCTTCATCCATTCCAGTTCCCGTATCAGTGAATATAAGGTGCGCGCGCTCAGGACCTTCGTCTTCGATAGCTATGCGTATGTTGACCACTCCCGCATCAGGCATGGCGTCACGAGCGTTTGCGGCAAGGTTCTCAAGCACTTGATGCAGCTGCGCTTCATCAATCAAAACCGGCACAGCTTCCTTCCACGGCTCAACCGTAAGTCTGGAACTCTCTCCGAGAATTGCTTTCAGTCCATCCACGCTCCGAAGGACTACTGCATTGAAGTCGACGACACTCTGGTTCGACAGCTGTTTTCCACCGAATATCAGCATTCGCTGTGCAAGATCCGCCGCGCGTCTTGCGGCAGTGAGAATGTGTTCAATATGAGCGATTGCAGTCTCCTGCTTTCCCAGCTCTGACATCAGGACCGTCGAGTATCCCATGATTGCGGCAAGGATATTGTTGAACTCATGGGCGACCCCAGCGGCTAACTGCCCGATTGCCTGGAGTTTTTGCGATTGAGAAAGCAGGGATTGAAGCCGACTCCGCTCTTTCTCACCATCGGTCAGCATCCGTATATGTGATTTCTCCCGCTCAACAAGCAGTGCACCGCGAAGCGCGCTGGATATTACTGTTCGGAGTGATTCATAAGTTGTTCCTCCGTGGGCGCCAACATCAAAGAGAATGAATCCGATTTGATTATCACGAAAATGGAGTGGTTCCAGGACGAGCGAGAGTGGTACTTTTTTTGGCCACAGTTCGGCGGGTATGAGCTGCTTTGACGGAAACTGAAGCCCTGCGGGAGACAGGGGAACCCGTTTCCCCCCATTCAACGCAAGCATGAGAGCAGAATGCTCGGGCGGTTCATTTGTGGCAGACTCCGGGTTCCCCTGATACATGGAAAGAAAGCAGCCATCAACTTCAATGCGTGGGAGCACAACCGCAAGCTGGTCCATGAGATCGGGTACCGAGAAGGTAGATGCGAGATTCGCTTCGGCTTCTTTCAAGGCGGCGTCGTTCTGCGACGACCGCAGGGCACGTAGCGCTTCGCCCCGGCGAATTGTTCCTTCAATTAGCGCACTCCCCTGATGAAAGAGATCCTCTGCTCTCCAGAGTCGTCTGCCGGTAAGCATGGGGACGGTCTCTCTGCGCACGATATTGAGCCAGGCCAGGTACTCCTGCGGCGGACGGTTCGCGCGAATCGAAACCGCAAGCGCGCTCTCAAGCACTTCGAGGAATGGAACCGACTGACCGTCCTGGACGCATTCGAAAAACACCTTCAGGATCTGCAGCTTGCCGTTCTCGTCATCCGCGGCCGTACGATCTGTCACCTGCTTCCGGATCACGGCCGTCGAAAGCGCCCTGCGCGACAACGGCCGGATTCGCGGAACCGATTCAGAACTTTCCACCTCCGGATACTGACACCCGCAGGTACGCCGCAATATCAGCTCGCCGCGCAACAATCTTGTGTCAGGCACAGCGCGACCACTGATCTGTTCGAGCAGGAGATCGACGGCCATTCTGCCCATTTCGCGAAACGGAGGATGCACAGAAGTCAGGGAGGGTGTCATGGCGCGGGCAGAATCGGTATCGTCGTAACCGACGACTGCAACGTCCTGCGGTACACGGATCCCGATCTGCGTGAGTTCGTGAAGCGCGCGCACCGCGGCCTCGTCGTTATGTCCGACAATCGCGTCCCAGTTTGCGGCGCCTCCTGAGGCCATCCATTGCGTCAGGTTGCCTGCCAGCGGAGGGGCTTCCGAATTGAGCGGCGGTGATACAAGGGCAGGATCAAACCGGATGTCATAATGTGCAAGGGTCTCCCGATATGCGCGGAAACGCTCTTCGAACGAATTGTGACGGGGAGTCGCATGCAGCACGTACGCAATACGCTTGCAGCCATGGACTTCGATCAGATGCTTTATCGTTGCCCGCATCGCTCCGAAGTCATCGTTGAGTACACTGGGAACACCGGTCACCGCCTCTTCCACACTCACGCGCGGCAACGGCGAGAAGCGCTCAAATAGCGCTTCAATCTCCGACGTGGTGGCGAAGTTCGCAAGGCCGGTCGTCCAGATGATAATGCCGTCCAGCGACTGCTTGTCTGCGAGTCGATAGGCGATGTTCGCGTGTACTTCAAATCCATACGGAGAGTTCAGCTGATGGCCGACAAAGGTGATGAGATTCACCCCTCGATCCCGGGCAGAATCGACCACTCCGGCCCACTCAGGCATTGTCCAGGACTTCACGATATCGGTGATGAAAAGGCCAATAGTTGGAACGACCACGCTGAGAAGTATAGTGGGATGACGGGCCTTGCTGAAGAGCGGAATGAATTGCAGGGCGGCTAAAATGCGCATCATCGGAGAAGCATGAGCAGCTCCGACGATGCGCGCACCTCCCCGCCTATTCGTGCCGGTAGATGCTCCAGCCGAGATAGGTGTCGATTGCCTCCTGCAGCACATCCGCTTTGCGCGTGCGCGCCATTGCCACATGGTGCTCGAACCCATTCTTCGTGATGTGACGCATCAGCTCGCGGACGCCGGCGATCTTGCAGACCGCAATTCCCCCGTCCATCGGAAATGGATCGCTCGTGAAGGTGCCTTCACCGACGTAACTGCGGATTTCGCCTTTGCGGTCATCGGTGGACATTCGGAAGAAGGTAAACTCACCGGGTGCAACATGACCCTTGATTGCGCCGAAGCACTTCTCTTTGCCGATGGTCTCACCGAGTATGTCGAGGTTTGATATTTCAACCTCTGCACCCATGAAGCTCTTCGGGAAGTTGCTGCAGTGTGTTCCGAC
>DATKUC010000229.1:0-5251 GCA_035530835.1 Spirochaetia bacterium
AAGATGAACGGCCTCGTGCCGGTCGTCGTGCAGGAGTACTCGACGAAAGAGGTGCTCATGGTCGCGTTCATGAATCAGGAAGCGTGGGATCGGACAATCTCGACCGGCTACGCCCACTACTACAGCAGGTCGCGAAAGACACTCTGGAAGAAGGGCGAGACGTCCGGGCACTTTCAGGAAGTGCGTGATATCAGGATCGATTGCGATGAAGACTCGGTACTTCTGAAGGTGAACCAGGTGGAAGGCACAGCCTGCCATACGGGCAATCGCAGCTGCTTCTACCGCTCAGTCTATCCCGAGGCGCAGTAGCGCCTCCGCCGGGTAGCGCCTCAGCTACGTTCAAACTCCTTGAACAGCATGCTGTGCTGGATACCGGCGTTGTTCTGATATTTCCCCTTCCGGCTGTAGGTATCGTAATCCCCTTCAATCGTGTGGTAGTAGACCTGGCAGATCTGAACCCCCGCGTAGATTCGAATCGGCTGGATGCAGAAGATCTCGAGCGTCCAGTAACCGCGAAAGCCAACGTCGCCGAACCCTGCGGTTATGTGTACAAACAGTCCCAGCCGTCCGATTGAAGAGCGCCCTTCGAGCATCGGCACATACCCTTCGGTTCCGGTGTGCTCGATGGTGCGGCCAAGGTAGAGGCGATTCGGTTCGAGCAGCAATCCCTCCTCGGGAATGACCATGGGCTCCGATAAGTTCTCGGTTCGCATGTCGAGCTCCCGATTCCGGTAGACCAGAAGTTCATTGTGCAGCCGCAGGTTGTAGCTGTTCGGGTTCAGCTGATCTTCACTGTACGGCTCGATGATTATATTCTTACCAAGCTGCCGCCTGATCTCACGCCCTGAAAGGATCATTGTTCACTCCTTTGATCAAACCGTTGCTCCGCTCGTACCGCAGGCACTCCCCGTCCGCCGAGGGCCTGCGGTTTTGCAGCCTTTACCTGAACTCTCACCGCCTGCGGAAAGTGCTCATGCAGGAAGTAGATGCTGCGATACACCAGTGTCTCGAGCAACTGAAAAGATGCGTCCTGCAGGAACGATGTGAGAAGCTCGGTCGCCTTCGCGTAGTCGATCGCCTCTTCTATGCGAGCCGAGAGCGCGGTTTCCTGGATATCGTAGTCCATCTCCAGCTCTACGACGAGCTCCTGCGGCGTCCGGCGCTCTGCGTCGAGAATCCCGATAATGCAGTTCAGCCTCAGGTCCTGAACGGAGATGGTTCCTGTCATATTATGAATTGATTATGGAAGGGCTGCATGGTGCAGAAAGGACGGCAGCGCGGCGCGTCATTGATCGCGTTCGCGCTGCCTGCCCGGTCAGGCTGTCTCGATTCCGAGCAGCTGGATGTGCTTGTCGAAGTGCTTCTCAAGGGCGAGGGCGTACGCCTCCTCCTCTTTAGAAAGCGCAGCGAACAGTTCGGTGCGGAGCGCTGCATCGGTCAGAATTCCACCGTATGTTATGTGCAGCAACTGCCGGCTGTTCGGCTCTTCGAGGTAGGATACAAGGTCACGGTCACGCACCTTTTCGAGCGGCTTTATCGCGTCGAGGTTTACGCCTACGTGATAGAGCTTTGTCGCCTCAGGGAAGGACTCTATCGCCTTCTGGAAGAGCTTCTTGAAGAGCGCCGGGTTCGTGCGGGCAATCACCGAAAGCGCAACCAGCCAGCTTGTTCCCGAAGTCTTCAGATGCAGGCGCTTTTCGGTCTGCTTTCCAATGGACGGGTAGACGCTGAACTTGTCACTGCCCGAATGGATTGACACTTTATAGTCGCCGTTCGTGCGGGCGATGTCGCAATGCACGGCAAACTGCCGATCGAAGTCCTTCACGTTGCCGATGTAGTCGACAGCCTTCTGGAACTCGCCGATGAACCGTGGCGCTACGGAGTTCACCGATACACCGCGCCGGTGAAGCTCGCGGGTGATGAACATGTGATGAGCCGGCAGGGTCGGCGTTGTTGTCTCGTCGATACTGATTTCAAGATCGTATTCTGAGCCGCGTTTCTTCTTCAGGAACTTGTCAACTTTTTCGGCGAAATCAAGCGCCGGTCCGTACATGACTGCGCACCGCTCGGACTCCTCGAGTGAGATCGTAACGGTGTTCCTGCCGACGCGGAAGGTCTTACCTGCGTAGTCGCGGCGCAGCTGGGTCTGCAGCTCGCGGCGGATCTTCTTGAATGCCTCGTGTACCTGGCGTTGATCCCAGGATGCAACCTCGGGTTTCATGACCTCAGTCAGATCGAGGGTGATCATCGGCATTCCGGCGTTCAGCGCACGCTTGATCGAAGCGATGTTCTTCAGGTGATCGCCATCGGCTCCGAACCCGCCTTCATATCCCTCCTGGAACACCAGGAACGATGCATCGGCGACTACGTCCTCAAACGTCCGCCCGGTCAACTCAAGCTCACGAACGCTCTGCTGAGCGAGAACCGGTGCGATATTATACTTGCGTGCAGCCCGAAGCTGCCCCGGAGTTGCAATGCCGAGCCGGTCTCCGAGACCGATCGTGGTCCTCCGGTCCCGCAGGGAAACGGGTTGAGTAAAGGGGAAAAGTTTCCACAGAGCGCGCATGTTCCGCTGAGTCATCGGTGCTTCGAGGCAATTGACGCCCTGCACCAGGGCAGACTCTCCGGAGAAGCGGCTGCGAACGCGGGCCACTGAAATCTGGTAAAAGTGCTTTCCTTTGGCATCCCGACCGATGCAGTAGAGCACTCCGTCAATCTTGTACAACGACCTCACATAGACTGCGGCGTTTCCGCTGCGAAGGAGCTTATCCCGCCCATTCTTCAGTCCCTCAAGCTGGTCGGTGCCCATATCCATGAGTCGACTATTCTTGACGATCGCGACAATCTCTCTCATGACCCCACCTCTATTCCAAAGTATTGCGCCGCATTATTGTAGCAGATATCCTTCACCATCCGGGAAAGCATCGCCACATCGTGCGGAGCCTGTCCGCCTTCAACCCATCCACCGATCAGATTGCACAGGACCCGACGAAAGTATTCATGCCTCGGGTAGGACAGAAAACTTCGCGAATCGGTTATCATTCCCACGAAACGACTGAGGAGCCCCATGTTCGCAAGTGCGCCCATCTGCCGTTCCATGCCGTCTTTCTGGTCGTTGAACCACCAGCCGGATCCGAATTGTACTTTTCCGGGAACTGACCCATCCTGAAAGTTCCCGATCATGGTCGCTATCATATCATTGTCAGCTGGGTTCAGTATATAGAGTATCGTTCTCGGAAGCTCATCGGCGGCGTCCAGACGGTCAAGGAAGCGCGCAAGAGGTGCCGCCATGGGAGCGTCTGCCATTGAATCGAACCCGGTATCCGGTCCGAGCAGCTTCAGGAAGCGACTGTTGTTGTTGCGCAGCGCACCGAGGTGCAGCTGGAACACCCAGTTGCGCTTCCGGTATTCGCGCACCAGAAACAGGAGCGCCGCGGTGCGAAACTGGGACGCTTCGATGGGGTCCACCGACTTGTCGCCACGAAGAGCAGCAAAGATTCGCGTGATATCGCCTTCGGTATAGTTCTCGGCGACCGGGGTCACCAGCGCGTGGTCAGAAATGCGCGCGCCTGCGGCGTGAAAGTAGTCGATCCGTTTGATAAGCGCGTCCTGATAGGACTTCCATGAACTAATCGCAACTCCGGACGCCTTCTCGAGCTGCGACAGATAGTCGTTGAACGCCTTCACGTTCTCGACTGCCATCGCCTTGTCAGGACGGAACGCCGGAAGCACTTTCACACCAAAATGGTCCGAGGCTATCTTTCGGTGATGGGAAAGGTCGTCGACCGGATCGTCGGTTGTGCAGACGACCTTCACATTCATACGCGACATGAGACCGCGCGTGGTATAACCGGCAGAGGCAAGTTTGTCATTCGCCGCGCTCCACACCTTCTCGGCGGAGCCGCCGTCAAGCAGTACGCCCTTGATGCCGAAATAGCGGGCAAGCTCAAGATGCGTCCAGTGATAAAGTGGATTGCCGAGTGTGTACGGCACGGTCTCCGCCCACGCCTGGAACTTTTCGCGATCCGTCGCGCTGCCGGTAACCTTCGCCTCAGGCACTCCATTCGTCCGCATCGCACGCCACTTGTAGTGGTCGCCGCCGAGCCACGCTTCAGTCAGGTTCGCAAACCGGTGGTCCTCGGCAATTTGAGCTGGCGGAAGATGGCAATGATAGTCGAAGATCGGCATCGACTTTGCGTAATCGTGATAGAGTTCCTGCGCGACCTTCGTGTCGAGCAAGAAATCCTGATCGTCAAGAAAAGCCTTCACTCGGTTCACTCCTTAAATATTCTGGACGAGATATCCGCCGTCAACCGGAATGGTGACGCCGGTTATGAACGAGGATGCCGCATGTGCAGCGAGGAAGACCGTTACGCCGCGCAGATCCGCGAAGTTGCCGAACCGGCCAAACGGCGTATGGGCAATAACCGCGGCGCCCCGCTCGGTAAGTTCGCCGGTCGCTTCATTCTTGACCAGAAGTGCACGGTTCTGGTGACCTACGAAGAAACCGGGAGCAATGCCGTTCACCCGGATTCCATATGGCGCAAACTCTTTTGCCGTAGCCATCGTCAGATTCAGCACCGCAGATTTTGACGCGTCGTACGCCCAGACGCCGGAAAGTGGAATATAGGAGCTCATCGAAGATATGTTGATGATCGACGCTTCAATCTTCTTCTCAATCCAGTAGGACGCAAACACCTTCGTAGGAATGACGACACCCGCCATGATATTGAGCTTCACCACTTCCTCGAAGATAGCGAGGTCCATCTCGATAAAAGGTGCCTTTCCCCGGTTGCCGCCGACGCCGTTTACCAGAAGGTTCGGCTGCCCCATCTTCTGCTCGGTTTCCGTCAGAGCCGCGCGCACCGATTCCTCATCTCCGGTGTCCACGGTGACACCCACGATCGCATCCGCCCGGCCCGTCCGCTCGGCGAGCGATCGGACAGCTTCATCCACCGGGTGGCTCACGCCCCTTCCCCAGAGAGCAACCTTTGCGCCGGCATTCACGAGGGCCTCTGCCATGGCGCCCGGAATAACTCCCGCACCGCCTGTTATCACTGCCCGGACATCGTTCAGCCCAAACATTTCGTCGACAAAACTCACCTGCACATCCTCCTGTTCAGCTCGTCGGTGAACCTGCAGGCGTTGAGCCTGATGCAGGTTCCGCAATAATCACTTCAAACGGCAGGCGGGCGAACGCCGCCCTGTCCGTCCGGTCATCAATCACTACCACGTCGATATCATCGGCATG
>DATKUC010000230.1:0-6093 GCA_035530835.1 Spirochaetia bacterium
AGAGAACTTTGCCTCTTCTTCGGGGAACGGATCGATGATGATGACGACGTCCCGATTGTCCATCACTTCCTCGATTCCGTGGACAGCGTATGTTCCTTCGAGGAAATCAGATTTCTTGCGGGTTATTTCGTTGGTCTTGAGCGTGAGCTCTTCAGCCACACCGTCGTTGCGACCGGCGAAATATACCGTACCCGCGGCCGCCATCGCCTCTATCATGGATGGAGGAACTGCGGCGCGCATCGTCTCCCGCAGTAGTTCACTCAGGCGCGCGAGGTCGGGAACAGGTCGACTGTTCCGTGCGCGAAACAGGATATCGTAGAAGAGCGCCTGTTCGACAACCGATTTCGTTGCCGCAACAGCGTTTTCCTTGCGGCAAGTCAGCAGGTAACCGCGGTCGGCCAGCTGGACGACGGGAGTCCTGTCATTTGCCACAATTCCGACCGTGGAGTCGTGTCCCCGGCTCTTCAGCTCGGTGAGCAGACGTACGCACTCATTCGTCCGTCCGGAGTTCGATGCAACAAATACTGTCGTTCGCGAAAGGTCGTATTCGAGTGCCTGGGTCGCCGCATCGGAGTAGATTCGTTCGTTGTAGCGCAGTCGGTGAGCATCGTAGATCGTCTTCTTTGCCGGAAATATCCGCGAAGAACCCTCTCCGGTAAGGAGAACATCCGGGTATTTTATCGCCTCACTGACCGATTGGATGTCAGGGACAGAGAGCTGTCCGACCACGCCGGAGGTTTCGAGCATCTCCTCGACGAGTGCAAACCCTTTGTAGCGTCGATCTGTTATATTCACGATTCCACCTCACAGCGCGCCAGAATCTCCCGCACTCGGTTCGCTTGTCCAGAGCAGAAGGTTCCGAAAGAAGGTCGCGTAGGTGAGTCCTATCTCAACCTTCGCCGAACCCGAACCGGATTGAATCCTCTCTTCACCCCAGTCGATGAATCCTCCGGCCCAGTGCGGTGCGACATCCGATGCGTACGCCGCGGTTCTCCCCTTTTCGTGTGAACCAAAGACCAGAAGCGGCAGCCGTTCGCGCTCCGCGGTCACTATTTCACCGCGTTCGTTGAGTCCTGTGTTGATGATTGCCGCGCTCAGCACCTTCCGGGAATTCTTCCGCGCCGACACCCTGTTGAGTCCGGCGATGCTTGGCGGCTGGCCCAGGGGAAGCCCATCGATAACCGGATGGTCCATTTCCTTCACAACGAGACAGGGGCTGCTCGTGTTCAGCCTGTCATCGTCAGTGGCAATCTCCACCGGAAGAAGCTCACCGATCAGCGTACCGTCGTAGTATCCGTCGACGCCGTGGAAGGAGCTCCATCCGCCGATCATGAGCAGCCCGCAACCGCCCGCTACCAGGTCAGCGATCCTGCGCTGAATCTGCAGGTCTATCGCTGCTGCCGGATAGTCACTCAGCACAATGAGCGAGTGCGAGCTCCTTTCCGCAGAACGGACGAATCTGCCGAAGCTTTCGTTGATGCTCCGGTCAGGTGGAACATGATTGAAGTGGATTCCAAAGTGGTCCATGACTGCCGAAAGGTAGGCGGCCGAACCTTCGAGTGTTCCGTCGCCGCAATAGAGCACGTTCCGGCTCAGATCTTCGAGCGCACTCACTGTCGCGCCTGAATCTTGTAGGGATACATGCCGACAAGAAGAGACTCAACTGCCATATGCGTTGCTCCAACTACCACAGCTTTTTCATGAAGTTCCGACCGTACAATTTGCGGTGCCTCGAAGGGAATGATGCGACCCAGCATTCTGCGAAGGGGAGCGAGAAAAAGCTCCTCGGTACCGGGGAGTTTGCAGATATCTCCTCCCACGATGATGCGCTCAGGGTCGAGCACAACCGACATGTTCGACAGGGTCACCGCTAGGAGTTCCGCAATTTCGGTCACCACTTCAATCGCCGGTTCGTCTCCCTGCATTGCCGCGAGACACACAACAGCCGGAGTAATTGCCGCGGCCTCCCCGCCGGCGAGCGCAAGCATGAGGGATTTGCCGTTACGCCCAACCGCATCGATCGCCTTGTCGCGAAGTGCCTCGATCGATGCATAGTTCTCCAGGAATCCCTTGCTATTGCCCTGGTAGCCGAGACTCTCCCGGCCGGTTATCGAGTAGCCGATCTCCCCGGCACCACCGTGTTTGCCGCGGTAGAGGTTCCGGTCGATAATCACACCGGCTCCGATGCCGTTACTTACCTCGATGAAGACGAAGTTGTCGACGCCTACGCCCGCGCCGTAGGTCGATTCAGCCAGCGCCGAAAGGTTTGCCACATTCTCGATGAAGACCGGGACATTGAACACCTTTCCCAGCGCGAGGTTCAGATCCTTGTTGTGGAGATTGCTGTAGAGATAGGCGCTGGTGATCGAGCCGCTTGCGTCCACAACTGCCGGAATGCCGATGCAGATTGCGGTCAGATCGGCAGGGTTCCGGCCAAGCCGGCATACACGTCTGATCTCCTCGACGAGGAGCGCCTCGACGTCGATCTCGTCCTTCATCTCGAAACAGTCATATTCTGCGAGGATCGTAGCACTGAAATCCGACACCGCGATTCTGATCGGTTTGCGCATCAGGTCCACCGCGATGACGTAACCTTTTTCGGAGTTGACCGACAGGCGGGCCGCTTTCCTGCCGTTTTCAATGCGCACCTTCTCGGTTTCGAGCACGTAGCCCTCATCGATAAGGGACTCGATAGCGCGGGAAACCGCAGGTGCACTCAGCCGCAGGTGCTTCGCGATCTGGGCACGATAGAGCGGACCGCTCTCTCTGAGGTAGTTGAAGATGATGGAGATGTTTATCCTGTTCTGCAAATTTGCATTTGCAGTACCGCCGACATGCAATGATCTCATATTCAATTACTTACTGTTCGTAATTATTATGGTGCCGGTAATCAATTGTCAATAGGTGACGATTCCCGAGCCGGTCGACATTGCCGGCATCGACAGGACGATGCCGGCGGGAGAGGATGATTACAGCAGTTGCGGGTTGACCGGAGGACTAGGCTACATGCTCTCCAGTATGTGGCAGTAGTGAATCCCCATTGCATCGAGCCTGCCCGCCTGGGCACTCAGGCGGGCCCGAAATGAATCCCAATCCCGTACTGACTGTGGTGACCAGAGCGCCTCGGCCAGTGCCGCAAGTCTTGGCATGAGCATGTACTCGGCGCGATCGAGCGTCGGAACGTCTTCCGTCCAGAGGTTCGCCTGCCCACCGAGAATGTATTTGTGTTCCTCACCGGCGAGCTCTTTCGGGATTGGATCAAACTGGTACACCTTGCCGACGGTGGTAACCGGCGGACTGAAGTGAGACGGTCCGAGCTCACCGGGATTGGCCGACTGACGATAGTCGAAGTAGCAGTGGCTCGTCGGGCTCATGATAACGTCGTGGTGCGCCCGAGCCGCGGCAATTCCGCCCTCTACTCCGCGCCAGGACATGACGGTCGCGTCCGGTGCGAGTCCTCCTTCAAGGATTTCGTCCCATCCGACGATGCGCTTTCCCCGTTTTGCCAGATGCTGTTCCACCCGCCTGATGAAATAGCTTTGAAGCTCCTCTTCGTCCTTCAGCCCTTCGGCGCGGATGCGTGCCTGACACTCCGGACACTCCTTCCACCGATCCTTCGGACATTCGTCTCCGCCAATGTGAATGAGTGGCGAATGGAACAGTTCGGCAACCTCGTCAAGGACATCGAAGACGAATGAGAATGTCTCCTCCTTTCCCGCGCAGAAGACCTCCTTCGAAATGCCGCCGCCCGTCCACACTTCAACCGGCTCTTTGCGGCAGGAGAGGTGCGGATATGCTGCGATGGCCGCAACCGCATGTCCGGGAACTTCGATCTCCGGGATAACCGTGATATTCCGTTCGGCGGCGTACGCAAGGACACTCCGCACATCATCGTGCGTATAGTAGCCTCCGTACCGATTCCCGTCCTTCCCGGTGCGCCAGGCACCGACATTTGTCAGTTCGGGATGACTCATTATCTGGATTCTCCAGCCCTGGTCGTCGGTGAGGTGCCAGTGGAACCGGTTGAGTTTGTAGAGGCAGAGAAGGTCAAGGATACGCTTTATGTCTTCCACCGGGAAAAAGTGGCGCGACACGTCGAAGTGCAGACCCCGCCAGCCGAACCGGGGTGCATCGGCGATGGTGAGGCAGGGCAGCGCGACTGCCTGATGCCCTGCCTGTTCGCCTTCACTCTCAGCCGGAAGCATGTGACGCAGCGATTGCACTGCGGGTACGAATCCGTCAGGTGACGCAGTGATCAGAATCGCATTTGATGAGATTTCGAGCCGGTACTCCTCGTGGCGAAGCTCACCGGGTTTCGCGTTCACCATCCGGATGACAGATCCCTCGCCCGGCCGCTTATCACTCGCACGGGAGGTACCCGCCGTCGGTAAAGTTTCCACAGCGAGTCCGGAGGCTCCTTTCAGGAGCGCTGAAAGCTGAGATGCGGCATTCGACGCTTCAGCCGAAGCTTCAATGGTGACTCGTCCGGTAAGGACGAACTGTCCGGTTGAGAACTCAATGTGTGCAGGCATCGGAATGATATTAATGTTGTTGTTCATCTGTTCCTCGATTTTTGAGAGAATATTCTGACGCTCCCGGTGCAACAAGCAGGTTTTTCCCCTTCCTGCATCCGGAGTGGTGGATCAACTGACAGTGTGCATACCCTCCGGCGGCCAGCTGGATCGGTACACTTGCGAGCCGAGCCGCGGGAGATCCTCCTTCATGATGAACATGCCGCCGGCGCGCCAGATCCGCTCTCTCAGGATGAACTCCCGAATGCCGGCCTGTAATCTGGTACGCGGCTGCCGAGCCGAGATCTCGGCGTAATCGACCGACCCTCTGTTATATCGGTCGTCGCCAAATATGAAGAACAATCCGTCGGTTCGGCTCGAGGGAAGCGGACAGAGGTAGACCTCCCTGATGAGGCGAACGAGATTTGCCGATGCATCGAAGATCCGTTCGAGATAGGGGCTGAATATCCACGAATCACAGCCGAACCCCGCGAACTCCTTTCCGCCAAGATGTGTCGAAAAGAACTCAGCCGCTAGTCTGAGCGATGAAATGACCGAGTCGAGCTCCATCTTTCCGCCGCTGGGAATGTGAACGTCAAGCAAATAGGTCTGTCCGGAGACGATCGCTTCCCGCCATCTTGATCTGTCGAGCACTACCTCTTCGCGAATCGCGTGACCCAACGGCGAGATCGCAAACCCGCGCGCTTCTGTATCGGTCATGCTCAGGTGCGCCGTCCAACCATCAGGATCGTTCTGTCCGTCGAGCCCGTCGATGTAGCCGTGGCTGTCGAACCGGATGCCCTCTTCTGCAAGTGCTACGGTTGTACCTGCTTCATCGTTGCGGAACACGCGAACCGGTCCTTTGAACTGGTAGTGGCGATACTCGAAGCGGCCGATCCGAAAGAGACTTCCATTCGGGTAGTTCCGCAGCCACCAGAGCTCGGTCTTGAACACGCCGGTTCGACCGTCGTGCCCTCCGCGGTATCTGTCGAGAAACGAAGCAGCAATGGTCACTGTCTGCCGGGTGATTTCGGCAGGGACTTGAAGACTTTCGTGAATCTCCCTGATGCGCGGTGCCACTGCGAGGCCTACCAGCAGGTAGAATACGTCGTGCAGCCCGCCAAGTGACCGCTCGAAAGTCGGCCACCCTTCAAGGCGTCCGGAATCCGGATAGGTGAAGACAATCTCGTGACAGTGCCACGCGAGTGCCGTGAGCGAATCGGAAGCCAGCACCTGTTCGGCACACCGAAGCAGATCTTCCCGCGCCTGCCTGTCGATTCCGGCAAGAGCGCAGTTTGCATCTACTGTTTCAGGCCGGAGGAACAGCGGTACCCCCTGGGGCCGGGAGGACATCGATTCCTCCCAGTGGTGAGCGACAACCTCGAAGGAGGTCTCTTCTGAGATGGCGGTCAGTATTTCGATCAATTTCATCGGAAAAACTCCTCACTTTGAAAATAGCATGTAAATTGTCAGGATTATTACCTTGACAGCTACAATGAATCGTTCTAAGAATTAGTAACAGTTAGTTAGTCATTCAGTCTATGGGTGACATCAGGAGGGAAAAGCGATGACAAAACGATCC
>DATKUC010000231.1:0-2367 GCA_035530835.1 Spirochaetia bacterium
GAGAGCACGATGAGCGCGGTATCCGAGTCGATCGAACGAACAAGCTCATCCAGATCCGGAGTCACGCCACCGTCACGAGAGGCTGCACGTACAAGATCGTGCCCGGCGGAAAGGAGATCGATCGCGCTCTGAATGATGTAGTAGTCGCTCGGGAAGTTGAGCGTATCGGTTACGATGCGGTGGCGTCCCGGACGGAGGCGCAGAGCTGCAATCACCAGTTTGTAGAGATTCACCGAAGTGGAATCGGTTACCGCGACCTGTCCTGCCGCAGCACCAATGAGCGATCCGATTGTGTCGCCAACCCGGAGCGGCGCTTCATACCATCCTCCGTTCCAGCCGCCAATGAGTTCTTCGCCCCATTCATGGTCGATAAGTGCAAGTGCCCTCGACGCAGCTTTGCGTGGCAACCGTCCAAGTGAGTTGCCGTCCATATAGAGCAGCTCCTCATCGGCAATCACAAATTGTTCCCGCAGGGGCGCAAGTTCATCATCCCGGTCAAGACGTTCGGCGTAGTGACGATTCAGATCGATCATGCGGTGTATCCATCCTTGAGAGCATTTTCGACGAGGTGGACGCAAGTTGCAACCATGCCGACATCTGCGCGCAATTGAAGTATCTTTACTGTGAGGAGCAGACAATGGCAAAGGCAACCTGGAACGGGACGGTTCTCGCCGAAAGCGAGAAGACGATAGTGATTGAAGGGAATCATTACTTCCCGCCGGAAGCAGTTAAGCGTGAGTATTTCCAGCAGACTCAGACGCACACGACCTGTCCGTGGAAGGGTGTCGCGAGTTACTATTCGATAGCGGTAAACGGAGAGGTGAACACGGACGCTGCCTGGTACTATCCGGTGCCGAAAGATGCGGCGAAACAGGTAGCTAGCTATGTGGCCTTCTGGAAGGGTGTTGAAGTCGAAGCGTAGAGCCGATTCCGGAACTGTAGCATGAAGTAATCTATGGAAGAACAGAAGCGGCGCGCGCTGCGCATTGAGATCCTTCTGGTGCTCGGTGTTTCCCTTGGACGAAGCGCCTTCTATTCAATTGTGGACCTTATCGGCAAGCTCACAGCCGGAAAGCCGCTGGCCGCACAGTCGACGGTTCTCAATCCCACTCATGCCGCAAACCGCCCATGGCTGGATCTCTCCTTTCAGCTCCTGCAGATTTTCTTCGGAATGGTACCTGCGTTCCTGGCGCTCCACCTTCTACACCGGGATCGGGAACCGGCGCGGGGGCCGGCGTTGCGGCAGCCGGACCGGCTCGGCCTGAGCCATCACCGCGTGGGTCGTGACACGGGTACAGGGTTCCTCCTCGCGGCGGCCATCGGCATCCCCGGACTTGCGTTCTACTTCGCATCTCACGCGGTGGGCATCAACACTACAGTTGTGCCCGAGGCGCTTCCGTTTGTCTGGTGGACCGTACCCGTGCTGCTGCTCTCGGCGGTCGAAAATGCACTGCTCGAAGAGGTAGTCGTGGTCGGATATCTGGTAACCAGATTGGAAGAGCTCGGTTGGAGCGTGCAGCTGATCATCGCTACCAGCGCCATTCTTCGCGGCAGCTACCATCTCTATCAGGGCTTCGGCGGATTCATCGGGAACGTGGTAATGGGGTTGGTCTTTGCTCTCTTCTTTGTACGCTTCAGGAGAGTTGGGCCCCTGATAATTGCTCATACACTGCTCGACACCTTTGCCTTCGTCGGTTATGCACTACTGAGAGGTCACCTGAGTTTCCTTCAGTGACCGCAATGAAGCGCTTCAAACGTGGTTGCTGCAGTTCGGAGGTCCAATGCAAACTGCCATAGCTCAGATCGTCGCTCTTATCACCTGGGGCAATTCCCGCCTGCGCGGTGATCCGCAAATCAATGCCGACCACTTCTATCCGGGCAACAGCACGTTCGGATTCTGTGAGCACGTCAGATTTGTCGATCTGAAAGCAACGGGCAGTGAATGGGCCGAGGAATCGTATGCGGCCGATCCTTCAGCGTGGTTCCTGCGAATGAAACAGGAGGGGATTACTGCCCTTCGCATGGTATACGCTCCCTCGGATGGCGTAATGCTCGGAAACGAAAAGGTGGCGGATCGAATGCTCGCAGGCTTTACCGGCGGTGGCGGCAGATGGATCATCGAGGCTGTCAAACCGCATGCGTCCGACTACTGGGAAGGTCGCTGGGAGGTGGGCGATCGCGACCGTTCCGACAGGAGGATATGGCGGGTTACCTATGGCCGCATCTCACCCGACTCGCCCGGTTACGGCGGTACGGTCGCTGGCGAGGATGAGGTGAAGTCGCAGCTTATCGGGATACTGGAGAGGATCTCGGCGTTCGCCCGGGTGCACCATCTGGACAACTTCGCAACGGTATTCGACCAGGGAA
>DATKUC010000232.1:0-8900 GCA_035530835.1 Spirochaetia bacterium
CCGGTGCCGATAGCTGCCTCCCCATTCCTCGCGGTCACTCGGATATCCCAGGTTCCCGCTTCGATCGATTCGAAAGTGTGGCTTGTCTGCGGAAGCACAACAGTTCCGTTCTTCGTCGCGTATCCATCCTTGCTTGTCAGCACAATGTCCACCTGATCGATGTCCGTGCTGAAGTCATGGACAACCGTGCGTGCGTTAGCACCCAGTCGGATGACGAGCACTCCAGCACCCTTCTCATTCCGATGGAGACCATCAAACGGGCTGCCGCATGCCAACATCGTCAGCAGCACGGCTCCGATGAGTGCAAGTTTTTTTGTCATCACATCACCTCTCTCAGAACGTTACGGTCGCCCGTAACGAACCGGAATACTTCACCCCCTCGTACACGACTGTTACGCTGACGATGTACTGCCCCGGCTGCAGACCGGTCGTTGACCAGCTAAAGGTGGAGGATGTCTGCGTCGTATCCTGTACTACGTTGACGTACCACTTCCAACCGGAAAGCGCTGCGAGGGTGCTGTTCGTAGTGTTCAGCACGAGCGTCTGACCCCGCGGAACGATTACATCAGTTGACGCAAATGAAATGACCTGAGACCCCGGATAGAGCATCGTGAAGCCGACGGTCAGGATCGAAGTGATCACGTAGTCAACCTGAGCGACCACGCTCTGCGGGTGGTCCGTCTCGTATGCGAGTGCCTTCAGCGATGCAGTCGAATCGATGACGACCGACGTACCGACTGTTCCGTGTGTCGGCGTAGGATCAGTGCCGTCGGTCGTGTAGCGAATCACGGCACCCGCTGTTCCGCAGGAGATGTCGACGGTCTGACCGCTCGCATAGGTGCCTCCGGGAAGCGAGAAAGTTGGAGTCAGAACCTGCCATTGTGCGTACAGCGTCACCGAAGAATTGCTCATCACGAAAGACTGTCCGGGCTCTATGGCGCTGCCTGTTCCTGCGGGCGCAGTATTCCAGCTGGAGAAGTCGTAGCCCTCAGCAGCAAGCGATCCGGGATACTCGGCGATCACCGATTGCCCCTGAATATAGATGGCCTGGTCGAGAGGCACTCCGCCCTGGCTGCTTCCGTTCCCGTTGTAGGTCACCCGGTGCCCCTTGCGGACCGTGACGACGTATGTGCGAGTTGATTCGCGATCCGGAGCACTGACGCTGATTTCGATGCTGTTGGTTTCGAGGCCGAGGGTCATTGGTGCTGAGGTCGTGCCTGTGGATATCTCATTCCAGCTGCCGCCATTCAGACGGTAACGGATGTACTGCCCGCTCACCGCGGCTGTCGGCGTGATAGTGTTCTCATCCACTTCGCTTACCGCATCGTAGGCCAGTGTATCGGGATCGAATGTTATGGTGCCCGCTGAAAGCTGCAAGTCGGCGAGCCGGGAGGTGTTGTCGAGAAACTCATTGGCGGTGAACAATCGCACCGAAACAAGCTCACCGCTTGAATTGATCCACCGGTCACTGGTGAACCCGCTCCAGATGTTGACCGACTCCAGAAAATGTCCGGCACTCGTGCCCGAGGCACCGCCACGCCTGAACGTCAGGAGCAGGTCCTGGTCGTAGCCGGCGGGAAGTCCGCTGGCGGAAAAGGTCGCCTGGTAGTCGCTGCCGGCAAGTTCGGGTTGAGGTACGATGGTCAGATTGCCGATCGTCCCTTCGACGTAATCGATCCCCGTATCCGACGGATACTGAACCGTGAGCGACATATCGCCTGTTCCGCTCCCGGGTGGAAAATCCACCGGGACCGTGACTTCCGCAGTTGTACCGGAGGCGATCATCCGGTTGAGTATGGTGCCTGCTCCGATCGCAGCACCCTCTTTCTTTGCGGTCACGCTGATATCCCAGCTCCCCGCAGCAACCGCTTCGAACGTGCAGCTGCTATCCGGGAGCGTTATGGTCCCGGAGAGCGAGTCGTACCCCTCCCGACTCGACAGCACAATATCGACTGAGTCGACATCCGCGCTGAAATCGTGAACGACAGTTCTTGCGTTGCTGCCCATATGGACAATGAGCGTGCCATTTTCCCGATCACCGCGCGTTGGACCGTCAAACGGATTCCCGCACGCAAGGAGTGCGATCAGTACCGTTCCCGCAGAGAGCAGACGGAGCGGCTTCATCACACACCGCCGATATCGCGGACGGTAACGCGGAATGATCCGGAAAGCCTCAAATCCGCATACACGACCGCGGCGCTGATGATGTACTGACCGGGAGAACAGACAGTCGTGTCCCAGCTGAATGTAGCTGAAGACTGGGTGTCGTCCCGCACGTTGTTCACGTACCAGCTCCAATTTGGGAGGTCTCGAAGCTCCGGATTCGATGTTGACACGTTCAGAACCTGCCCTTTCGAAATTGAGACATCCGATGAGGCGAATCCGAGTTCCGGCGCGCCGTACGTCGATGCACCAAACGTCACCGTCACCCCCGCTTCGGAGTCCGTCTGAGATACAGCGATGTTCCCGCATGCGGAGAAACCAGCTCCCGCGACGATAATTGCAACAATCCAGAGGAAGATGCCGACCCGTTTTCGTGAGGAGTCCGCAGGTGCCTGCATGGCAGCTCTCCGCTCCGAGTTCTCAAGTTGCCAGTGTTCGGGGTAGGTGTTGATTATCTGATTAGGCGGTGTCTTGTGGTGGTCAGTGGCATCTATTCTCTGGGCGAACTGCTCGGCACCCTTGTGTGGCGTCGAAGGAAGCACCACCCCGATCCAGTCGTCGTTCAGCCAGCCGATAATGTCGACGGAGCGCATCTCCCCGGCTACGATGCGAAGGAAATCAGCGGATTTCCTTGTGCCCTGAGGCAGATCGCTCAAGTTAAAGCAAACAACGGAGAAGAATCCCCCGTTCCGATTCGCCCGGTTTTTTTCCCTCGCGATGAATGCCCAAAAAGCCGAGCAATCATAAATGGTGGGAACCGCAGAAGCCGGCTTGCGCACGTGTACTTTTGTTGATTTTTCATTCATAAATTCGCTCCTTTGAGATATATTTGACATCCTTTCAGTATAGCTCCATTGTGTAGGGTCTTCGTTACGTCCGGATAGGGCAATGGCGGACGGTCCAATCGGGTGAATCGCCACGACTGGCGCGCGAACCTGTTGAGGTGCAATAGTGAAATGATCTGGGTGTACGTCGACGTATGGACGCTTACCGTCGCAGGAACTGGACGATGTCGGTAATCCGGGAACTGCGCGCTCGATCAGTACCACGAAAGACGATATGCTTTCTTTCATTCTTCAACCTCACCGTGGCTGAAAAACTCAAGTTGCGTGATCTGAGAGATGCAATCCGAGATCGGAAGTAGAATACGAGTAACTTGGCTGAGAGGCGGAGACGGGTGACTTTCAGTGATCTACGTTTTAAAGTGATTATAACACGACATTTCAATTCGTGGGTACTTGACGAATATTTTCGTTATCGGGACGCTGGTGATTACCATTGGTCGATGAACGTTGAGCGCACGATTGTCCATTATCTGCAGTAGCAGAATTGTGGGGGCATGCCGATGACTCTGAGTGCGGTGACACTTGTCAATAGCGACGCTCTGTATGCGCAGTTCAAGCAGTCACTTTCGATTCAGGACCCGCGAAGCTCAATAGAGTACATCCCTGTTCGCGCCGACTCCATGGGATGGAATGCTGCGACTGCGCTGAACAACGGCATAGGGCAGGCGCACGGCGACTGGGTCATGCTCGCGCACCAGGACGTGATCTTTCCCGTTTCCTGGTACGAAAGAGTCACCGACATACTGCACGGACTCTCGAGGGAAACAGCGATTGTCGGACTCGTCGGGATTCGCCCAAATGGTGGTTTTGCAGGTCACGTGCGCGATCCGCATGGGCATCTGCGCTGGCTTCCCCTCCCCGCCAAGGTTATGTCGATCGACGAACATGTAATATTCCTGAGAAGGAGTTCTGCAATCCGTTTTGATCCGGAGAATCCTGGTTTCCACTGCTACGGAACGGATATCTGTTACGCGGCAGAAGAGGGTGGATTGGAATCGATCGTTATCGACGCTCCGGTCGTACATCTTTCCGGCGGCCGCACCGACGACAGCTACGACACGGCAGCCGCCTGGCTCCTGGGCAAATGGGGTCGGCATGCACGGAACGTCATTCCCACCTGCGCGCGGATGATCTATAGCGCCGGCCTCGGTAACTTGCCTTATCTACTTCGAATACGGCACAACTGGCAGGCGTGCCAGAGACCGGGAGTTGCAGCCTGCAACTGTCTATCCACGGAGCTGGCAGAATAGCCGCGTAGATGGAGGAAAGCCTTGTCTGCAGAGAGCTTCGTTCCGGTCTTCGCAGCTGCTAAAATGAACCGCACAGGCGCAAATTGGGTGGTGAACAGCGATATGGTAAGGTCGATGAGCGGGTGCTCGACGAGCTGCGGCGAATATGCGGAGCAGAGAACGTTCTGCCTGCGGCCGATGGAGCGGATGCCGCGAGTGCAGCGAAGCTCAGCCGGCACGCAAGAGACAAGTTCGCCGAGGACAGCCCGGCACGACCACCTGAGGCGGTTGCCTTCCCGTCAACTCGCGATGAGGTCGTTCAGATTGTACGGCTCGCAAATGAACTGCACATCCCGATCACTCCGCGGGGCGATGGTCGAACCTGGTGTGGTTACCGACCAGTGCGCAACGCTGCTATCGCTCTTCCCGGATGTTGAGTCAGCGATTGCGCTCATACCCCGCATCGGCACCGAGGGGCGGATAACGCCCACGTCGGTCGAGCGTGATATGGATGCAATAGAGAGACTGTGTGTCGACGGAGGATCGACATTCAGCCTGCGTGCACCTACGGAAGCAGGTTCCCCTGACGCTGCTCGTGGAACCATCAGCGGCGAACATGGCATCGACCATAGGCGCAAGGGCTATCTTCCGCTCGTCATGAGCGCTCCCGGTCTGGCCTAACCATACATAGTCCAAATAGTGTATTCTTAGGATAAGATGGAGGAGCGATGAAAAACTTACGTTTGGCGGCATTTGCCGCGATATTTGCCACGGCGGCTGCGATCATACCTGCTGCCGCCCAGAGTCCGTGGTCGCAGACGGTCATTACGCCGCCGGGATCCTACTACACTATCACGGCGGGCGCGGAGCTCGGGTTCATCAAGGTGCTGGTGAACACCATTCAGATCGGAACTGGCGGATCGAGTTTCAACTACGTGACGCAGGGCGGCGAGGAGATCCTCTTTCCCTACACTCGCTACTCGGTCGATCTCAGTCTCGCAAAGCGAAATCACATCATCTTCGTCTATCAGCCGCTGCTTCTGCAGACACAGACAGTTGTTCCGGCCGGACAGTCCTTTACGATTGATTCAACCACATTTACGGCGGGCACTCCGGTCAACGTGACCTACTCATTTCCGTTCTGGCGGGTGAGCTACCTGTACGATTTCGTGGATACGAGGAATTGGATTTTCGGCGCGGGAGCTTCGCTGCAACTGCGAAACGCATCGATTCGCTTTGAAAACGGAGCGGGGACGCAGTTGACGGTGAGTCAGAATCTCGGCATCGTGCCAATCCTGAAGGTTCACGCGCGCTACCAGTCGGACGGTGGGTTCTTCGTGCAGAGCACGGTCGATGGATTCTACGCAAGCTCGGCGCTTTTCAATGGTGCGAATTTTCAGTTTGAAGGGTCGATACTCGATGCGTCACTGCAAACAGGGGTGGCACTGACAACGGGCGCTGAAGCGTTCATCAGCGCACGCTTCATCGGCGGAACCGCTTCGGGCACTTCGCAGTACACAAATACGAATGGTGCGTGGACGAACAGCTTAAGCGGATACACGAACAACGCGCTCGCTACGCTTTCAGTAACGCTGGGCGCCCGAATCCACTAGCCGCGCTCAGTGATGATGATGGTCACCGCCATCGTGCGTGTGGCCATGGGACAGCTCCTCCGCTGTAGCTTTGCGTACGTCGCGAACATGCACTTCGAAGTGGAGGGTCTGCCCCGCCAGCGGATGGTTTCCGTCGAGCGTTGCCTCGCTATCCGATATGCCGGTTAGTGTGAGTACACGGTTGCCGTCGGGGGTCTCGGCATGAAACTGCATCCCCGCCTCGAGCGGTTCGTCCTGCGGCAGCCGATCCTTCGGAATCTGGAACACCAGTTCATCGTCATGCGCGCCGTAACCATCTTCCGGAAGGACGTCAACTTTCAGGTGATCTCCGCTCGTCTTGCCTTCAAGAGCACGTTCAAGCCCCACGACAATGTTGCCGGCTCCGTGAAGGTAGGAAAGTGGCTCCTCCCCCTCCGAGGTATCAATGACTTCACCGCCGTCGTCTGTCAGCGTGTAATCAATGGTAACTACCGTCTTGTCTTCAATTTTCATGAAACCGAATGTACCGCATTTCGTACGGGCTGAATAGTACTTTCGTGCTCCGCGTTTTCGGCGGCGAAGCCGACGGGCCCTTCTGGCGAGCAGCAATTCATGCAGAAAGCGCCCTGAGGTCCCTCCGCGCTGCGGATGAACGCAAGCATCGCCCTGCAGTCGGCAAGGATCGATTCGCAGACAGGTGCAAAGGACTCACCACCGATCGCCTCCGCACAGAGGAGCAACGCGCAAACGTCGCGTACCGGACCGGCCGCCCGGCATATGCAACCTGAGTCTGCCTGATTGCGTGCGAATGCACCAAGGCAGGCAAGTGTCTGCAGCGTTCGTCGCGACAGGCAGACCAGATTGGAGCACAGCAGCGCGAGATACAGAGCGACGAGTCCGCGCGAGATCCGATCAAGCAGATCGAGAAACTGATCCCGGTTACACGTTTTCATCACCACACACCTCCACTAACTGTGTATACTGTCGGTCGGCAGAAACGCTTCAACGGGAGACAGGTGGGTGGAAAGCTACGCAATCCGAACTGCGGCAATAGTCGGTGTGGGAGCCGTCGGCGCATCGATTGGATCGATGATCCAACAGAAGATGCCCGGGGCGGTGTCAGTGTTTGCCGACGGTGAACGGGCAAAACGGTACGAAGCACAGGGAATCCTCGTCAACGGTGAACTATTCAGGTTTCCGGTTCACACAGTTACTGACGCCGCGCCTGTCGACCTCATCATCATCGCCACCAAATCCTACGACCTGGATGCTGCGCTTGATCTCGCTGCGCCTGCAGTGGGACCTCACACGATGATACTTTCACTCCTGAATGGGATATCGAGCGAAGGGACGATCGGAACCCGCTTCGGCGCCCGGCACGTACTGCCCGCGATGATTGTCGGCATCGATTCGGTACGGGAGCATGGTGAGATCAGGTACGCAAACCGCGGCACCATACACCTCGGAGCGAATCCGGATGCGGCAGACGTGGATCAACGGCCAATGCTCAACGCGATCGGGCAGTTTCTCGACACCTGCGGAATCCCATCTGTGGTCGCCGATGACATTCGCCGGACTCTCTGGTGGAAGTTCATGGTGAACGTGGGCATCAATCAGGCATCGGCAATTCTTCGCGCGCCCTACGGCGCATTCCAGCACCCCGGAGACGCGCGGGAGCTGATGAATGCCGCCATGCGAGAGGTGGTGGCACTCTCGGCAAAGGCGGGGATCGGGCTGCGCGAACAGGACATCGCCGGCTGGCAGAAGACGCTTGAAACGCTTGCGCCCGGCGGCAAGACTTCCATGCTGCAGGACGTCGAGGCAGGGCGGCGGACCGAGGTCGATCTGTTTGCCGGGACCATCATCTCACTATCGGAACAGTACGGCGTTGAAGTTCCGATAAACCGAACGTTCTACCGAATTCTCCGCGCAATCGAAACAAGCTACCCGAACGGCTGAGCCGCAGGTTGGACAGACAGGCAAAGCCGGGCTATCATCTTAACTATCCGGACAGGAGTCAGATGGATACTATCGGCGCTATACCGAAAGAACGTGTGCTTTTCCTCTACCTGTCCACTGGCGGCGGCCACATCTCAGCAGCACGGGCACTGGCAGACACCATCAAAGAGCGAAGCGCGCCGGGTGATGTTGAAGTCTATCTGCTTGATGGGATACCGCGCGGGGACAAGTTTCAGCGTTCGATCGTGGAAAAAGGATACATGTACCTCTCTTCCCGTTTTCCGCTGCTGTGGACCGGCGTGTATGAGCTCACCCGTATGCGCCCGGTCATGCATCTGCAGACTGCGCCGATGACGAATCACAGCTGGAAACATATCCAGCGCTTCATCGAAGAAAAGCAGATCACCCGCATTGTGGTGGTTCACTTCCTGCTCATCCGCTCGATTGCCCGCTTCTTTCGCCGCACCGGGCGAAAAATGCCGTGCCTGACCATTGTGACCGACCCCTTCACCGTGCACCCGATCTGGTTCTTCCACCAGTTCATGCAGGTGGTCGTATTCTCGGGAATGGCGAAACGGGTTGCACACACCCGTTACCGGTATCCTTCGGAATTGCTCAAGATTCTGCCGCCGGTTCTGAATCGCAAGTACAACACCATTCTCGACGCGGATCGGGTTGTCGAGCTCAAAAAGCAGTTCGGTTTCACCCCCGGCCACAGGATGATACTGATAACCGGTGGCGGAGAGGGAATTACACGGAGCGTAGACTATCTGCGGGCAATTCGCAAACACTGTGTCGATGTCGAAATCGCATTCGTCTGCGGCAGAAATCCGGAGCTCAAGCGAGCCGCCGACCGGGTTGCGGCGAAACACCCGCAGCAGGTCACGAAGGTATACGAGTTTGTCGACTTCATGTATGAGCTGATGAACATGGCGGACCTTGTGATCACGAAAGCGGGGCCGGCGACGGTACTCGAGGCGCTCATGCTCGGCAAACCGCTCATCGTCACCAGGTACATCTACGGCCAGGAGCGCGGCAACATGGAGTACGTGGTGCAGAACAAGCTCGGGTACTACATTACCGATGCCGAGGCACTTGCGCGCCGCGTCGAC
>DATKUC010000233.1:0-4484 GCA_035530835.1 Spirochaetia bacterium
CACTTGGTGTTGATGTTCGCGAGTTCATCGGCACCCCGGAAGCCCGACTTCGGCTTTCGGAAGCCGCGAGTGCGGCGGCGGCTGCGCCGGGCATGCAAAAGGAGAACTCCCGATGATTGTATTCGTAGTTACACTTCTTGGACTGATTATTGTCACCGTCATAATTCAGCTACTGACGAAAATGAAGATTGTCGGCGGAAACGAGCTCGGCATAGTCTCCGGAAAGGGATCAGCGAAGGGGTTCCGTTCACTGAGCGGCGGGCGGGCATTCATCATCCCGCTTCTGAATAAGTTCTCGAAATTGAATCTTACTCCCCACACAATTGAAGTGACGGTAGATTCGGCGATTGCTGCCGGGGTCGTGCCGCTGAACGTAAAGGCTACAGTGAGCTTCGCCATTGCATCAAATGAAGCGGGTCGGGGGCGAGCGGTGACCCGAGTACTGAGCCTTGCCGAGGACGGCGACCGGCTGCGCAAGGTAGCGAGCGACATCATCGAGGGACATCTGCGTGACTCGATCGCCTCCATAACACCGGAGCAGGTAATGAAGGATAAGGACACCCTTGTCGCAAAGATGATCAATGTCTGCAAGTCGGACCTGGAGAATATCGGACTGGAAATCACGACGATGAACATTGCCGATGTGGATGATCACCGGTTGCAGGGTGTGACCGAACCGGACCTGTACATTGCACTGCTGAAGCGCATCGAGACTGCGTCGGCTGCGACGAAGGCGCGGCAGGCACGCGCGGATGCTCAGGCAGCTGCTGTCGAGCAGCAGGAGGCGCGCCGCGGTGAAGTGCAGGTGCGGACCCTCGAGAACGAGCTCGAAAGCCTCAAGGCAGAGACGCGCGTAAAGGTGCAGACTGAGAATCAGCGCCGGACGATCGGAGTTGAGCAGGCTTCCCGTGACGCGGAGGCGAAAGTAGCCGGTATTATGCGCCAGATCGAAGCCGAAAAGCAGGGAATCGAGATGCTCAGACACAAGTACGACGCCTCAGTCATGACGCCGGCGCTCGCCGAGAAGGAACGCATGATACTTGGTGCAAAGGCACAGGCGGCAACTATCCGCGGCCGGGCTCAGGCGGAGATTGATCAGCTGAAGAAGACGCTCTCCATTGTCGGCGGCGAACCGATTGCAGGACAGGCAGCGTATATCCTTGAGAACTTCGAACGGCTCATCGCGCCGTTCGCCGAAACACTCCAATTCTTCCCGGTCAAGCACGTGTCGATTATTACCGGAGCGGGCGGACACCACGCGCCGATTTCGGCGATACATCCGAATGCGATCGAGAAGGAGAAGAACGACCTGATCGGAGGGGTGCTCGGACGCGCACTCGGCCTGGCTCCTGAACCGACCGAACCGATCGCTGTGATCGATGATAGTTCAGCGCCGGAGGCTGGGAAGAGTTAATTCCTTGTCCATTCAGTGAATATGCTGTAATATTCCGACATGAGCGTTCGGGCAAAAATCGTCCTGGTGGTGCTCCCTATCATGATCACCACCATAGTCCTTACCGGTGCGGCAAGTTACTCGGTTGCATCAACAGGTGTCACACGGATTGCTCGCGAGTTTCTGGATTTCAAGGCGTCTGAGCTGCAGAAGTACGCTGAGAGTCAGTGGAACCTCCTGGTTCAGGCAAACGCGACGGGCAATCCGATGATGGTGCAGGCTGCGCAAAACGGTGTTTCGACATTTGCACAGAGCATCGTTCGCAGTCAGACCGAGCTTATTTTTGCAATCGACCAGGACGGCAATGTGCAGATGAGCACAAAGGCCGTGACAGTCAAGCCTGAGGAGAAAGCTCAGCTGCTGGAGCTGTACAAGAACCATCCGACAGGATTGCTGTCACCGACGATCGCGGGTGTTCAGCGGGTTGCCGAAGGTTTCTTTTTCCCGCCATTCAAGTGGTACATCCTGCTGACCGAGGAACGACAGACCTTCTATCGGGACGTAAACAGCATCACCTATACGACACTCTATATTGTGCTCGGGGCCGCCGCTGCGGCGATCCTGCTGCTGCTGCTCTTTGCGCGCCATCTGACCAATCCACTGTCCAACATGATCCGCATCATGCGTCAGATAATAAGTTCGAATGATCTGACCGAACGGGTACCCGTGGAGTACCGGGACGAAACCGGTACGCTTGCGCACACATTCAATATCATGATCGGGGAGCTCGAACGAGCGTACAATCAGATCAAGAACTATGCATTCCAGGCGGTGCTCGCTCAGAAGAAGGAGAGCCGGATCCGCAACATCTTCCAGAAGTACGTTCCGCAGGAGCTGATCGACCAGTTCTTCAGAAATCCTGAAGCAATGCTCGTGGGCGACAACCGCGTACTGTCGGTTCTGTTCTCCGATATTCGAAGCTTCACGACGATATCCGAAGGGATGCGTCCGGATGAGCTGGTGAACTCTCTGAACAGATACTTCTCGGTTATGGTCGACATCATCATGGCTCACGGTGGAATTGTCGACAAGTATATTGGCGATGCAATCATGGCGTTCTTTGGCGCGCCGGTTCGTCATGAAGACGATGCATACCAGTCGGTGCTTGCGGGGCTGGAAATGGCCGATGCGGTGAAGGTGTTCAACCAGGAGCAGATATCCCTCGGAAAGCCAGAGTTCCGGATCGGCGTGGGCATCAACTACGGTGTGGTCACCGTCGGCAATATCGGTACTGAGAAAAAGATGGATTACACAGTCATCGGTGACATGGTTAACCTCGCATCCCGACTCGAAGGGCTCACCAAAACATATCATCAGGAACTGCTCATCGCTGAAAGTCTGTTCGTGAAGGTGAAAGATAAGGTCAGCTGGCGCTTCCTCGACACGGTGGCGGTAAAGGGAAAGACCCGCGGAGTGAAGATCTACGCGGTGAAGAAGTCTCTGGAGCCCGCTGAGAAGGCGATCTGGGACATCCACAACAGCGCGATGGATCTCTACTATGCCCGGGAGTTTGGCAAGGCTCGCGGGCTGTTCGAAGAGGTGCTGAGGACGGCGCCGGAGGACTTCATGGCCCAGTCCATGCTCGAACGGTGCCGCACCTATGAGAACGAACCACCGGAGCGGAACTGGACCGGCGTTGAAGTGATGCTGACCAAGTAGGGACAGATGTGGTACCGCAATGGCCCTCGGTCGACAGGGTATCTACTCGCCGCAATCCTGTGGGTGATCTGGCCGCTTGCAACGCTTTCCGCGCAGCAGGTGGTCGCGGCCGCGGACTCGATCGCGCTTTTTCCGGTAATTCCCCAGGTTGCAGGCGCGAACAGCGAAACCGCGTCGATCGCTCAATACACCCAGCTTGTCACCGATAGTCTCAAAATTGGTCTTCAGAATGCGAAGTTCCAGGTGAAGGATGCGCCAGTACCCGCGAGCCTCGAAGCACTCTGGTCCGAGGCGCGGAGGCTGAATGCTCGCATTGCGGTCTACGGCACCGGCACCGTTGTAGAAGGGCGGCTCGTTGTCCAGCTTTCAGCGTACGATGTCGGGAGCAGGCAGATCATCGCCGGCGGGGTGGCAAATGGTCCGATCGATCTCTCGCTCTATAATGTCGTAGATCGGGTTGCGAGGGATCTCTCGTCACGAATCCGCGCATGGGCGAAAGGGAACCCTGTGGAGGCGCTTCGCCGGACACCGGAGCTTGTCAGGCGGCTGGTGTTCGAAAGTTCCGACGAGGGCGCGAACGTTCTGCTTCCAACCGGAGAGCGGCTCGGTACGATCCGGAATGGGCAGCTGGTAACCGAGAGGCTGACGGTGCCGGTGGGCTCCGCGGTCTCGATCGAACTTCAGAAGAAGGATTTCATTTCGCGCTGGCAGACCGTGCACGTAACCCACCAGAGCGGTCGAGTCAAGCTTGATGGACTCTACCCGATGGCGCGCATGGCGCTGCTCATGAACTGGATGACCGGTTTTGCCGAGGGTGGCGGAATCGGACTGAGAATCTATCTGGTTCCGAACTGGATATACATGGGTTTCGCCAACTACACTTCGGTCCAGCCGTCGACGGTCGCGGGAGGGCAGTCGCTCCTGCATATCGACGACAACATCGAGCTTGGCACCTACCTGTTCCAGGGGCCAATGAAGAGGGTCAGGTTTTCGCTCTCATTTGGCCTGGGAGCCATCGATACACAGTCGACAGGTTCAAGTTCCGTCCATTTCGGAGACATGTATGTGAGTATCCTGAATCCCACGGTGGACGTGAATTTCGGCAGATATTTTGCGTTTGCCCGGATAAATCTGCGATTTGTGATGCCTTCATCCGGTTCGATTCTTCCTGCCGGGGTGATGGGAACGCCGAACTTGCCTCCCATCTCCGTTGGGCTGGGGGTTCAATGGTAGGATCAAAGCGGATCGCATGGGTGACATTTCTTCTGCCGGTCATACTGTCAGGGTGTTCATTCTTCCAGATGTCACCGTATGCAGCATCGATTGCCTACATTCAGCAGCAGACGAGTCTTGCCGGTGTCGCGCTGCCTTC
>DATKUC010000234.1:0-15072 GCA_035530835.1 Spirochaetia bacterium
CAGGTTCAGCATGAACGATCATCCGGTCGATGTTGCCTATGAACCGGGAGAGTCACGATCCTACCTTTTCGGCGGAAACTCCAACTGGCGGGGACCCGTCTGGATGCCGGCCAACTATCTCATCATCGAGTCGCTCCAGAAGTTCCATCACTACTACGGCGACGAGTTCAGGATCGAGTGCCCCACTGGATCGGGCAATTTCATGACGATTCTGGGCGTCGCGGACGAGCTCACTCGCCGGATCAAACGCCTCTTCCTGAAAGGTCCTGATGGAACGCGGCCTATCCACGCGCAGAACGAGATCACCAGAAATGACCCTCACTTCCGTGACTACATCCTGTTCTACGAATACTTTCACGGTGACAGCGGCCGCGGCGTCGGAGCTTCCCACCAGACCGGCTGGACGGGACTGATCGCAAAGCTCATCCAGCCACGTCGTTGACTTATTTTCAACTAATTGGCAAATTAACCAAGGAGATAAATATGAACGAGTCGGAACGACTGAGAAGCGAAGCGCGCGCGGAGGTACTCAAAGCACTTGCCCATCCAACGAGGATCTTCATCATCGAGAAGCTCCAGAGCGAACCTCACTGCGTGTGCGAATTGACTGATATGATTGGCGCCGACACATCGACCGTGTCAAAACACCTTGCGGTCCTCAAAGGAGCAGGTGTGGTTACTGATCGCAAAGAAGGAACAACTGTTTACTACTCACTCACCTGCGACTGCGTCGAAAGCATTATCGAAGGGGTCGAGCGGGTCGTGCGAAGCAGGTTCGAGAAGCAGCGCAAAGCTGTTGCGGGCATGGCTGCCCCGGGCAGGACCTGACCAGCCGGGTTGCGCGAAGCGCGGGGCATCGACCTGCTGCTTCTCGACGCCCCGTGAGCGATCACCTATCCAACCAGAGCGCCGTATCCTATGCCCGCAATAGTCGAAAGCACCACTACGAGTCCCGCGTAGGTCAGCGTCTTGCGCACTCCCAGCTCGGTGCCGATCACCAGAAGTGAGGGCAGTGACATAGACGGGCCGGCCAGAAGCAGGGCAAGCGCCGGTCCCTGTCCCATGCCCGCTCCGATGAGACCCTGCAGGATGGGAATTTCGGTCAGCGTGGCAAAGTACATGAGCGCGCCAGCAAAACTTGCAAACAGATTCGAGAACACCGAGTTGCCGCCGACCGCGGACGCTATCCACCGCTGAGGAATCAGTGCCGGATGGCCGGGGCGGCCAAGGAGGAACCCTGCGACAAGCACGCCTGCGAACAGAAGCGGGAGCATCTGAAGGGCGAAGTCGCGCGTCGCGCGTACCCAGTCGGTAAGTTCCGCCTTCTTGAACCATCGAATAACGGTATAGAGCAGCACGGCGCCGAAAACCGCGACGATGACGTATTTGAATCGATAGACCAGGTCCCAGCCTGACATTGATTCACCGGACTTTGCCCAGTTCACGAACACCAGGATTCCGATGAGACTCCCCATGAAGACGACAGTCTTCCAGAGCGGTCGTTCCGCCTGCGTGGAAGCTTCGAACATTGCGGCGTTTACCGTCCTGTTCGCATCCTCCTTGCGGAACATGAGGTGCATGAGGACTCCGACCACAACCGCAAATACAATCGATCCGACGGCGCGAGCAATACCAAGACCGGCACCGAGCACATTCGCAGTCAGTACAATTGCAAGGATGTTGATGGCGGGCCCCGAGTAGAGGAAACTCACTGCCGGTCCGAGACCTGCACCTTTGCGGTAGATTCCCTTGAACAGGGGCAGAACCGTGCATGAGCAGACGGCGAGGATCGTTCCGGAGACTGATGCAACAGAGTACGCAACAACCTTCTTTGCGTTTGGTCCCAGGTACCGGATGACCGACTGCTGGCTCAGGAACATGGTAATTGCGCCCGCGATAAAGAACGCAGGAACCAGACAGAGAAGCACGTGCTGGCGCGCGTAGTCGCCAAGCATAAGGAATGCTTCGTTCACTGCCGTGGATACCCGCGGAGACGAAAACGGAATGAAGAACGCAGCCAGGAACAGGACACCCATGATCAGAAGCGACACATTCTTCTTGTTGGACCAAATCTTCCCGAATTGCGCAACGACTCTTCGAGCTCCGGCGAATATCTGCTTGACCTCTCCTGGCGCGGGTATTGTTGACATGATGGTCTCAGCGCCGTGCTGCAAGCAGCGGTACGATCTCGTCAACCGCGAGCACACGACCGGACTTCTTCACCACTCCGTCAATCGCGAGTGCCGGGGTGACGAGGACTCCCATATCATTGATCCGGTCGCTGTCGGTCACCAGCTCCACATCGGCCTCAACGCCAACCTGAGCCATTGCAAGTCGGGCGTTCTGCTCAAGCGCATGACACTTTGCACAACCGCCACCGAGAATCTGGATGGTCATAGACTGCCTCCATAAAATTGTTCGTATATGGCTATATAACCAAATAACCACGATTCTGTCAAGTAGTAATCTGTAAACATGTTATTTCCTGTTTATGGATTTTCCGCTGAAGACACCATACTATTTTACTCAGGTATATAGGTCGTTCGTGCATATTCTGGAGGCAAAGCATGTTTCAGAAGAGATTCTCGATCGGCGTGGTATTGGCGGTTCTGACAACGATCTTGGCGGCGGCACCGGTTCTTCAGGCGCAGGGAACACCCGAACAGAGGAACAATTACGGCGGACCGCCGACAGCTGGAAAGATAACCTCGATCTCCGGAGAGGATCTGGTCATTATGCAGGAGGACGGAACGAACCGGACAATTCACCTTGGCAGCCAGACGCGCATTACCGTCCGGCAACCAGTTCAGTTCGATGCCCTGACAAAGGGTGAGTTCCTCGGAGTTGCCGCGAAACGGGAGCCGGATGGCTCGCTCACTGCGGTCGCAATCAACATTCTTCCGTCGGAGTTCACTCAGAACGCGCGCACGTTCCAGCGGCCAATGGCCGACGGGAACGTCATGACCAACGCGCCAATCTCAAATCTGGTCACGGGTGTTTCAGGCCGCACGCTGACCATGGTCTACAACGGTGGAACCGCGACCATTCTCGTGCCTGACTCGGCCACCATAAATCGTATTACCCCGGCCGACAACAGTGCACTTGCGGTCGGCAAGAGTGTGGCCGTGCGCGGCCGTCAGCAGAGCGATGGCAGCGTGAACGCGACATTCATCAGCATTGACGGAAATTAGCTACCGGCCGTTTCGGATTCTACCGAGGAGTCGCGGCGTGCAGTTCATTCCACGCCTGACTGAGAGCCTGCAGAAATAGTTCAGTCGGCTGCGCACCGGAAATACCCCATTTTTTTTCGATGACGAAAAACGGCACGCCGCTGATTCCGTATGACTGAGCTGTGGCTTCATCGCCACGCACGTCCTCGGCAAATCGGTCACCGTCGAGCATTTCGCGGATCTCCTGGCGGTCAATTCCCAGTTCCGCGCCGATTTCCACAAGCACGTCGGTGTGTCCAACTGCGAGTCCATCGGTAAAATGCGCACGCAGCAGTCGCTCTTTCATCAAAGCCTGCTTGCCGTGAGTGGCCGCAAAGTGGATCAGGCGATGCGCGTTGAAGCTGTTTGCACTGTGTGCACGGTCCAGATGGTACTCGAGGCCTTCGGCTGCGGCCAGGTTTGAGACACGCTCGTTTGCTGCCCGTGCGTCATCGAGACTCATGCCGTACTTTTCCGCGAGTAGATTTTCGAGAGGGAGCTCATCACGCTGCGGCGATTCCGGATTCAATTCGAAACTTCGCCAGCTGATCTCGACCTCGTCACCGTGTTCGAACATCCGGATTGCGGATTCGAGTCGACGCTTCCCGATATAGCACCATGGACACACAACATCAGACCAGACTTCAATATGCATGACTATCTCCGACTATTCTAGTAATGATAAACTGATGAAGGGTCAAGTCATTGGCGAATTTCCGGACTTCGTTGTTCATCGTTTGGTTTACAGCTGCATCCCCGGAGCGTACAATGTGATTTCACCGATTGGAGGCGCGACGTATGATAGTTGAACTTGCCTATGGAAGCGGCAGGCTTCCGGTCGAGTTGCCGGATGGAACTACAGTAATCTCGCCGCAGGAAGTCGACGGGCTTCCCGATGAACATACTGCATTCTCGGAAGCAGTTCGCGGCCCGATCGGCGGTCGCCCTCTGAAAGAGATCGCGGGGCCGCACGATACCGTCGCTATCGTCATTGCGGATATTACGCGTCCATGTCCGAGCGAGCGCCTTGTGCCGTGGATTCTCCAGGAACTGGCCCACGTTCCTCGTGAGCACTTCGTTATCGTCAACGGTACAGGATCGCACCGGCCAAATACCCGTGAAGAGCTCATCTCAATGCTCGGAATTGAGGTAGTGGATACCATTCGCATCGTGAACCACAATGCGTTCGACAAGAGTACGCTCACGAGAGTCGGCAGAACGAGCTACGGCGCGGATGTCTGGCTCAATAACGAATATCTGGACGCAACGGTAAAGATCGTCACCGGATTCATCGAACCGCACTTTTTTGCCGGATTCAGCGGCGGGCCCAAGGGCATAGTGCCCGGCGTAGCGGGAATCGACACAATCATGCATCTGCACAACGCGCGCATGATCGGCGATCCCGCATCAACCTGGGGTTCGCTCACACCGAACCCGGTCCAGGCTGAGGCGCGTGAAGGAGTTGCCTTCGCGCCACCTGATTTCCTCGTGAATGTGAGCATAAACTCAAAGCGACAGATCACCGGCGTATTCGCCGGCAACTACCTGACCGCACACGAGGCGGGATGTCGTTTTGTTGCCCGCCATGCAACCCGGCCTGTGGACGGTAAGTTCGATATCGTTGTGACGACGAACAGCGGTTATCCGCTCGATCAGAACCTCTATCAGACAGTCAAAGGGATGAGCGCCGCCTCCCGTATCGTGAAGGAGAATGGGGCAATCGTCGTCGCATCCGAATGCCGCGAAGGATTTCCCTCACATGGTAACTTCAGGGCAATTCTGCAAATGCGCGAGAATCCGACGGACCTTCTGCGTATGATAGAGGATCCGTCATTCTCGATGTTCGATCAGTGGGAAGCCCAGACTCAGGCGATAGTAGCCCGGCACGCGCGCATCTACCTCTACTCATCGATGCCCGACGATGAGGTGCGCCAGGCGATGCTCGAGCCGATCGCAAGCGTGCCGGAGACGATCAGGTCGCTCGTGGCCGGCATCGGCGAGACCGCAAGAGTCGCCGCCCTGCCTGAGGGACCACAGACGATTCCCTATGTGGCCGATCCGGTGCTCCCCGGCAGACCTTAACCTACGACATCTTGCGTATCCGTACCTCGATACCCTTTTCGCCGCGCATGAGTTCTATCAGTCGCGAAGTATCAGTATCTCCGTAGTGGTACGGATAGAGGATCTTCGGCCGGAACGCCTTCGCGGCATCAGCGACCATTTCCGGAGTCATCGTGTATGGCAGATTCATGGGGAGAAATGCGATATCGATATCACGCAGCCCCTTCATTTCCGGAGTATTCTCGGTGTCCGCTGCGATATAGACTCGCTTTCCACCGAACGTTACAACGTAGCCATTGCCGGATCCCTTTGGATGAAACGCCTGCCCGTTGTCGCGGACGTGAACGATGTTGTATGCAGGCACTGCCTCAATCGGCAGGCCGAGGAGAGTCGCTGATTCACCGTTGTGCAGAATGGTTACCTTGCCAGCCACAGCGCCAAGATTCTTCGCGACAGTCTCGGTTACCACAAGCTGGGTGTCTGGCGTCAGAACCGGATCAAGTGCTTTCCTGTCGAGATGATCACCGTGTTCGTGCGTGATGAGGACGAGATCCGCCCTGGGAAACTGCGAGTAGTCAGCCAGATTACTGAACGGATCGACCTGAATAACCTTTCCCCCGAACTCGAGCATGAGTGAACCGTGACCAATGAACGTTATCGCGAGCTCGCCCGCCTTTGTATCGAACCGGTCAATCTCGAACGCATCTTTCGCCGAGGCTGAAAGTCCGCTCATCGCAAAGAGCAGGAATAACGGTATCCGTGCATTCATCTCAATTCCTCCTGTTGAACGATTGAGCCACTATTGTAAGGCTCCATGCCGGAAAAATCCATAAAAACATCGTCTCGTCCCGAGTCCGGAAGTTGGCTCCAGGAACCGCTACAATTGCACTGTCAGTCCGTCATATGCGATTCGGTAACCTCGGGCCGCCGCGTACCTGTCAAGTTCGCCGTGCTCCCTGATTCCTTCGTGCGACAGGTGAGTCGCGTAGACAGTTCCGGTCGACTTCAGTATCCGGCGGTCTCTCAGAATCGACGCATACTCTTCGACCGCCGCGGCACACAGGTGATCGGAGGACTCAAATCCAATGCCGTAGGTGTGGTCGAGAATCATCAGATCGTACCGAACTCCACTTTCCTCCATATGATTCCAGACAGATTCCGAAATGGTGGAGGTGTCGGTTCCATAGAACACCGCCCGTTGCCCCTCCTCGATAGAATAGAGGAATGCGTCATAGCCGGGCGCGTGATTCGCCGGATAGGGGGTTATGCGATAGTTCCGATACTCGAACGTGCTATAGGCACTCAACTCCTCAACACGAAGTCGAAGCGCAGTTTGCACATCAGGATCGAATATTGTTCCATACGAGCACCGACGACTGCAGAGAAGATCGATCTGTTCGAGTGTCTTTCTCGACGCGCCGAGACGGAGCTCCTCGCGAAAGAGTGTTCCCCATTCAGAATGGCGGGAGATAAGGAACTCCGGATCGATGTGATCTTCATGAGGATGTGTCTGCAGACACAACCTTACAGCATCCAGCGCAATGCCCTGTTCCATTCCACCGGTGGCGGTGTCCGGACCAAGATCCAGCAGGATTTCGTTGTCGACAAGAAGGGATGAACGGCGCCGCAAGTTCTTTCCGCCTCTCTCCCGTGCCAGACTGCAGGAATCGCAAATACAGAATGGAACTGGCATCGAAGGGGCAGCGCCGCTCCCGATGAAATGAACTTTCATGGCAATCCTTTGTGCAGAGCAGGAGAATTGGTTCAGCTGTTGACGGTTCAGTCCATCCAGGTAGTCGCACTCCCCCCGGTCGCAGGTGGGTATTCTGACAACTGCAACCCTGAGGGTCAAGCGATAGCACCGAAGGGTTGTGATTTCAACCTTGAGGCTTGAAGCCTCCTTCTGTATTCTCCTACTCTGATGGAGATGCGCTTTTCAGAGGAGGTCGCGCGGTGAGTGGTGGAAGGCTATTGAGTTCGATGAATGATCTGATTGCATTCCTCGTTGAGCTTGCCGCTCTCGGGGCGCTCTGCTACTGGGGAATTTCAGCCGGCGGTACCGTCGTCGCAAAACTGACACTCGGAATCGGCAGCCCACTCGCGATGGCCGTGGTATGGGGACTTCTCGCGGCACCGCGAGCGAGGTTCCAATTGCCCCGTCTCTGGCTCTTTGCGCTGAAAGTCCTCATATTCGGCATCACGTCGGCCGCACTCTACGCCGCCGGACGCAGCACTATGGCGATACTGTTTGCGGTTATCGCATTGATAAATACTGTAACCGTCACCCTGCTCCGAGTTCCACAGGCCCCGCGCCATGACGGTCGATGAAGTTCTCCGTAGCGAGGCTCGACGCAGACTTCGCCGAAGGGAGAATCCTTCGGCCCCACATTCTCAGACCAACGCGGCACTTCTGCGACACGCAGAGAGATCAGTGTTTTGCCAAGTGACTCGGGTCACGACCTATCGAATGGGAAATATCGGACTGCACGATGTTCCTTGAATCGCAGGGCCTGGTGTGCAGCGGGCCGTTGCGCAACGGAGAGCACTCCCACGCACTATTGAGTGAGCGCGCACCAAATTCTCGTGTCCTTCCGCGTGAAGTGGCCCCGGCAGAACTTGCCCGCCGATTCTTTACCGGTCACGGGCCGGCCGGCAGAGCACGCCCGACGGTGCATCTTATGCCCAACTTCGACTAATATCTCGTCGGCTATATCGACCGAACTTATCAAAGAAGAACATCGCCATTGACAAAGAGTGCCGATGGGTCAATTATCGCATTGATATGTATACTCTGCGCGGCTACCGATATTACTACCTCTCAACACTTCTCGCGCAGGGTTGCGGTCTATGTTGTCCGTAAGGCCGACATTTGACTCAATCAAGAGCCCTGCACAGCGCAGGGCTTTTTTATTGTCCAGGAGGTTTAGATGAATGCCATTGACAGCGAAGTTGACCGGCAGTTTCAGTCGATAGCGAATCTCGCGAATGAAATAGTTCCGGGAGCTGAGCTCAAATTGAAGTTGAGGAAATCGATCACTGAGAAGCGGCCCCTTCGCGTGAAGTACGGAATAGACCCGACAAAGCCGAATATCCACATTGGGCATCTGGTTCCATGTCGGGCAATCAGAGCGTTCCAGGATTGTGGCCATCTTGCTGTCCTGATCATTGGTGACTATACCGCGCGAGTCGGTGATCCCTCAGGACGCAACACCGAGCGACCCCGGCTATCCGAATCCGACATCAACGAGAATATGAAACTATATGCTCAGCAACTGTTTCGCGTTGTAGACGAAAGCAGATCGGAAGTACACTTTCAGTCCTCCTGGTTCGGCACTGAAACGCTGGACGGACTGCTTGATCTGCTTTCAAACTTCTCAGTTGCGCAGATGCTGTCTCACGAAACGTTTCGGTTGCGGATGGAAGCAGGCGCGCGACTATCGCTTCACGAACTGATATATCCGGCACTGCAGGCATACGACTCGGTGCGGATTCGCGCCGATGTCGAAATTGGCGGAAATGATCAGAGATTCAACTGTCTGTGCGGGCGCGACCTTCAGAGGTCCGTCGACGCAGAACCTCAAGTAGTCGTTTCACTGCCGCTGCTCCAGGGTACTGATGGACGCAAAATGAGCATATCTCTCGGCAACCATATATCGGTAGACTTGAGCTCGCATGAGATGGTCGGCAAAGTCATGTCGATTCCTGACGAGTTGCTCGAACAGTATGTTCGACTCGCGTCCGACTGGTCGCAGGAGATGAAAGATGAAATCATCGGAGAACTTCAGGCACTGAAACTCCACCCGAGGGAGGCCAAGTTACGAGTGGCCGAAAACATCGCGGCGCAGTTCCACGGCAAAGCTGAGGCCTGCGAAGCTGTCGCTGAGTTCGATCGCGTATTCGGGCGCCACGAAGCGCCGAGCAAGGTCGACCGCAGGAAGATGAACTACGCTTCAATGAATATCGTAGAGCTACTGGTGGAGTGTAACCTTGCAACCTCTCGAAGTGAGGCTCGGCGACTCATAGATCAGCGAGGTGTCAGGATTGACGACCTCCTCGTGCTGTCGCACGAGGAGACGATACTGTTGCACCGTGAGTCGCCGCGACGTCTCAATGTCGGGCGGCGCCGGTTTCTGGAGGTTTTCGCCTGAGCTGCAACGCGCAGTTCGGCCCTCGAGAATTACCCCTGGAACCCGCTGCCCGTCTCGATGAGTGTCTTCATCTCGCTCAGCACCCAACTCCAGCCGCCGCCCGCGCCCTGGCTTTCCCATTGACCGGCGAGGATCCCTGCTGCAGCAGGCGCGCCTGAAAAGTCATGAGTCAGTGTCAGCTTGGTGGCCCCATTTTGGATCTCTTCGATTTCATAGCTCAGGCGAGTGATTTTGTCTGATGCGGTATTCTCGTCCATCACCATGTGCCAGCTCAGGACAAGTCTGCGCGGTGCATCCACCTCGATCACCGTTCCTTCGATTGCGACATCGGGAACCGGAAAGCCGCCTTTGACTCCCGCTTCCTTCATCTCGTCACTCGTATAGCCTCGATACGAACCGCCGGGCTTCAGGTCGTAGATTCCCCGGCCTCCGTAACCATATCGAGTTGTCCAATCAGGATTCGTGATTGCGTCCCACACCTTTTGTGCTGACGCCTTTATGTAAACGCGATACACCTGGGTGGTCGCTGCGATCTGCGTATTCTCGGACATAATCAATCCTCCTCAAGATACCGTTTGAGCTCCGTCAGAGCCGATGTCTGACCTTCCCGAAACTTGCTGATCCACCGATCATGGATCTGTTGAATCGGCACCGGATTCAGAAAGTGCAGAGTATTCCGACCGGATTTGCGAGTGACAATGAGATTTGCCTCCTCGAGTACGCGGAGGTGTTTCATGACGCCGAAACGCGTCATCTGGAGCCCGGATAGGAGTTCAGTGAGCGTGCGGCCGTCCCGCTCAAAGAGTCGATCAAGCAGGTAACGACGCGTTTCATCAGCAAGTGCCTTGAAAATGGTGTCACCGTCACTCATGAGAGCCATTTTATGTGACTAAATGGTCACCTGTCAAGTTGAATGTTCTCAACTTGAGCTGCCGGGGTCGATTCGCCCGAAGTTCTTCAGGACACTCAGCTTTCCAGGAGTCAGGATTCCGGCCCACTCGCGCTGCGCTCCCGGCCGGGTAGGAACACAGATTCCGGTGATTCGACAACCTGGAGGGGCCGAAGGCTGTATCCTTCCCATTCTGACGGATCGAGTGCGACGGTTTCATCCATGAGAAGCTTGAGCTTCAGCAGTAGCTGTACACGAATGGGTTCTGGCAGTCTGCGCGTCTGGAACAAGTTCCCGGTAGTCATAGAGATAGCCCAGCAGCTCGGCGGTCGGATTCAACCGAAATCGTTCGAACAATTCCTTCCCGCTCGCGTGATTCCAGTGCGGCGCATGCGCCCAGCTCAATGCGGAAGCCGGAATTATCTGCCAGAATACATTTTCCATATCAGAGTATCGATCAGGTAACGTATGCCTGATGCGACCATCGGATGAGTATAGTGTGCTCCAACCAGACGAAGTGTCTGGAATGCTATTGAAGTACACAACGCAGAGCTTTCAGGACTTCGGAGGTCAGGCTCGAGTGCGTGTCCAAAACCGCCGTCTTCGTTCTGGTTATGGCCGAGCGCTTCGAGCACGCGATCTGTTGCTCCACTTTCAAACAGGTAGTGGAACAGTGCAATCTCGAGTGGTCGCGCTGATTCGAGAATGAAACTCCTGGAGCCCTCGAACGAAGCTTTTCTCAGTCTGAGGTTACTCATACAGCTGCGCTCTCGCCGCGTCGCTACGCTTATTCGAACTCATTGGTAATGACCCTCCCATCATCTGCAATTGCCCTGCCCTCGGCAGAAGCCTTTTCCTGTCTGATCAGATTACTCCGTTCGAACCGCGAAAAGCTCGCCGTTGCCGAAAGACGGTCTGCTGCAACAGTTCCTGCGCGTCAAGGATACCAGAGTGATGTCGAGCATTCATTTCGGTCGGTCAAAGTGAACCGAGATAGATTCCTCCGAAGCAACTCAGTCCCGAATCCTGTGTTCGGTCGTTTCCGGATTGACGGCTGTTCCTCGGTGCGCAACGATCGACATGATTGACACCAGTAGAAGGGCTCCGCACGCAAACACTCCGAAAATGACAAACAGACCGCGGAGATCTGCCGAGATTGCGCGGACTCCGAGGAGCGCGCTGTTCAGAAGTGGCGCAATCCCTTCGGCAACCAGATAGGACGAGGTACTCAGAGCTGTTCGTTCCGCTCCGATCAGAGTCTGCGCGAACACGATTCCCACACCGGAGACCGTTGCGACAACGAAGGCGTATACAACCTGCAACCCCAGCATCAGCCAGTAGTTCGACACCATGCTCATTACAAAGAAGTAGGCTGCCTGGGTCGCGATGCCGATCAGAAAAACGCCGACTGCACCGAAGCGGTCGGCGAGTCGCCCGGCGATCGGAATAAGCAGCAACTCGGCGAAGACTGCAACTGAGAATGTCCAGCTCACCCAGGAGATCGGCACGTGAAGATCGCTCGTAAGGTAGAGCGACAGAAAGCTCGCCCGGCCCGTGTTACCGGAAAGCAGCAGTATCCCCGCAAGGAACAGCAGGGACAGCAGGACGATGTCACGCCCGCTGAGCCGGCCGAGTGGTGGTGATTCTTCCTGTCCCCCGCTCTTCTGGTCCGAAATCTCGAGCGAAGCCCAGATTACAGCGACAAGAATGAGCGCCGAGCTTGCGATAAAGAGTCCCCGGAAACCGGTAAGCTGCATGGTGAATCCGCCGACAACCGGCCCGATCAACCAGCCGACTGAGTAGACGGTGCGCACGAGCGTCGTGATGAATGCACCGGATTCCGCGTCATCCTCTTTGCTGCGAATCGTGTCCCGCAGTAGGGCAAAAATGAGGCCAAATGGACCGAAACCGGCAACAGCGTAGAGTATCACCGCGACCGGGTAGCTTGAGGTGAACGACAGTCCAGCACGCGCGAGAAGGGAGGTGACTAGTGAAACTATGATGAGACCGCGTCGGCGTGAAGATCGATCTGAATTGGAACTCATCCAGAGACCGGTGATGACAAGCACGACACCATACGGTACATAGATGAAGGCAGCCTGTTGCGGGGTTCCGTTCAATCCCTGGGTGACAAAAAGAGCGAGATACGGAACGAGAATTCCGTCTTCAATGCCGAGCAGCAGGGCTTCAACGATGAGTGCGCGGTAGTTTCTGTCGAGAATCACACGACCAACGACCTGCCACCAGGAAGTCGGCGTACTGTTGCCGGCGCTCCGATTTGCCATGGTAACCTGTCTCGCTCTACCCCCGCGACACGCCCACTACGATATGAGTTCTTTGAAGATGTCGTCAAGCACCGCCCTGGGGGCGGCACCCACGCGTTGTCCGACTACCTGACCGTCCTTGAATAGGAGAAGCGTCGGAACGCCCAGGATATGGAAGCGTGCGGCAAGATCCGGTTGTTCATCGGTATTCAATTTGGCAATCTTGATCTTTCCCGCATATCTCGCGCCGAGTTCGTCGAGAACCGGATCAATCATCTTACAGGGTGGGCACCACTCGGCCCAGCAGTCGACGATTACCGGAATATCCGACTGGACGACCTCCTGTTCGAAGTTAGCGTCCATCAACGTGATGCTTCCACTCATGGGAGTCTCCTCGTGCATTCAAAACCAATGCTAAAGAAAATTACTTAATAATATATAGCGACTGCTACAGATAGGTCAATCGGCGCGAAGCACCCGCTGATCTCCACAGCAATCGCATCGGCCAGCAACCTGGTTCGATTGCGGAACATGCTGGCTCCTCATTCACTCTTCTGAATCGGCGAGTTCGGTTTGGGGCGTCGGTGCCCCGGCGCGGATTGCTGCTCGGAGCGTTCTGCTGCACTCCTGCTGGCGAACGCTTCGATGGCGCGCAGCACCGGCAGAAAGTCATTCCCCTGTCTGGTCAGCTGATAGGTTACCGAATGGCGATCAACTGTCGCCTCCCGCCGTTCTATCAGACCGGCGCCCTCGAGTCGTTTCAGGCGATCAGTCAGGCTAACCGGATTCGTATCGCCAATTCGCCGCTGAAGTTCGGTGAATCTCAGCTCCTGAGTTCGCAATACGTCGATTATTCGCAAGGTGACATAATCGCCAAGCAGCTTCAGCACCCACGGTTCACATTGCTCTTGAGAAGAATTCCTGTCTTCCATCCCGCAGCAGTATACGTTACCTTGCACGAAAAATCATGGGCCTTGTCACTCACCGTGTGCGATGACTGAAGCTGCCCCGTTTGCTGAAGAGGCGGCGCACATCGTTCGCTCCTGATCACTTCCGGAGCCTGAGAACCTCTCCGCGGTCAGTGGCTATCTGGCTAAGAGATCCCCGTATTATTCTGCACCGTGACTTCGCATCAGCATCAACTGGTCGGGACATCCGCTCCGCACTCATTGCCCGTTCGATGTCTTTTGGGTCGAGGACTGCGGCGGCGATGCAGAAGTAGCTTCGCGATTGGCCGTCATCGTATTCAATGAGCATGCGCCGAAGGATCCGTTCCCGGACAAGCTGATCTCGTTCCCACTCGTCCGGACCGCGTAAATGGATGTCACTAATGTTTTCTTCAAGCTTGCGATACGACACAAAGGAGTCGTGCCGAAGTGACGCCTCACGATGATGTGACCAGGTTGAGCAGAGCTCCGCATCGCTACAGAATCCGCAGTACTCAACGCGTTGTTTCCGCAATGCGCAGGTCTGCATTGAGCAGGCCGCGCCGAGACGTCCAACAGTTTTGCAGCCCTCGCAACGGCTCGCGGCATTGCTCTGGTAGTGTGGACACAACCTGCAGGACAGGCCGCAGATCCCGAGAAACGGATACCGGATAGGAATTGAGGGTCGCGTCACCATAATTGATTCTCCCTCGGCCAGTTTGGATGTGTCGGCTAACCTGAAGAGTCCGCGGCCCTGTCTGCAGAAATTGTCTTCCCTCTTGGCGTCCGAGTCAAGGTGATTGAACGTCAGGTCCACCATGCCACCGGTAGAATGCGGCCCAATATCGGGCGGCGCCGTGCAGGCAATGCCGTCAGCAAGTTAAGCACTCGACAAGTGCCAACTGAATAGATACGCCTGAGTGCGAGTTCCGTGATAATATGGCAGTTAATAACGAGACAACTATGAATGAAAAGATCGACCTACAGCAATTGCCACTTGTTGCGCGCGGCGGCCAGGCGGGTATCTACGATTTCGGTAATGACAGGGTGTTGCGCGTACCTTCGCTTCCCCGGGACTTTGACAGAATTCGCTATGAATATCAGATCTACACGATGCTCAACCACTCCGAAACTCCCGTTCCAAAAGTGTATGATCTATTAGAGGCAGACGGTGTTCCCATGATCGTTATGGAGCGGCTGCATGGCCACACGATGATGGACGAGATCAAAAAGCATCCGTACCGGGCGAAAGCAAAATCCGTCGAACTTGCCAGACTTCAGAATGAACTGCTGGACATTCATGTTTCCGCGCCCGTCAGGGATATCAAGGCAAGTGCCAGATACTGCATTGGCGCATCCGGACGGCTCTCCGACACAGTGAAAGCTCGTGTTATCGAGATACTTGACCGGCTGCCTGATGGGGACTCGCTTTGCCATGGTGACTTCCATCCGGGAAACATAATCTGTCAGAATGGAGACAACTACATTATCGACTGGTCCGGTGCGTCGCGCGGGGACTATCACTGCGACATCGCCCATACATACATCCTGCTGAAGGTTGTTCCGCGCGCTCCC
>DATKUC010000235.1:0-5686 GCA_035530835.1 Spirochaetia bacterium
CCGGAAGCCGCCGTGGTAGTCGAGGATCGTGTTCTCTTCCGGATCGTAGTAGAGTGCGTTAACAGTGAAGTCCCTGCGCTTCACATCTTCTTCGATCTCACCGTAGACGTTCATGAATCCGACGGATGTCTCCGCGCGGAAAGTCGACACCTCGATGAGCTTTTCCCCGAAGAAAATGTGCACGAGTCGGAACCGCTTTCCAATAATCCGCGAATTGCGAAACAGCTTGCGGATGCGCGCCGGTGCAGCGTCGGTCACAATGTCGAAATCCTTCGGTTTGTTCCCAAGAATCAGGTCGCGCACGGCGCCGCCGACGATGTACGCACTGTGTCCGGAGTTCTTGAGCCGTCGGATGATCTTCAGCGCATCCGGGTCAATGCGGCCGGGGGAAAGGTTATGCTCCTCTTTGAGATAAACCTCCGCCTGCTTTACCGCAGATCCACTTTCACTTTTCTTGTATCGAATGAGCAATGAGTGTAATTCCTATGACTTTGTTCGGTTTGAACGATGTTTCATTATTCTGCCCGACACGCCGGTTCGGGTCAATAGGACCGGACCGGCTACTCCTCCTCGCTGTGCAGCCACACTTTGTGGGCGCTCATGAACGCTCGAGAACGCGCGAGCAGCACGAATGAAGCCCCGACTACAAGGACATAGGCGAGCGATACAATGACCGCATACAGAAAGTAGCGAGGATCTCCGGTGGAGGCGCTGTAAGCAGGCAGATTAATCGACAGGATAAAGGGAATCGCGAAGACGAACGTCAAACCTGTCGCATACATGTAGTCGGATGCGACCGGAGTCTCGAAATCCGGGTCGATCGATCGAAGAAGCGCAAGGCCTGTGGGAAGCGTTCCGGTGGAGGCACCAAAGATGATGAGCGTGCGGTGAAACTGGTGATCCTTGAATAGGCGGGAACAGATCCAGGGAACGGTAACAAGGGTAACGACTCCTCCGAGGACCGAAAGCACCAGAATCGGCAGCCAGTACTGGATAACCACGACAACTGAAATGGCCGCAAGCGATGCCGCCACCATGAGGTCGACCGATATGCCGGCGAGCCGTGTGAGAGTGTGGTTATCCAGGATGTACTCGATCTTCAGTTTCCCCAGGAGAAACTTGGCGACCAGACCAACGAGCGCGGCGAAAATGAAACTTATCGCCCAGAGGTTTACCGCCAGGTCGTGCCCGGGTTTGCCGGCAAGCGAAAGTCCTGCGGTAATCAGCTTCAGCAGCAGATAGGCGGCGAGGTAGACGACAAGTACGATCGCCGTGTTGAACGTCATGGAGTCGATCGCCTCGGTTTCCGTCGTGAGATACGCTCCTGCAGGACGTTCCTGATCGCGCGAATAGACGCCGGTCTTTATACCTTTGATCGCGAGCCGGTCAGCGAACTTGTTTGTGAGCCACCCTTTTCGTATACCGTAGTTCACCAGAAAGATTCCGCCAAAGCATGCCCAGAGGAACCCGAGCGCGGCAAAGGTGAGACCGATTGAACCGCCGCCTTTGAAGCCGAATGCCTCCCATCCCTGTCCGATGGCGAATGCCTGCCCGGGCCCGAGGGCATAGCCGAGCGGAAGGAGAAAGCCGAACGAAGGAAACAGAGACGGCAGGACCGTTTTCATGAATACAAACGTAATACCCAGACCAAGCAAAGCCTGAAGCGCATACTGAGAGAGGATGGCAACGCTGGTGGAGTAGATGCGTTTGTCCCCCCAGGTCCCCGCCGGTTTGGATCGGCGAAGAGTCATCGCGACAAAGGATATGCTCAGAAGATGATATACCAGCTGACCAAGTCCGAGATTTGTCAGGCCAAGTGCGGGAAAGACGAAATTGTAGAACGGCAGAAGAATGAAACCTGCGGTCAATGCATTCGGGATCAGGTAACGCTGGAAGAAGCGAACCCGCGCACGCAGGAAAGTTGCCAGCAGCAATCCTGCTGAGAGTACCCCAAGATCGACAAAGAGCGACCAGTCGAAGTTCATATGCGACCCCCGCCTTTGAGCACACCATGTTGCGAACTGGCTGTTGCTCGGCGTACAATAGCACAATGGCGAAGCGAACTCAACGTCGCGAACGCAGAAGACTGCGCGCGTATAAGTTTTTCAACCATGTACTGAAGGCGACGCTCGGCGCGTTTCTTCGCATCCGGTACAACGTCCACCTCGAGAACCACGCAATCGTCAAGAACCTCAAACCACCCTACCTGCTCCTGCCCAACCACATGAGCTACTGGGACCCCTTTATCCTTGGAGCCGTCGTTCCGGATCCGGTATACTTCGTTGCCTCGGACGCTCATTTTCGCTCACCGTTGCTCAATTTTCTGCTCGGCATGGTGGGAGCAATTCCGAAAACCAAGGTTATGAACGATTCGGAGACGATCCGCAGCATCCTGAGCGTACGCCGCCGCAACGGTGTAATCGGTGTCTTTCCGGAAGGCAGGCGAACCTGGGACGGCACCACCATGCCGCTATTCTATTCAATAGCGAAACTCGCTCGAATGATGAAGATACCGGTTGTCACGGTTATATTCGAGGGAGCGTTCCTCTCGCTTCCCCGATGGACCCGGAGACGGCGCAGCGGCGAATTGACGGTGAAGTTTCAACTCACCTGCAGTGAACAGACTGCTGCCACGAGCACGCCGGATGAGATATTCACACGTATTGCCCGTGACCTGGCGTACAACGAGTATGAGTTCCAGAGACGGGAAATGATACGGTTCAGCGGCAGGCGACTTGCAGAAAAGATCGAGCAGGTTCTTTACGCCTGTCCGCACTGTGAACGGTTTGGAACCCTCTTCTCGCGCGACGCGAACCTGCACTGCATTGCCTGCGGATACGCTGTCACCTACGACGAATACGGATTCCTGCGGCCAATTCAGCAGTTTCCCGCCTACTACCAGACAGTGAGATCCTGGAATGTCTGGCAGACTGAGCATCTGCTTGAGTATTTGAAAGATGTAGCATCCCCGCAAAGCACCGACTCCTGGAACCATCTGAATCGACCCATATTTCGCAAGGGCAGGATCACTCTCTACACCGGTTTTCGAAGCGGTCGGTTGAAGAGGCATCCGCCGGGCACACTCTGCCTTCACACCGATGGAATCGTCTATGAAGCGAACGGAGGTGACAGAGAGTTCATCCGGTTTGAGGCCGTGGATGGCGCAAACGTGCAGAACAACGAACGGCTCGAGTTCTACAGCAACCGGACACTCTATTCGTTTCAGTCAGTCACCCGACAATGGTCATCCTACTCCTGGGTCAACGCGATCACGATCCTGCAGGCGATTGCGTCGGACCACGTAGATGAGCTTGCAACAATCGACGACGTGCACGCCCACCACCAGCAGGGGCGATTCGGACTGCCGAAGGCAGTGCCGGCTGCCGGAAACGCTGACGCGGCTGAGTCGGGTTCGTAGATCGCATTTTAATCGCCGCTTGCAAAGCATGCTGCGTTCCGGCATAGTTTTCCTATGGAAGAACGGATAGAACCTCGTGTTCTCAAAGGGTTTCGCGATTTCCTGCCTGGACAGGAACTTCCACGAAAGCACATTATTTCGATCCTCGAACGGACATTCTCCCAGTACGGATTCGTACCGATAGATACTCCGGTACTCGAATATACCGAGGTACTGCTCGGCAAGGGCGGCGGCGAGACCGACAAGCAGATCTACCGATTCACCGATCACGGTGGCCGTGATGTGTCGATGCGTTACGATCTGACCGTGCCGTTCGCGCGATTCATGGCAGCTCATTCAAACGAGCTCTACCTCCCGTTCAAGCGGTACCACATCGGCAAAGTCTACCGGGGCGAGAACACCCAGCGGGGAAGGTATCGCGAGTTCGTACAGTGCGACTTCGACCTTGTCGGCGTGGATAGCGCCTCCGCAGATTTTGAGATTCTTCTGCTCATGCACCGCTCGTTCGGGAATCTCGGAGTAGACGATGTCAGCTTCCACATCGCTCATCGCGGCGTGTTCAACCGCTTCCTTGATCAACTCTCGCTGCGCGAGCGTTCTGAAGAGATCCTCCGGATAGTCGACAAGCTCGCAAAGATAGGACGTGAGAAGACAAAGGAGCAGCTTGCGGCGATAGCATCGGATGGCGTCGCCGAACGGCTGCTCGACTACATTACGCGAAAGGCGTCAAACGAAGAGACGCTCGCAAACATAGAAGAACTCTCTGGCGGACAAAGCGATGAGTCGGGTCGACTGCGATCGATTCTGTCATGGGCCCGGGAGCTCGGCATCGAAGAGCGCTTCGTACTTGACCCCTCGATCACCCGCGGTCTTGACTACTACACGGGCATCGTATACGAGACATTTCTCGATAAGTTGCCGGAGATCGGCTCGGTCTGCTCAGGCGGGAGATACAACAACCTTGCCTCCCTCTACACGAAAGAGCTGCTTCCGGGCGTCGGGAGCTCGATCGGACTCGATCGGCTCGTCGCCGCACTCGATGAGATGAAGCGACTCCCGGTTGAATCCTCATCCACCGATGTTCTCATCTTCTGTATGGATGAATCGCTGTTTGGTCACTACCACAGCCTGGCCGAGCAATTGCGGGTGGCCGGAATTGCCGCTGAGGTCTATCCCGAGAATCGCAAACTGCCAGCCCAGTTCACTTTTGCCGAAAAGAAACGAATTCCCATCGGAATCTTCTGTACCGCTGCCGAGAGGGAGAACGGCGTTGTGAACGTAAGGCAACTTGCATCGCGGCAGAACAGGGACGGACTGAAACTCGACGATGCAGTCGCCCACATCACGTCCCTGCTCTCGCAATCGAGGGTATAGAATCACTCGCTAGAAACGGTCCCAGGTCGGGATGGACGGTCTCTGCGCAGGGAACATCGCGGAAAGCAGGTCCGGAGCCTCCCCTTTCATGACAAAGCCGGCCTGCACCGCAATTTCCAGTGGATCTCCGCCTCCGATGATGAGGCGAGCGAAGTGATCGTTCGCCTGCACCCGGTTTTCGCCGGTGAGCTTCGGCTTTCGGCGACGCCCGGCATTAGCATCCGGCTCGAACGTCACTGTTCCCGGCGACACCCGCAGTACGCCCGATTCTCTGCCGTCGGATAGCGAGAGCTCTCCGCGCCATGTTGCGAACCTGCTTGTTGCCAGACGTGCGGCAAGCACCGGCGAAATCTTCGACAGGGTGCTTGAGAGGTTCACTGTCCGTATCATGGCAGAACCATTTGGCACGTAATCTTCCTCAACCGAGCAGTTGAGAAGGCGCAGTGCCGCAGCGAGCTTGCCGTGCCACGGCAGGCCGCGAAAACGGACCTGCTGAGAACGTTCGGCTGCAGCAATCTGGGCGAGCACACGCAAAGTCTGCCCGGTGTCACCGGCGCCGTCGACATAGTCGAGCACATCGTCGCTTGTTTGCGTAATGAGATAGCCTGTCCGTCCGGAGCCGGCACTCTTCCCTTCCGACCAGGTCACGATCCTGAACTCTTTCGGCGCGCGATTGCGCAGGTAGCCGGGACGGACGATCGTACCAGTCACGTCCGAGTTCTCCCGATTGTAGAAACCGGCAAGCTTCGCCACATCGCCTGAGAACTCCGCAATCGGCCACTTCGGCGGTTCGGTCGGCAGATTTTTCCACTGAAGCTTCCAGGTCGGTTCTGCCCATGCGGGAGTGTAACCGAAGCGGTGATAGAAATTGCGAATGCCGAAAAGAAGCGTCAC
>DATKUC010000236.1:0-8452 GCA_035530835.1 Spirochaetia bacterium
TTTCTCTGCCCATTCGGATAGTGTTCGAATTGCCCGCTCGAGATCCTGCCCGGCTTCAGTGAGTTCATACTCTACCCGGACAGGCGAGACCGGAACGACCCGTCGTATCACCAGTGATTTGCTCTCAAGTTCACGCAGGCGCTGTGTCAGCAGAGGATCGGAAAGACCGGGAACTGCGCAGAGTATTTCGCTGAATCGATGCGGTCCGGTAATGAGAACGCGGATGATGACACCCATCCATCGTCGACTTAGCAGATTCATGAGCGAAGCGTAGGAGTAGCAGAACTCTGATATATGACCATTGTCACTGGCTGAGGTCGTTGAATCGGAGTTTGTCTGATCCGTCGTGCGTTCCGCCATATTCCAATATTATAATGAAATATACGAGAACTTGCAAATTACTTATGTTTTAGAAGTCACTTGCTATATGTAGCTTTCTTAATTATCTTAACCTTAGTGAGAAAGTCAGAAATCAGGAGAGTTAGGATGATCAAAGTAGGCATCATTGTTGGAAGCACCCGCCCCGGTCGCAAAGCGGACGCGGTTGCCAGTTGGGTTCTCGGGAAGGCAAAGGATCGGAACGATGCGCAATTCGAGATCGTAGACATCAGCGACTTCAATCTCCCGTTGCTCGACGAGCCGGTGCCGCCATCAATGGGGCAGTATTCAAAGCCGCACACAAAGGCGTGGTCCGCGAAGATTGCATCTTTCGACGCATACATCTTCATTACACCGGAATACAATCACGCTCCCTCGGCAGCACTGAAGAACGCAATCGACTATCTCTATGCGGAATGGAATAACAAGGCCGCAGGATTCGTAAGCTACGGAGCAAGTTCAAGCGGAGGTCGTGCGGTCGAACATCTTCGGATGATTATGGGGGAACTCCAGGTTGCCGATGTTCGCGCACAGGTGCTTCTGTCGTTATTTACTGACTTTGAGAACTTCTCCACCTTCAATCCGAGCGAATCGCATGACGCCACCGTTGCGACAATGATCGATCAGGTCGTTACATGGGGAAGCGCATTGCAGGCCGTTCGCGCTCCACGCGAAGCCGCCACAGCACTGGCGTAGCGATCCGGAACACGCAAGCAAGTGACCGGTTCAATATCTTGCAGAGAGCCCCGTAACGCAGTTGCGGGGCTTTTTTTTCGGTCCACGCGCACCAGCGTTCATTTTGCCGGAAGTCTGTCATTGAGAACTCACACCTGAGAAAAGAGAGGACTCCACAAAAGAGGAGTCCCTGTACGCTAAAGGTTGGATATCTTGTTTCAGCGACCGATCAGAATCGAACTGACATCTCCAGCTTGGAAGGCTGGGGTAATAACCATTATACGACGGTCGCGTTAAATGGTGGCCTACTTTACCCAGACAGAGCCGAATGTGTCAAGCCGACCGAGCTAAATCCACGGTGAAACGTATTCAGAAAACTGTTTTGCGGTTGCGGTTCGAAAATGAAATTATCTTTTCCGTATCGATATATATGGGTTTATAATTAAAAGGTAAACAGACAGACGGGTGACTATCCATGGCTCACGGTGCGCAGTTCCTGGCGCGTCGATGAGTGCAGGTCCACTGCCGTTTTCCATGAGAATTACATCTGGATTTGCACTGGTAGTCCCCGATTGGAGGGATTATGCACGACGCAAAGAGAAGTTCCAGTACCCCTGTTCCGACCGCCGCTTCCATACTTGAAAAGTATCCCCCAGAACGTGACCGGATTCTTTCGGCTCTCCATGAAATGCAGGTACGCGTGCCGGGGAAGAGCTGGATTTCCGACGAAGAGCTTGCTGAAACAGCTCGGCACTTTAATATTCCGCTTGCGGAACTGGACGGTGTCGTCAGCTTCTACGCACTGTTCTCTCGAAAGAAGCGTGGAGAGCACGTCATTCGGCTCTGCGATTCTTTGAGCTGCAGAATATGCGGCTCACTCGATCTGTATCATCACCTTCGAGAACGCCTCGGGATCACGCGCGGTATGACTACCGGGGATCGTCGGTTTACGCTCGAGATCGTCAATTGCCTTGGCGCCTGCAGCACTGCGCCGAACATGATGATCGATGACCGACTGGTGAGCGGCCTCTCTGTGGCGGAGATCGACACGCTTCTTGATGGGTTCGAGGAGGTCGAGTCATGAGCGGCATACGGTACATCACTACTTTCACCGATTCTACCAAACCACTCGATCTGGTCGAATACTGCACACTGGGCGGAATGTCGGGTCTCCAGAAGGCGCTCAAGTCCGAATCGAAGCAGGTTATCGAGACGGTAAAACAGTCCGGGCTGAAGGGGCGGGGCGGCGCCGGGTTCGACACCGGCCGGAAGTGGGAAAGTCTTGCGGTTAACGGTGATCGATACCTTGTCTGCAATGCAGATGAAGGCGAACCGGGAACCTTCAAGGACCGGTATATCATGGAGCGCGCTCCGTTTCTCATCCTCGAGGGGATGATAATCGCCGCCTACGCAACCGGAGCGCATACCGGATACATCTACATCCGCGGAGAATACCCTGATGTCGCGCGGACGATCGAGTCGGCTATCAAACTCGCGACTGAAGGTGGATACCTCGGCGAGAACATTCTTGGCAGCGGCTACTCGTTCAACATCGAAGTGAGAATTGGCGGTGGCTCCTATGTCGTTGGCGATGAAACAGCATTGTTGAATTCGCTCATGGGTAACCGGGGATATCCACTTCTGAAACCTCCGTTCCCGACAGAACGTGGGCTGTGGGATCGGCCAACCATTGTGAACAATGTCGAAACGCTCTCCTATGTCCCGCTCATACTCGCCAGGGGGCCCGAAGCGTTCGCAGCGATTGGACCGGCGGATTCGCCGGGACCCAAAATGTACAGTGTGAGCGGTCACGTGCGGGAACCCGGCGTCTACGAGTATCCAATGGGGACGACGGTCCGCGAACTCATCGATGCCGCCGGCGGGGTTAACGGAACGCTGAAGGCAGTGCAGATCGGCGGCACGGCGGGACCGGTGTACGGCGTTGCCTCCCTGGACTATGCGCTTGATTTTGCTTCGATGCGCAAGCAGGGAGGATCCCTCGGATCAGGAGCTGTAGTGGTCATGAACTCAGGCGTGCATATGTCACAGGTCCTGGAAGTCACTATGCGGTTCTACGCCGAGGAGTCATGCGGTCAGTGTTTTCCCTGCCGGTATGGAACCCGGCAACTTGATTTCATGGCTCATCAGCTCGCAGCAGGGCGGGGAAAAACCGACTATCTGGATCGCATTCGGGAAACGGCCCACGTGATGTTCGGGGCGTCCTTCTGTCCGTTCGGTCAGTCGGTAACCCTCCCGATCAACTCATTGCTTGATAACTTTGGCGACGAGATCGTCTCATTCGTCAAACAGCAGCAGTTCCTGAAGGAGGTGGGATAATGAATGTTGCACTAAGAATCAATGGGAAACCGATTTCAGTTCCATCCCATACCAGCGTGCTCGAAGCTGCGGCGGTCGCCGGCGTGGAGATTCCCACGCTGTGCCGGCACGAGGATCTGCTTCCAAAAGGGGTCTGCGGCATGTGTCTGGTAAAGATCGATGGTCAGGCAGGCTTCAAACGAGCGTGTGTAACGCAGGCTGAAGAGGGGATGAGCGTGAACACCAGTACCCCGGACATCAGACAGATCCGCCGGGGACTCATCGAACTCGTGCTGGCCGCCCATCCGACCGATTGCCTTCAATGCATCAAGCACGGTAAATGCGAGCTTCAGGATCTGGCCGAAAAACTTGAGGTAAGAGATCTGCGCTTCGATCAGTACACCCGTGGTCTGCCGGTGGACCGGACTTCCGCAAGCATCGTTCGCGACATGAACAAATGCATCGGATGCGGGCGTTGTGTCGAAGTGTGCAACGATGTTCAGACTGTTGGATCAATTTTCTTTCACGGCCGTGGATCCGACACAATTGTCTCGCCCGCGTATGGCACCCACATGGGAGACAGCGTCTGCACGAACTGCGGGCAATGCGTGGTCTATTGTCCGGTCGGCGCACTCTATGAACATGAGCTCATCGACGATGTCTGGACGTCGATCGACAATCCGGAGAAGATGGTGGTCGCTCAGGTTGCACCTGCGGTCAGGGTCTCCCTGGGCGAGGAGTTCGGCATGCAACCCGGCGATCTTACGGTCGGCAAACTGTACGCAGCGTTGAAAACACTCGGCGTCGATGTTGTCTTTGACACGAACTTTTCGGCGGATCTGACAATCATGGAGGAGGGGACTGAACTGCTGGAGCGGCTGCAGAAAGGTGGTCCGTTTCCCCTTATCACCTCCTGTTCTCCGGGCTGGATAAAATTCGGGGAGACGTTCTTTCCGAATCTGCTGGAGAACGTATCAAGCTGTAAATCACCCCAACAGATGCTCGGTGCGCTGACAAAGACCTATTTCGCAAAAACGCGAAACATCGATCCATCCCGAATCGTCTCCCTGTCGATCATGCCGTGCACTGCGAAGAAGTTCGAATCAGCACGGCCCGAAATGAACGCCTCCGGATTCCGGGATGTCGACTATGTGCTCACCACACGGGAGCTTGCACGGATGATCAGGCAGGCGGGAATAGACTTTGCAACGCTGCCCGAGGTGTCGCCAGATCCGCTCATGTCATCCTACACCGGCGCTGCAACCATCTTCGGTGCGAGCGGCGGCGTAATGGAGGCCGCGCTCAGGACAGCGTACGAGATTGCGACAGGAACTACACTCGAACAGATTGAGTTTGCCGATGTCCGCGGGATGGACGGAGTAAAGGAGGCGGCAGTTGACGTCGGCGGTACCACGGTGCGCGTGGCAGTATCGAATGGTCTCGGGAATGCGCGCATCCTGCTCAACCGCATCGCTGAGAACAAACGCGCGGGCAAGGAGTCCTATCACTTCGTGGAGATCATGGCATGTGCTGGAGGCTGCATCGGGGGAGGTGGTCAACCGCTCGAAAACACCTTTGCGCGGCGCGCCGAGCGAATGAAGGGTTTGTATCGCGAGGATCGAACGCTTCCTCGCCGCAAGTCGCATGAGAACCCGGAAGTGACGCAGATATATGCGGATTTTCTCGATCACCCGGGAAGCGAACGTGCTCACCAGCTGCTTCATACGCACTATGTTGAAAGGGAGGCATATCCGGGATTGCGGTAGGTGGATGCTTTCCGTATACTGGTGCAACTATGGGCATACGTGGAGAAGTCTTTTCCGCTCGTCTGAACACGGACAAACGAACGTATTTTTTTAACGTCAAAGAGAATCGTAAGGGTGACCTGTTCCTGAATCTTGTGGAAAGCAGAAAGCAGGGTGATGAATCGTTTGACCGTCACGAGATTATGGTTTATCGCGAAGACCTGAATGAGTTCGTGCGCAACCTCGAGCGGGCAGTCAGCGCGATGCGGGGACCTCGAAGCGGAAGCTCAGGCGCTGGATTTTCGAAGGACCGTACAGCCCGATAAGAGCCCGATGTTCCTTGGTCGGATATCCCTTATGTTTCTCAAACCGATACTGTGGCTCTCTTCCTGCATAGTCGATCATCCATCGATCGCGGCTCGTCTTTGCGAGTATTGATGCTGCCATGATTTGCGGCACGAGCGAGTCGCCGCGAATGATCGCACGGCAGGGATACGGAAGTTCGGGAAAGAAGTTGCCGTCAACGAGCACAATCTCCGGAACAATTCTCAGCTGCTCGACCGCCCGCTTCATCGCGAGCATGCTTGCCTGAAGGATATTGATCCTGTCTATCTCCTCGGGCCAGGCCCATCCAATAGCGTACGCGAGCGCTCCGGCGCGGATTGTGGATTCAGCTGCGCGGCGCTGTCGTTCGGTCATGACCTTTGAATCGTGCAGAATTTCCATCGGGAAATCTTCGGGCAGGAGGACTGCGGCAGCGGTTACCGGGCCGGCAAGCGGCCCCCGTCCTGCCTCATCCACTCCGCATACAAGCTGCCCACCATCGTTCGACTGCGCCACTTCTATCCTCCGTTTTCGGGATTCTGCGCTGCAAGGATAGCCGGTCCGGATCGTTCGGACAACCGGCCAAAACCTGGCTTAACTTGACCCCGCTACCCCTTGGTGGTAGAGTGATCGGGTATTGGCGCAGAGAAAACTGGGAGTTTACGTTGTTCCTCAAGAGTATCGAGCTTTTCGGATTCAAATCGTTTGCCGACCGCAGCCGTATAGAGTTTACTGACGGCATCTCAGCCTTGCTCGGACCTAACGGGTGCGGCAAGAGCAATGTGGTTGACGGCATCAAATGGGTGCTCGGAGAGCAGGCATCAAAGAGCCTGCGCGCCGAACGGATGGAAGACGTAATCTTCAACGGCACCGAAAACCGGAAGGCGCTCAACATAGCCGAAGTTACCCTTACGCTTGCAAACGAATCGGGAATCCTTCCTATCGACATGCCGGAAATCACCATTCGCAGGCGACTGTATCGCTCGGGTGAGAGTGAGTACTTCGTGAACAGCACTCCGGCAAAGCTCAAAGAGATACGCGAACTCTTCTATGATACCGGCATCGGTAAGTCCGCCTACTCGATTATGGAGCAGGGGAAAATCGATCAGGTGCTGTCCAACAAACCTGAAGAGAGGCGCAGTATCTTCGAGGAGGCTGCCGGGATCACCAAGTACAAGGTGAAAGGGCAGGAAGCGGAGCGGAAGCTCGAACGGACCGAGGAAAATGTACGCCAGGTGGAAGGCATCCTCGGCGAAGTAAAACGCAATTACGACGCTCTGAAGAAGCAATCTGAAAAGACGCTGCTGTTTCGAAAACTTCGCGACCAGAGTTTTGACATTGAGCTCGATATCCAGCTTCTTCGGCTCAAGTCCTTCCTCGACGACAAGGACGCGCGCGCAGCCCAGCTTACCGAGAAATCAACACGAAGAGACGCCATCAGAAAGGAGATCGACACGATCAACGAGTCCCTCGAACAGAACCTTGATCAGGTGAATTCGATGGAGGCGCGCCTCATAGAGAGTCAGAAACAACTGTACGGGATAGAGCTTGCAAAGAATAATCAGGCGAGTCAGATACGGTTGCTGCAGGAACGGATTGTCGAGACCACCGAAAAGCAGAGTGCCGATCTTGCTCGGGAAAAGTCGATCACCGAGAAGATGACCGGACTGCAGGCAGAGATCGCTGAAAAAGAGAAGTCTCTTGCCGAGTTCGGCAGCCGCATCGCGGAAATTGAAACAAACATCTCGGGATTTGAGCAGAATATCAACAATGCAACCGCCCGCATTAAGGAAAATGAGTCGACTATCCGCCGAAAGGAACAGGAGATCCGCGAGTTTGATGAGCGGCAGGAATCGCTGCAGAATGATCTGCGCGCACTTACTGACGACATCGTGCAGCAACTTGATCAGGGACTGAAGGAGAGTGGTTACTCCTACCAGGAGCGGCAGCGAGTTGAACAGGAGCTCTCCGAGGTCGTTGAGACGCTCAGAATCGTTGCCGAGGGCCGCAGAAATCTCTTTTCGGATGCGGGCAGGGTGAGCGGAACAAATGCAAAGGAGGTGGAGCGATTGCTCGCCTCAGGTACCACCGCATTTGACGAACTGCTCGGGGGAGTTGCGAAGCTTTCTGAGCTGCTTTCCCGCTACCGTACCTTTACTCCGGCATTTCTTGACGAGTTTCTTGCCCCGGAAGGCATCATCACGCAGAAACGTGAGCTTGACGAGCAGATCCTCGACCTGCGTGCAAAGGTGAAGGCAAACAGGGAAGACATCGTTACGTTGGCCGGTGAAAACCGGGTACTGTCGGCGAAGGTAGACGAATACCGCAAGACCCTCGAGGAGCTGCGGATGAGTCGGGTGCGCCTTCGAACGCAGGTGAACGCCGTCAATGAAGCGGTCGAACGGAGCAGGAAGGATATCGCCGATCAGGAGAAGCTCCTGGTGGCGAACCAGAAGGCAATTCAGGATGCGCGGGAGCGAATCGGTGCAATAAGCGGTCAGATCGCAGCAGTTCAGGCGGAGGAAAAGCGGATCGACGCTCAGGAGAAGGTGCTCCGCAAGGAGCTCGCCACCCTCGAAAAAAGCATCACCGTCAAAAACAAGGACCTTGTCGACAAAGAGAAACGGCTCAAGGATCGGATGGATGAGCTCGGAAGGACACAGACTCAGGTGGAGAAGCTGCAGGTCGATCTTGCGGAAGTCAACGCCGAGATACGGAACATCTATGTCAACTTCCGGGATCGGAACTCGCGCGAACTCTCGGAATACGAGAGCCGTATTTTCGACATAAAACTCCCCGCAAAAGAGCTTCGCGACCAGTTGAGCGCAATTCGGGACGATCAGAAGTCACTGGGCCAGGTGAATCTCATGGCGCCCGAGGAGTTCGCTGAGGTGAAGGAGCGTTTCGACTTCCTCACGACACAGCTCGAAGACTTGAGAAAGGCGCGGGAAGACCTTGTGCGGGTTACCAATCAGATCCGAACCGAGTCGGCCGAACTCTTCCTCGACACCTAC
>DATKUC010000237.1:0-15705 GCA_035530835.1 Spirochaetia bacterium
GACTACGCAAGCCTGCTCCCCGAGCCGCTCCGACCATTCACCCGCGGGGGCGTCTACAACGCTCAGGATAACGTGCATCGCTCCTTCGTGCAGGGCGGCGGTCATGGCGGCTCACACCCGCACCTGGTGCATGAGTTCCTCTCCGCGATTGCCGAAGGGCGTGAGCCTTACCCCAACGCGCGGCAGGCGGCGAACATAACCTGTGCAGGAATTCTCTCCCATGCTTCGGCGATGACCGGTGGCTCGAAGATCTACCTTCCTGATTTTTCGATCTGGAAATGAGGAGCGACCTCCCGGAGGTCCAACCCGGTCGCGCCGGTCTCCCCGTGTGTTACACGCGTCTACAGTCTGATCTGAACCTTAACGCTTGTCGGCCTGGGATTGGCGGCGTACTCATACGCCCTGATGCTGTCGGCAAAGTCATACGTTTTCGTCACGAGAGGCTTCAGGTCAAGTTTACCTGAGGCGAGCATGTCAACTGCTCGGGGGTAGACATTTGCATATCGGAATATGGTCTTGATAGTAGCTTCCTTTGCTTGAGCGGCGGTGATGTCGAAGGTGATCGGTTCAATCGGCATACCGATCCAGACTACCCGTCCGCCAGGTCGAAGGGTCTCGAATATGTGAGGCGCCACGGCTTTTGTGCCGCTCGCCTCGAACACGATGTCGGCTCCCCACCTGCCAGTTAGTTCCCGGACTACCGAGAGAAGATTCTCCTTTTCAACATTTACCGGAATGACTGCTCCAAGCTTTGCCGCAATATCGAGTTTCGGCTGCTTCACATCGGCCACCACCACTCGACTGCAGCCGGCCGCAAGCGCAGATGCTGCGGTAACAAGTCCGATGGTACCAGCGCCAATCACAACGGCCAGATCTCCCGGTTCGATTTCCGCTTTCCTGGCAGCGTGCACACCGATCGCCAGTGGTTCAACGAGTGCTCCTTCCTCGTAGCTTACGTTCACCGGAAGCTTGAACGTGAAGTCTGCCGGATGTACAACTGTTGGTCGTGTCACGCCATGGATCGGCGGAGTCGCCCAGAAGACGACTGCGGGGTCAAGGTTGTACATGCCGAGTTTGGTGGCCCGGCTCCGGCGGTCCGGAATACCAGGTTCCATGCACACCCGGTCACCTACCTTCAGGTTCGTGACCGCGCTGCCAACCTCTATCACATCGCCAGAGGCTTCATGACCAAGGATCATGGGTGCGCGAACTATGAAGGAGCCAATTCCCCCATGAGTGTAGTAGTGCAGGTCGCTGCCGCAAATTCCAACGTTCCTGAGCGCAATCCGAACGTCATCAGGACCCAGACTCTCCTCGATTGCCACTTCCCGAATCTTCAGTTCACCCTTTTTCTCGAGCACAAGTGCTTGCATATAATTCCTCTCACACTCTACTTGACTGCGCCCATTGAGAGGCCGCGTACCAGGTATTTGCGCACTGCGAGTCCTGCTATGAGCATTGGCGTAATGATTACCGTCCCGGTGGCCATTGCCTGTCCCCATGCAATACCCTGCTGTGTTATGAGGAGCGACGCGGCGACAGGGATCGTCTGCGTATTTGAACTTGAAAATACGGATGCAAACAGGAAATCATTCCATGCGAACATCAGACACAGAACGGCTGTTGCAACAAGGCCTGACCTTGCTGTCGGGAGCGAGATACGCAGAAACGCCTGGAACTTGTTGCAGCCGTCTATCAACGCTGCTTCTTCAAGCGCGACTGGAACATCTTCAAAAAAGACCATCATCATCCAGAGTGCAAACGGCAGATTGAAGGTCGTGTAGGCAAACAGGAGCGATCCGATATTGCCGAGCAGACCAATCCGAGCGAACATGATGTATAAAGGAAGGATGACTGCAGGAATGGGCGCCATTCGCGTACTGATGACCCAAAACGAAATATCCTTCTTCCGTTTGAACCTGCCACGTGCCAGCGCAAAGCCACCTGCCGCACCGAGAATTACCGCGACGAGTGTCGATGAGAGAGCCGCTATCGCGCTATTGAGAATAAATCGGAAGAAGCCGCCACGTGCGGAGAACATATAGCCGTAGGTCGCGAACGTCGGTTTGAAGAACAGCTTCGGGGGAAGTGAGAACATGCCCGCCTGGGTTTTGAACGATGACTGCACCATCCAGAATATGGGTATGAGCGCCCAGGCAAGAAGTATAATAACGACAGTGTAGAGGATGATGAACTTGATCACGCTCCTGCCTGAATGGACTTTCATCCTACGCCTCCCTTCATCAACAACCGGACGAACAGCTTGCCAAGCACGATGGTAACTATCAGCATGGTAATTCCGATGGCGGCAGCAGCGCCGAAATCCTGAAATCGAAACGCCACTTCCATGAGCCGATATCCCACGATCTTCGTGGAATTGGCCGGTCCTCCTTCGGTACTGATCTTGATGACATCGACGAATCGCATGATATCCATTGAGCGCACAAGCAGTGCGACAAGAATCGGTTGCGCGACCATGGGGAGCACAACCAGACGAAGTTTCTGCCCGTAATGGGCACCATCGATATCCGCCGCCTCGACCGCTTCCTGCGGCATGGACTGTAGCGCTGCGAGCACGATGATGGTGATCAGCGGTGTCCACTCCCACACGTCGATGGCGATCACCGCTGCCATTGCCGTGCTCACATCACCAAGGAGTTCAACTTTGAGGTTCAACAGCTGGAGGAACCACGCGTACAAGCCGTAGGTCGAGTTGAGGAGGAACCGTCCCAGCAGGCCGGCAACCACCGGTGCCACAAAAAGTGGAAGCATCCACAGTGTGAGAACGAGGTTGCGACCCTTCGGCAATTGGAAAACGACGAGTGCAACTCCAATGCCGACTATCATCTCAACCAGAAGACCGAAACCCGCATACAGGACCGTACGTCCCCAGGAGGACCAGAAAACGTCGTCAGTGAGTACGCGGACCCAGTTGTTCAGCCCGACGAATACGGGACTATCCACCGATATCGTGAAATCCATGAAGCTGATATAGATGATATATGCGAGCGGAAAGATGCTTATCAGCGCGAGTAGAATCACTGAAGGCATGAACATGAGAATCTCGGTGCGTTCGCCGCGCCGAGTTGTGTCCGATTTCAGTGGATTGTGAGCGGCCATGGATGACAAAGTGATTCCTCCATTCGGTCGTGACGTTCAAGCTTTGCAGTTGATGTGGTACGTGACGGGCGCAGTTGGATCCGCACCCGTCACGGCTACAGTATTGACCTTTGAAGATAAGGATCAGTTTCCGGTCAACTTGTCGCTCTTGTTGGCAATGCTTTTCATTGCGTTTTCAGGCGAAAGTGTCCCGGCCAGCATTTCAGAGAGTCCCGTGTAGACTATTGTGTCGATTTGCGGCCACTGGGGAATCTTCGGCCGCATGTAGACATTGTCTGCTTTCCACGCTTCGAGGGTGGCAGCCATGGGAAGAAGGTTCGGCATGTTTTTCGCTTCGGGAGTGTTCGGAGTCATTCCCGCCTTTACATCCGGAAGGCCGTAGACGGAGGTGCGCACCGGAGTTTCACCACCAAGCTTGGATTTCAGAATCATGTATTCGGCCTGTGGCGATGTGGCCCAGACGAGGAAGAGCCACGCTGCATACTGCTGTTTGGGGGTTGCATACTTGCTTATGCTCACGCCGGTTCCCCCGTAGATGTTTGCGTGCCGCACGCTTCCCTTCGGAAGGATGGTCCAGCCCACTTTTCCGGCGATCTTGGAGCTGTCCGGATTCTCGAACGATGAGGAGAACTCATGCCATTCGGGAATCATCGCAATGTCGCCTGCTGCGAACGCTTCGGCAACACCGCTCCAGTCCCAGGATGTGCTTCCCGGCGCCGCTATGCTGAGCAGTTTCTTGTAGAACTGTGCCGATTTGACTGCTGCATCGGAGGTCAGCAGTGACTTCCCGGGAGTGGTTGTTCCAATGGTTCCGAGATTCGGCGCACTGAAGTAGTCACCGCCGTTGGAAGCCAGGATGTTGCTGAAATCGCACATGAGCGAATCATACTGCTTTGCCTGGTGTCCGGTACCGTACTTGACTTCTGTGATGACTCCGGCGGCCACCTTCTTATTGATCCAGTCGGCGACCTGGTAGTACTGGTCCCAGGTCATGTTGGAACTTGGTGTCCAGTCCCAGCCGTTCTCCTTCATGAACAGATCTTTGTATTTGGCGAAGACGTCAGTTCGGTACGCAAGAATCATGGTCGGGCAGTCGTATGGCAGCGCGTACAGTTGATCCCTGTTTGTCATGTAGCCATCCGCCTCGAGCTGGCTTGGAATGAAGTCGGCCAGTCCACCGGGTATTGGCGGGAGGTATTTGTTATTGATGAAAGTATTGAGATTGACGAAGTGCTGATAGTTCTTGGCCAGGATCTGGTACGGATCATCGTAGACGAGCTGATAGTTGGCGCTCTTCGCGTTTATGTCCAGCGCAACCTTCTCAACGACGACAGAGAGATCCGCCTGTTCGATGTTCACCTTTATTCCCGTAACATCTTCGAAGCTCTTGATCGACTCGGCAAGAGCTGACGACGGCGGTGTATTCTCAGAAATGAAGTTGAGTTGCACGCCATCGAACTGCTTCCAGTCGAAACCTTTTGGTGCCTGTATTTTCGGCAACCCCTGAACCCATCCCGCGAACGGTGCATCGGTCATGACGCTTGTGTCCACGCCATCTGTTTTGAGCTGATAACTTCCGCTCTCCGCCTTGCCACCGGCAAATGATATCGCGCCGAGGAAGACAATGAGCCCCAGTGAAAGAATAGCGACCTTTTTCATCGAGTTCTCCTTTCCAGAGACTTCGAATTGCTGAATGGAGAACAGAAGCTTCGTCCGGTTCAGCATTCGAGGCCAACGGCCATGGGTGAATGATAGGTCCGCATATTCCGGATCGCAAGTTACCGAAGTACCGATTTAGAGCGGCTTTTTTGGTACTGCAGTACCGGATATCTATTCACTTTGATTCACAGGATAGCCTCATGGTACAATCAGCAGCACACGGATTCAAGAGGGGCGAGATCTGCAATGTCTTCCCGCGTGAAAGTTGTACGATTACTGACAACGATAGTAACCGGCTATTCGGTTGCCATGTTCCTGTTTGAAACTTCCCGCCGCCACTCCGGAGTTGATCGCTATTGGCCGCCGCAATTCTATTCTCTTCTCACCATTGCGGTATTGCTCAGTCTTGTTGCGCTCTTTGTCCGGCGCACCGGTACTCGTGCGATCATTCTTTGCCTGCTCGCCGGGACTCTTGTAGTGCTTGGACTGCCCAGCGGCCCGGACCTTTCAATTCAGTTTGTCTTTGCTACTATCTTCGTCTACCTTACAGTGACGACGGTTACCGGGCCGCTCAGGTTCGCAGTTGTGCTCTTCTACATCTCGATTGTACTCTATTTCGAACAGCCGGTGGTGGCGTGGGGTATTGCGCTTTCTCCCGCACCGTTACCCATTCTCCTGATCTTCGTTGTCTACTGTATCTTCCTGTCTGCCCTGGTCGAAAGAATTGCCGCACAGATGAGGCAGTTGAACGATCAGGTAGCACAGATAGACCGGCTTGACCGTACCGTCGGAGCGCTTTCCGAAGCGAATCTGGATTTCCAGAACTACGCGACGAAGGTCGAACGGCAATCGCAGGATGAAGAGCGAAAGCGGATAGCCCGGGAGATACATGATATCGTCGGCTACACTCTCATGAATCTTCAGATCATGATGGAAGCCGCTATTGTGCTGAGCAAGGGCTTCTCTGCTGAACTGTCAGAATTGCTCGCCGAGGCACGCGATCAGGCTCACAAGGGGTTACTCGAAACCCGTCGCGCGATGCGGAGTCTTCGCGCGTTGACTCAACCGAGAACGCGGGGACTTCGACGTCTACTGGAACTCACACGCACCTTTGAGAATGCAACGAAGGTCGACGTAGAGGTAAACGCCGGGAACTGCCCCGAAACCCTCGGCGGCGAATTGGATGATGTCTTGTACCGCATGGTGCAGGAGAGCCTCACGAACGCATTCCGACACGGCAATGCCTCTGAGGTCGTACTCAGCTTATGGGCGACAAAAGGAGTCCTTCGTGTTACCATCAACGACAACGGCTCCGGCGCCAAGGAGATTGTGCCAGGCATCGGCCTTACAGGGATGAGCGAGCGACTGGCCGCTTCCGGCGGCAATCTGAAAGCGGACAGCACAGTTTTCGGTTTCCGCGTCTACGCAGAAATACCCATGGTCGGAGAGTTGTATGGCGGAAATCCAGGTCCTCCTGGTTGATGATCAGGTTCTTTTCGTTCAAAGCCTTCGAACGGTCCTGAATACGGTGGCCGCAGATATCCACGTATGTGGAATTGCGCTGAACGGCAAGGAAGCAGTTGATTTCGTTTCCCGACAGAGACCGGATGTCATTCTCATGGACGTCAGAATGCCGGTGATGGACGGCGTGGAAGCAACCAGGATCATTCACAAAGAGCATCCGGATATCAGCATCATGATGCTGACGACATTTGATGACGATTCGTACGTAGTCGAAGCGCTCAACGAAGGCGCGGTCGGCTACATTCTCAAGGACGTTCCGCCGGAAGAGCTGATTATTGCGGTACGCGCCATATACAGCGGGAAAATCATCATATCGCCCCAGGTCGCCAACAAATTGCTCCATGCCAAAGAGATGGGCCCGACCAATCCCAGCAGCTCGCACGCGAGGTCGAGTTCGGAATCGAATGTCATGAAGTACCTGAGCAAGCGGGAGATTGAAGTGCTCAAGCTGATCGGCGAGGGTTACGAGAACAGCCAGATTGCAGAGCGGCTTTTCATCGCAGAGCAGACAGTGAAGAACCACGTCAGCATTATCTATTCAAAGCTCAATATTCATAATCGCATCAAGCTCATGAAGCTTGCAGGTAGCATCAAAGGATACATTGGATCGGAGGGTGACGGGTGAACAAGAATCGTCGCTATCATTCAACTGGAGTATCAGCTCATCAGGTAAAGGCGTAACCGAAGCCTGCGTGAGTGTGAAGACTCGCATTGTCGCTGTAGTCATATCGACCTGATAACGATTTTCCAGTCAGGCGTTTACCGGTTCGAATCACGCGTCTGCCGGGAGAGCCGTAATCAACGCAAAACTTGTTCCTCCAACGTTGATGAGCTCACCAGATAACGCTCTTGGCACTATTGCGCCATTCTTGCTTCGGAGAAGGCAATGACGGTCGGTGAACCGGTTCCGTTCACGCAGCTCCACGACCATCTGTTCGAATTGATCGTGATTTACGAAGATACGAGATTCCTCTATTGTCCGGGACACCAGGTCATCACGATTGAATCCAGATGCATTGAGAACGGCATTGTTTGAATCGACGATTATTGCGCGGTCTGTTATGTCGACAATGATCATCGGGGTCGCGCTTAGCAGGAATGCCGAACGGAACTTTTCCTCGGCAAGCTTCAAACGGGTCTCCCTTTCTCGAATGTCAGTGATGTCTTTCCCAAAGGCCGATATTCCAAAGATTTTTCCACCGGTTTCCAGAACCGTGAAAGTCAGGGACAGTATGCGTGTTCGTTCATAGACGATGTGCTCGGTCTGGAAGTGACCGTTCTCAAGGGCTTTGCGGTAATAACTCCGCGACACTTCGGCATATTCACCTGGAGTGATGAGGTTCTCCGGCAAGAGGCCCTTTCGCAGTTTCACAGAACGATTGCGGAGGATATACTGTTCCATTGCCTCATTGAACGTGATTAATTCAAAATGGACCGGACCAACCGACCATATCATGTCGCTGGTGCTGTTGACCACAGCCGAAAGCATCTTCCGCGATTCCTCAAGCATGGAGTTTGCGGCAAACAACCTCAGTGCCATCCTAACTGACGCCAGGAGAACCGGGGTGCCGGAGTTCTTGTCGACATATCCATACGTTGGAAGGTCATGGATCAGGCCAACTATCTCCTTCTCACTATGTGACGAAAGAAAGACTATCGGGAGATGATGTTGCCGGAGAATTCTCGAGGCGGTTTCAGCGCCGTCCATGCTTTCTCCAAGGTCGATATCCATCAGTACCAGTTGGAAGAAGTCAGGATCTTCCTCGATCATGACAAGTGACTCTTCGCCGGAGAGCGCGTGTGTTACCTTGTAACCGACCCGTTCAAGCTGTGCTGCCTCGGCAATTGCGATGATTGCCTCGTCTTCGACCAGGAGAATGTGCTCACCGTTTGACACTATTGCGTCTGTCGTCATGTCCTTTCGTCCCTATCGATTCAACTGATATCTTCCCGCTGCTCTCGTTCGGACTTTCCGATGAGTTGGCGGCTACACGTCGGGCAGATCGTCGAAGTCACCAACTGCGACCAGATAGATGTTCGCATATCCGGTTGCGTCGGTTACATAGAGCACGTGTCTTCCATCTGGTGAGAATCGGGGATGGCAATGTGAGTGCTGGTGGTTGAACGTGCATCGATGCGTTGCAAGCAGCTTTGGCCCCGTGTAATTGTTCCCGCTTTTTCTGAATAACTGAATATAGGGTTGACTCGATACCGCCCACCGTCCTCCGGTTGGCACCGCGGGTGTCCCGTCACCGACAAGGAGCTCTGCGTCATTGCCGGCGAAATGTGTTGAATGGAACGGGAAGCGGGTTTCGAATCGCTCGGTATTGTCCCATGAGGAATACCCGTACACGTGTTCCTGTCCGGCATCCGCGTCAGGTCGTGGATGGCCGTGGTACCCCACATGGACGCCGTCGGAGAACCAGTACTCATGACCGATCGAGTACTTTCCATCATCCTGCGGTCGGATCTTCCAGACCTTGCCAGTTTGGATATCCAACCCCCAGATTCGTTGCTGAACCAGATTCCAGGGGCCTTCGTGACAGAACGTCAGAATCTCCGGGAGGGCAGGAGAGTGGTTCACGTGGGTGGTGAAAAATCGATCTTCGTGAACAACCTCGCTGCGTCCGGTCGCCACCTCGATCCGAATGATCTGCGTGGTCGGCTGCAGCGGGTGGAGCTCCGGGAACTTGAAGTAGGGGTACTCGAGTTCCGGGATGTCGCTCTCCACGCGGTCGCGAATGGTGTTGCATATGTAGAGTCCGTCCGCCGAAGTTGTCGCATGAATGCCGACCACTCTGTCTGGATCCGCTTCAAACACAATTCGCTCGCTGAGGTCGTGCATGTCAAGCTCGTAGAGGACATTCTGCCACCAGTAGTAGTACTTGCGGTTGGCCTTGCTGTATGCCCCCTGGGGTCGGTGATCGAAGACCCGTTCATTTTCGATGTTCATACCCGAGCGGTCGGTAAGCTGCGTGATCGTGCCGCCTGATGTCAGTTCACCGGGAAAGTCGTACCGAAACAGGTTACTCTGTCCATCGCGGTCGGAGACAAAAACAAACGATGGTCCGCCTTCGATCCAGCATGGGTCGGTGAAGTAGAGATGATTGGAGTGGCCCCGATAGTTGGTAAGGCGATGGATCGTCCTGCCGCTCAGGGGGTCGATGTACGAGAATTTGCCGTCGTTTGATATGCTGCCTTTTGCCATGCTGGTTCGATCTTAACCGCAAGGCGGGATTATGAACAGGCGGATTCTGGTCCACTTGAAGAGTCCCACCTTATGTCTATCGGTCTCCAAGGCAGGACCCGACAAGTCGCGCGGATGTGATCCACGGATGATCGATTGGCACGAGCTTCTTCTTCCCGGCCACCCTCTCAATCGGCACCGGTTCGCAGGTCTGCCCCTTGATTGCCACCATGACGTTGTAGGTTCCCTCAGCGAGCAGTTCGGCCGCCCGGGTTCCGAGGAGCGTACTGTAGAGTCTGTCAGTTGGTGTCGGGATTCCACCGCGCTGGACGTGACCAAGAGATGTAACACGCGCTTCGATTCCGGTAAGCCGTTGCAGCTCCCGGGCGAGACGGCTCGCCTTTGACTCCTGCACGAGGTGATAGGTTTCTCCCGACTCATTCTTCGCGGTCAGCGGACCATCTTCGGCTTCGCCCTTTCCTTTCCTGTTCTTGTGTTTGTCGGTCTTTTCGTCTTCGTCCTCGTCCGGCAGCGGGTGCGTCTCCGCTATTGACAGGGCACCTTCGGCTACCGCAACGATGGAAAAGCGCTTTCCGCTCCTGCGGCGGGTCAGCAGATGCTCGGCCACAATTCTCGGGTCATACGGTATTTCAGGAATCAGAATGACATCTGCTCCCCCGGCAATACCTGCACCGAGAGTGAGCCAGCCACTATTGTGGCCCATGATTTCGCAGATGATAATCCGATGATGGCTCGTCGCTGTGGTGTGCAGGCGGTCGATCGCTTCCGCTGCTATGTTCATGGCGGTGTCGAATCCGAATGTGATATCGGTTTCCGCAACGTCGTTGTCGATCGTCTTGGGAAGTGTCAGGATGTTTATTTTGCCTGCTGTGTGCAGATGATAAGCGTTTTTCTGCGTTCCCCCGCCGCCGAGACAGACAAGGCAATCAATCTGATGCCGCAGGATATTCTCGATTGCGGCGTCGGTCATATCCATCTTCTTGCCGCCGATGATCATCTTGTGCGGTTTGTCGCGACTCGTTCCGAGAATGGTCCCCCCGACGGTGAGTATTCCACTGAGATTTCGATCGTCAAGCGCGACGGTTCGATTTTCCACCAGCCCTCGAAATCCATCGTGGATGCCGACAACTTTCATGCCGTATCGATTGACCGCAGCCTTTGCCACGCCACGGATTGCCGCGTTGAGACCAGGACAGTCACCGCCGCTCGTCAGGATGCCGATACACTTAGTCTTTGATCCACTCCTGGCCATTTGAAACCTCCGTGACAGAACCGAATTAGTATAGCGCAATTCTATTCGTGAGGCAAACTGTCCTGTGAGTGTTCACTCTCCGTTTACCGTTTCAGTGACCTTTTCGCGGATAGCGCTTTGCGGCGAGTTGTTCCGAGAGTTGCAGGATCGGATCACGTGCAAAGTAGGCTATGAGTACAGCTACTGTCTTGTCAAAGAGATTTGCCGGCACGCGCGCCCAGAACGATGCAGTCAGCACCGACTGTCCGGCTGCGATCATGCCGGTAACGAGAAAATCGATGCCTGCGCCGGTGATGCCGCCGTAGAGAAATGCAGCAACGATTCCGCCGAGCACGGCGTTGGCCATAGCGACGGCGAGGCTGGCAAGCAGTGCTTCACCGATCGACTGAAAGCGGCCACTCATGACGAATGCGCGGATTATCAGCAGCGTGGCAACTCCGCATATCGCGAACGGAAAGTAGCGCATCGTCATTCCGTAGACGACTTCAAACAGCGCTTCGGTCCCGATTGCCACGATGAGTCCCGGAGCAAGACCAAGTGTGGCGGCAACGACAGTTGTGCCGATTGAATCCATGAAAAAGGGGAGGTTAAGGGCATTATCGGCCATGCTCAGACCGAGATTGACCGCAAGCGCCGCTACGGTAAGGATGCCGGCGAAGAGCGGGTGGACGGAGACACCACCAACGGTTCTGTCTTGCACGATACATGAGCATGCCATAGAATTATGGCAGTTACAATGAGACAGGCGAAAACCAGCTCGACTCGATACGCATATCTGTTTGTCTCGGTGAACTTGATTCTTCTTGTGGCGTTCTTCCTTTCAATGTCCGTGACAGTGCGTCAGGTCGACTCGTCCCGCGCCCGCTACGACAAGCTTGCGCGCGACTGGTACGCACTCCGCGTTACAATGGTCCAGCCCACTTCACGATCGGTTTCCAGCGAGCGGTTTCATACGTTCGATCATGCACTTGAAGGGATGTTTCGATCGGAACTTTTTGCTGCCGCCGAGCGACTGTACAAGCCGCTTGCCATCTCGGCCGACGCCATAATGCGGGAATGGAGTCAGCTCCGGCCGCGACTTGCCGATTCCGTGCTGCACGGCGATCCCTATTCGGCCGGTGGACCGGAGAATCTGGTTCGCCCATTCCAGGATGCGCTGCTTGGAATTGGAAATACAATTGAAGATTTCGTCAGCCTGCAGCAGCGCGCCATCCAGATTCTCCTCTATTTCCTGGGAGCCACCATCATCGCGACTGTCGCCATCTTCTTTTTCGTCGAGTCCGAACTCGCGAGTGAACGACGTGCCGCCGCCCTGGTCCAGTCCTTCGCCCGCGGTTCGATTGCCGCGCAGGAACAGGAGAGGGAACGAATCGCCCGTGCGCTGCACGACTCGCTCGCCCAGGAGCTCACGCTGACGATGTTCGAGATCGGCGATCTGACGAACAGTGGTTCGCTCGCTACCTCAGAGCGTATCAAGGATCGACTTCGTGCAGCGGTCGACTGGATTCGCGGACTCGCCCACGAGCTCCATCCGGCCGAAATCGATCAGCTTGGCCTCGCCGGCGCGATCAGGTCGTACTGTCTCGATGTTGCCGGTTCGAACCAGGCGACGGTTGAATGGACCGTGAGTGATCTCCCGTTCTCTGTATCGCGTGCGGCGGCACTCAACCTCTATCGGATCGTACAGGAAGCGGTCACAAACGCGCTTCGCCACGCGAATCCGCAGCGAATTCAGGTTACTCTCGAAATCGATGCCGGGTATCTGCTTCTTGTCGTCGAGGACGACGGGCGCGGATTCAATCGGCACACTGCGTTTCCGCCCGGAGGAAGCGCCCGCCTCGGGCTGGTCAGCATGGAGGAGCGCGCACATTTGCTGCACGCGGAACTCGCGATTGACAGCGCGCCAAACAAGGGTACCCGCATCAGCGTTCGGGTCCCCGTCCCGGCTCTCGAAACCGGCGAGGAGTAGAGACGATGGCAACCGTGCTTCTGGTCGACGATCATCCTCCGCTTCGCACCGGGGTCGCGGCGATTGTAGCGCGTTCGGATCGACATAAGGTTGTCGCCGAGGCGGGGTCAATCGAGGAGGCGCTCCTGGCCGTTCGTACGCACGCTCCGCAGATCGTCATAATGGACGTCTCTCTTCCCGACGGAAGCGGCATCGATCTGACCCGGACGCTGATCCGCGACCGGAGCGTTGAGCACGTTCTCATCCTGTCGATGCATGCACGCAGGAGTCTCGCGGATAGTGCGTTCGCATCGGGGGCCGACGGCTACCTGCTCAAGGAATCCACGCCTGAATACCTGCTTCATGCCCTCGATGAGATATCAGAAGGGCGCACATTTCTGGACCATCGTCTGCGAGCTGTGGACGCTGCCACGAACCGTGAAGCGGGTTCGAGCGCCCGCAAGGCGGACGATCCTCTTGCCCGGCTTACCGTGCGCGAGTCTGAAATCTTCCGATTTCTCGCCGCGGGGAAGAACTCGAAACAGATCGGGATCCTCCTGAAGATCAGCTCCAAAACCGTGGATAATCATCGAGCAAGCATTATGGATAAGCTTCATCTTGACTCGATTGCAGACCTCGTCCGTCTCGCCATCCGTACCGAAACCATTGAACCGTAGGGAAACTCCCCTGGGGAATTTCCCTATAGAGCCGATCCGCATCAGGCCCTACAATGCAACTTGACGCGGAGCGTGTGCATGGAGAACTTACCGTTTCACCGCAGCTACAGCCGCAATCCCCGTGGATTGCCCGAATCACGGCACGGATTATTCGCTCACAATGTTTCTCCACTTCGCCAATGGAAAACCCCGTGATAGAACCGTATTGGCCCAGAATTGCGTCTGCGCGGACGGCAGACGTTGCCTCGCAACCGACCTTCGAACACGCTTCGTGCGTCGATATCGAGCGAAGGGTGATTTCGCGAGAATCAGAGTTCTGGAAAAACACCGTAAAACCGAAGCGTGCAGGACAGGTGACCGTTCGGGATTTCCGCGAGAGTGACTACCGAAAGGCTCGGTCGTTGTTTATCAACGGCCGAAAACTCCGCAGACGCGCCCTGATGATCGAGAGTATCCTCAGCGAGTTGCTCCTCGTAAAGGGAGAGGCATATGTGGGCTCTACCGAACGACCGTCGTTCGGCTGTGATTATCTGCTCACGAACTTCCGAATCATCAAGTGGACGAGCGAGACACACACGATCACCGAAATTGTCCCGCTGTTCGAGCTGCGCTCTTCCGACAGATATCTGTCCGGGATACCGGTTGACACCGCGGTCGCTGCCCGGGAATGGGATGCACTCGACACCTTGTCCCGGAAGCTGCTCAAACTCACCCGTGCAGAGCTTCGCGGCGATCGCTATCTTCAGGTCAGAGAACTCGTACGAGTGGTTCCGGCAATCAGAAAGTCGCGCTTTCGGTTCGGTCATGAAACCCAGTCAAGACTCTGGGGAGTCTGTGCCGGTGTTTCCAACACATACTGCATTCCTGTACTTGCTGTCCGCCTTGTCGTCGCGGCGCTCGTTCCGGTATTCGGCGTGGGTATCCTGATCTACCTCGGCCTTGCAATTGCCATGAGGGCGACTTCCCGACGCGGCGCAGATACCCGGCATATCTACGAAGATGCAGATATAGCTGGATGTCCGATCAACTGAGAATGCCGGCCGGGACGAACATCAGTATATTCGAAGCAGACATACCATGAAGATACTCGCAGGAATCGATATAGGCGGAACCAAGTGCAGTGCGAGCCTGGCGACAGTACCTGAGGATGGCACGCAGCAGTCACTTCCGGAGATCGTCGGACGATCGGCATTTCCCACGCCAACGGGTTCGGAGGCTGCGCTGTCGGCGCTCGTCGATGCGCTTCACGCTCTTTGCGATCGCCAGGGCATCTCCCGGCTCGACTCGATTGGAGTCAGCTGCGGCGGGCCGCTTGACAGCGGAAAGGGTTTGATTCTCTCGCCGCCGAACTTGCCGGGATGGGACCGCGTCGATGCGGTCAGGCCCTTCCATAACTCATTTCATTGTCCCACATACCTGCAGAACGATGCTAACGCGGGCGCGCTTGCCGAGTGGCTCTGGGGCGCAGCAACCGGAATGCAGAATGTAGTGTTCCTCACCTTTGGTACGGGAATGGGGGCCGGCCTCATCCTGAACGGGCGCCTCTATTCAGGCACGAACGACCTCGCCGGCGAAGTCGGCCATTTTCGCCTCGCCCCTGACGGACCGGTCGGGTATGGCAAGCGCGGTTCATTCGAAGGTTTCTGCAGCGGTGGCGGAATCGCGCGGCTTGCCAGTGAGTTCGCCCTGGCCGCGCTTGACCGGGGGGAAGCGCCGGGTTTCTGCCGCACTCCCGAGGACATAATTTCCATTACGGCGGAGAAGGTTGCCCTTGCCGCTCGAGAAGCCGATCCTGTTGCATCAGGAATCTTTGACATCGTCGCGAAACGTCTCGGTGAGGGACTTGCTCTCATCGTGGACATCCTCAATCCGGAGATGATCATTATCGGGAGCATCTACGGGCGCCAGAAAGAGTTGCTCGAGGATGTGATGATGGAGCGGCTTCGACAGGAGGCAATTGGTGCAGCGCTTGATCGCTGTGTCGTCTGCCCGGCCGGGCTCGGCGAACGAGTGGGGGACTTCGCTGCGCTGGCGATTGCCATGTACTCGGGCGCAGCCGATAGATAGTCGGGCGAGTGCCCTGAGAGGCAGCTCGCCTGAAACTCCACGGGCAACTCACCTCTCCTGGGGAGGAGGGTCGCCCTTCTGAAGTCGTCCTGTGCGATTAAGCGCCTCCCGCAGCACGAACTCGATCTGACCGTTCACGCTGCGCAGCTCTCCTGCTGCCCAACGCTCGAGGGCATCATAGACTTCGGCGTCGAGTCTCAGCAGGAATCGCTTCTTTTCGCTCATGCGTAGAGCGTGCCGGTATTGACCA
>DATKUC010000238.1:0-4952 GCA_035530835.1 Spirochaetia bacterium
TTCGCGCTGGTGCAGCAGATGTCGGTTTCGGCCTTTACCGCCGCAGAACAGTTCACGTATGTCACCACCGGGCGTCCCGGGTATTGCGCGCGCAGGTTTCTCACATCCTCAGCAGTTATACTTTCGGCAAGTGAGCAGCCCGCCTCCGGGTCGGCAATGAGCACCGTTTTGCCCGGATTGAGCACCTTCGCCGTCTCGGCCATGAAATGCACGCCGTTGAAAAGAATGACATCCGCTTCGGTCTCCGCAGCAAGACGCGAGAGACCCAGGCTGTCACCGACAAAGTCACTGACGCCGTGAAAGACATCAGGTGTCATATAGTTATGTCCGAGGACCACGACGTTCATTTCACGTTTGAGCCGCTGTATCTCCTCGATGATCGGCATTGCATCATCGACTTCGTGCGGCATCATCGTTACCGAAAGACGGTTGCGGATCTCGGTCAGGTCTTTTGTTACGTTCACGATAAAAATATAATGTTTTCAAGGTCTGCAAACAAGGAGCGGCTACTTGCACCCAGGTACGGGGCTGAATCATTCAGTGTTCAGGTTCTATCAGGAGCTCAACGATTTTCTGCCACAACAGCAGCGGGGGCAGTCCCGGGTCTACAGCTATACGGGTCACCCGTCAGTCAAGGACGCAATCGAGGCGCAGGGAGTCCCGCACACCGAGGTTGATCTGGTTATCGTGGACGGTGCGGCAGGTGCCGGAGTTTCGGTTGATTTTGACTATCAGATGGTCGACGGGGACCGCGTCGCTGTCTACCCGGTGTTCGAAAGCCTGGATATCACCGGAACAAGCCTGCTGCGCCCCGCTCCGCTGCGTGAAACGCGCTTTGTGGTCGATGTGCACCTTGGAAAACTCGCCCGCCTTCTGCGGCTCATGGGATTCGATACCTACTACGCGAACGATCTGACAGATGCCGAAATTGCGATGCGGTCAAAGGTGGGACACCGCATCGTGCTGACCCGCGATCAGGGGCTACTGAAGCGATCGATAATCGATCATGGATACTGGGTGCGGTCGCAGAACTCAGAGGCTCAGGCAGTCGAGGTTGTGCGGAGGTTTGATCTTGCGCTGAACGTTCATCCGTTTACGCGCTGTCCCGCATGCAACGGAACGCTCGTGGAAGTGGCCGCCGACAAAGTCGCGGATGCAGTGCCGCAGCGGAGCCGGGCGGCGGTCTCATTTGCCGAATGCGACGGGTGCGGAAAAATCTACTGGCCGGGTTCGCATCGGCCGCGCATAGTGGCAACCATTCGCCGCATTCTCGGCGGCTAACCGTTCAGCGTCAGTGCAACTTTCCCGATGTTTGCGGTGATGAAGTCGACCGATTCGGAGAGCTCGCGCTCCTCCTCATCATTCAATCGGTACTCGAGCTGATGGACTACGCCGTTCGAGCCGATGACAGCAGGATAGCTGAACGCCGTCTCAGGAATGCCGTTGAAGTTTCTGCGCACCGTCGACACCGGGAGAATACGGCGTTCGTCGCGGAGAATCGACTCGACAATGGTTCCGACCGCCTGAGCAATCGCGTAGAACGTTGAGCCTTTGCCTTTGATGATTGCGTAGGCCGCCTCGCGTACGTATATCTTGGCCTCTTCGCGAAGCCGCTCATGCAGCTCAGGCGCGAGGTCATTGCGCATTGCGAGATACTGTTTGATTGGGACGCCACCGACGGTGACCGTTGACCACGCGGGAAACGACGTGTTGCCGTGCTCGCCGATTACGTAGCCGTGGATATTCTGCGGGCTGACTTCACAGCGGGTCGCGAGGAAACTCCTCAGGCGCGCAGTATCGAGCACGGTGCCCGAGCCAAACACCCTGTTTTCGGGGAATCCGCTGAGCTTCCACGCGAGGTGTGTGAGGATATCCACGGGGTTCGTTACCACGAGGAGTATCCCGGCAAAGCCGGAGGCGAGGATCGATCCGACGATGCTCCTCGTTATCGAAACGTTCCGGTCAAGCAATTCGACCCGCGTTTCACCCGGCTTCTGCTTTGCCCCTGCGGTGAGGATCACGATTTCAGCATCGGCGCACCCATCGTAATCGGAGGCGTAGACGCTGACACTCTTGCCGAGCGGCATACCTTGCAGTATGTCCTGGCTTTCAGCCTCGGCTTTGTCTCGGTTCACGTCGATGAGTACAATCTCGTTTACGAGGCCCCGAACGACGAGGTTGTATGCAATGGTCGCGCCGACCGAGCCCGCGCCGACTATGGCGACTTTGTTCTTCTTCGGATTCACTGTGCACCTCGCCAGAGAAGCCTACCATCCCCGGTCCGGATCGTCAAACAGGGAGTCCCGGGAAGCGGCTGGTTCCTACTGCGGCACAATCAGTGTAGATTCTGTCATGGAGGCAGACATGGGCATCCGTAGCGCGCTTCTGACCGATCTGTATGAGCTCACGATGATCCAGGGCTATTTCTTCGAAAATATGCGAAACCGCGTCGTGTTCGACATGTTCTTTCGTGAACAGCCGTTTGATGGCGGATTCTCAGTTTTCGCGGGGCTCGATGACGTGATCCGTGAGCTCGAGAATCTCAGCTTCACGGGGGACGACATTGCCTACCTTGCGTCTCTGCAGATGTTTCGACCGGAGTTCCTCGATTTTCTCGCTTCGTTCAGATTCCACGGCGATCTGTACGCAATGGATGAGGGGACCATCGTATTTCCGAACGAGCCTCTCGTGCGTATCCATGGCGACATTATCGAAGCGCAGCTTATTGAGAGCATGCTGCTGAACATTCTGAACTTTCAGACACTCATCGCCACGAAGTCGGCCAGGGTCCGGGTTGCGACCGATGGTCGGGGAGAGGTGATGGAGTTCGGCCTGCGCCGTGCGCAGGGCGTTGACGGGGCGATGTCAGCCACCCGGGCAGCATACATCGGCGGCAGCTCCTCCACCTCCAACACGCTCGGCGGAAAACTGTTCGGTATTCCGGTGAGCGGCACCATGGCACATTCATGGATCATGGCGTTCAAGGATGAACTCACTGCGTTCAGTAAGTTTGCAGAGTACTATCCGGACCACACAGTTCTGCTGATCGACACCTACGACACGCTCGACAGCGGCATCGAGAACGCAATTCAGGTAGGCAAACTTCTTACCGCGCAGGGAAAGAAGTTCGGAGTTCGACTTGACAGCGGCGATCTGCACTACCTCTCAGTCCAGGTGCGCAAGAGACTTGACGACGCGGGACTGACAAAAGCGACCATCGCAGTCTCGAACGAGCTGAACGAAGAGATCATTCACGAACTGGTGCGCGATGGAGCTCCGATCGATTACTGGGGGGTAGGGACACATCTGGTGACCGGTGGCAACAGTGCCTCACTTACCGGCGTCTACAAGCTTGCCTCGGTCGAGACTGAGGGCGGGTGGAAACCTGTGCTCAAGATGTCGAATAACCCGGCAAAAATGACAAACCCCGGTGCAAAGCAGGTATATCGTTTTCTGAACGGAGGCGGCAGTCCGATTGCCGATCTTCTGGTGCTCGAGTCGGAGGATCCGGCGTTTCTCGAAAAGCCTGAGATCGTCTTTCACCATCCGGCGATCATGGAGCGCGGCAATTTCGTCCTGCGGGAGTGGAGCGCGGCCATACCGCTTCTGCACAGGAAGATGGAAAACGGCAAGCGGTTAGTCACCTCCCCGGCATTGCCGGAAATCCATGAGCGGGCTGCAATGCAGGTAGCATCTCTGGACAAGACATTCAAGCGTTTTTTGAATCCGCACATCTATAAGGTCTCCCTGAGCGGAGAGTTGAAGGAGATGAAGGCGGATCTGATCCGCAGCTACCGGGAACGGTATTACTCAGACTCGAGGTAGCGGAGGTCAGCGCAGGATCCGCTCGAGATGGAGGTCCGCCGAGAGCGGGCGGTCAGTGAACATGCAGCCGGGATTCAGCAGGTCCTCCGGATCGAATGCGCTCTTTAGGCTTCTCATGACCGTGCACACGTCGCTTCCCCACTCGGCCTCCAGATAGGGCGCCCGAAGCCTTCCCATACCGTGCTCGCCTGAGACCGTGCCACCGAGCCGGATTGCCAGCCGGTAGATCTCATCGGCCACCGCCTGAATCGTACTCACCAGATTCCCGCTTCGCATGTCGAACAGCGGCCGCAGGTGGAGGTTGCCGTTTCCCGCATGGCCGTAGACCGGCGCTACAAGCCCATGTCGACGGAAACATGCTTCAGCGCCGCCGATGAACGAAGCAAGATGCTCAACCGGCACTCCGATGTCGTTGACCACCGAAAGCGCCTTGAGGTGCCGACCATAGTTGGCAAGAGACGGCAGCAGGCCCTTTCTCGCGGCCCAGATGGAGGCCCGCTCCTCCTCGGTCCGTGCCGGATGAAAGCCATGGAATCTGCCGGAACCGGCGTCGCGCAGCGACTGGACTTTCCCTTCAGCCTCGCCGCCGGAGTACTCGACAAGCAGTACCGCGGCATAGTCCGCAGTCGCCTGGAGTGGTTGGTCCTCAGATGCGACGGTCCGGTTACGCTTTAGCGCGCCCTCCCGGGCAACCTGCAGCGCCTCGCCGTTCATGATTTCGATCGCCGCAGGATCGGTCTCAAGGAGAAACGGTATGGCCGCGCACGCCTGCTCAAGTGAGCCGAAGCCGAGCAATACATCGGCACTTCCGTCCGTTTGACGTTCACCAGCAAGTTCTACTCCAGTAATGATGCCGAGCGTGCCGATCTGGCCTGCCATAAGGCCGGTCAGATCACTCTCCAGCCGTCCGGGCTGCAGTAGCGGCGAGAGGTTGTAACCGCTCGCGCACTTGATCTGCGTGCTCCGTTCGATCCTCTCCCGGGTTGCCGGAGATGTCCCGATCGTTTCCCGTGCCATACTGATCGCCCCCGCAAGATGCGCGGGAACGGTTGAGAGATCCGAGCTGTCGACGATCGTGCCATCAGCGGTTACGAAGCGAACACGTCTGAGATATCTGTCAATCGCGC
>DATKUC010000239.1:0-7671 GCA_035530835.1 Spirochaetia bacterium
CTTGCGCGCAGGATGACGGGAGCCTTTCGCCGTCCGGATGACAGAGTGGCCAAACCGACCATCGCCATCCCGCTCGTCGCGTTCCAGGAGGTGCTCTACCATGAGGCAACCCGGCGGCCGCTGCAGGACGTGCTCACCTGCATCCGCCACACCTGCACGCTCTATCAGGCGGGAGACCGTCTGAAGCCGAACGCCGAGTACTTCCTGCCCGCCGCGCAGGAGATGCGTGCGCGGTTTCGCGATGATCCGGCGCTGCTCGAACGTACGCTGGAGATCGCGCGCAGCTGCACATTCTCGCTCGATCAGATTGTCTACCGTTACCCGTCCGAACACCTCCCCGACGGCTTCACCACCGCCGAGTGGCTCAGGCAGCTCACCTATCAGGGAGCCGATGAACGGTATCCCGGCGGTGTGCCGGAGGATGTACGCGCACAGCTTGCGAAGGAGCTTTCGATCATCGAAGACCTCGATTACTGCGGCTACTTTCTCACGATGTGGGAGATAGTCCGCTTCTGCAAGAGCCGCGCCATTCTCTACCAGGGGCGCGGCTCTGCGGCAAACTCCGCGGTGTGCTACTGCCTGGCGATTACCGCAGTCGATCCGGTGCGGATGGACCTGCTGTTCGAGCGTTTCCTCTCCCGGGAGCGGGCAGAGCCGCCTGATATCGATCTGGACATCGAGCACAAACGACGGGAAGAGGTAATTCAGCATCTGTATGCAAAGTACGGTCGCTCCCACGCGGCAATGGTTGCCAACATGATCCGCTATCGCCGGAAGTCCGCAATCAGGGATATCGGCAAGGTGCTCGGCATCGCGGCAAGCGCTGCAGACCGGCTGTCGCGGCTGATCTCCTACCGTGATGGTGATCTTGCCGCAGCCATTGCGGACGCCGGGCTCGATCCTGCGGCAAATACCGTTTCGCTGCTGATCAGGCTGGCCGGGGAGATCCAGGAGTTCCCCCGGCATCTTTCGATCCATCCCGGAGGTTTCCTGCTGGGAAGCGAGCCGGTCAGCCAGATCGTCCCGGTTGAAAACGCGACAATGCCCGATCGGACAGTCATCCAGTGGGATAAGTACGACATCGAATCGATGAATCTGTTCAAGATCGACCTGCTCGGCCTCGGGGCGCTTACCCACCTCGACCACTGCTTCCGCCTGCTTACCCGGCACGAGCATCTTGATCTGTCGATGGCAACCATTCCCGCAGGCGACCGGGCAACCTTCGACATGGTCACCGCAAGCGATACGGTCGGCGTATTCCAGCTCGAAAGCCGTGCTCAGATGGCAATGCTTCCCCGGATACGGCCGATGAACTACTACGACCTGGTCATCGAGGTGAGCATAGTGCGTCCCGGTCCCATAACCGGTGGTATGGTGCATCCCTACCTGCGCCGCCGCGCGAAAGAGGAGGAGACGGTCTATCCGATCCCGGCGCTCGAACCGGTGCTGAAGAAGACGCTGGGAGTTCCCATCTTCCAGGAACAGGTGATGAAACTCGTGGTTATCGCGGCAGGCTACACACCCGGCGAGGCGGATCAGCTGCGGCGCGACATGGCCGCATGGCGGAGATCCGGCCGCATTGAAAAGCATCATGACCGGGTCGTATCGGGGATGCTCGAACGCGGCATCGAGCGGCAGTTCGCCGAGCAGGTATTCGATCAGATCCGCGGCTTCGGCGAGTACGGCTTTCCCGAAAGCCATGCCGCAAGCTTCGCACTCATCGCCTACGCCACCGCCTGGATGCGCTGCCATCATCCGGAAGTGTTCAGCTGTGCGCTCCTGAACGCCTGGCCAATGGGTTTCTATCATCCGGCAACTCTCGTTGAGGATGCGAAGAGACGCGGCATCCCGGTGCGTCCGGTCGACGTACGCGCGAGCGACTGGGACTGCACGCTGGAACCTGTTCCGATCGATGGAAACGGAAGCGGCGCGCAATCGGGGAGCCCCGGTCGGCGCTACGCCATCCGCATGGGATTGCGCTACGTAAAGGGGCTCGGCGCCGCCGACTGGGACCGCATTCACCGCGCGCGGCAGCGAGAGCAAACGCAATCAACGCGCGGCGGACCAGCGGCTACGCTTCAGCGGTTCATCGATATGAGCGGCCTCGATGCAGGTGCGCTCAAGGCACTCGCGCAGAGCGGCGCATTCGACAGCTACGGCGTCGACCGCCGCGATGCACTCTGGCGCACTCTTGCCAGGTCGGGGATCGACGATCGGCCCGCAGCCGCTGCTGAGTTCGACGCGTTCAGCGAGATATCTCCCGAGTTTGCCGCTCTCACCGCAGCCGAGACCATCAGCTGGGACTACGCCGCTGCAGGCCACAGCACCGAAGGGCATCCGCTTGAGCCCTACCGGGATGAACTGCGCAGGCTCGGTTTGCCGGATGCGAAGGAAGTAATTGCGGTAAATAACGGGGCGACCGTCTCCTACGCGGGTCTGGTAATCTGCAGACAGCGGCCCGAGACAGCCGGTGGAGTGGTCTTTCTGACACTCGAAGACGAGAGCGGGTTTGTGAACCTCATTGTCCACGAAAAGAAGTTCCAGGAGTACCGACGCATTCTGCTCACCTGCCCGTTCATGGGAGTCACCGGCCGGGCGCAGTCCACGGATAATGTCGTTCACATCCTGGTGGACTCCTGCTGGATTCCGAAGCTCCCGGAACGACCGGTGGAGCCTGCAAGCAGAGACTTCCACTGACCGCTCCGCGAGGACGACTGCCTTCACCACACGAGAGAGTCGCTCTACCTCATGGTGATTCGGGTGACCGACATCGGCGGAAGCGTACACCGGATGGTACCGTCGCCGGCAAGCTGCGCCGCGTGGTTCACCGGTTGCACAAGATCCGGCCGATCGAAGGTGTTGTGCGCGTTCATCCGTGCTCCGGTCAGCGTTTCAGCCTCTACCCGTGCGACGGTCCGACCGCGGACTTCACACAGGAGGTCCGCCGTTTTCGCCGGATCAAGATTGCACACCGTGAGGTTGACCGAACCACCGGCTGCGCCAGACTCGACAGCGAGCGAAGCGGATGCGTTCAGCTGCGGCAGGCTCTCATCGCCGAATGCATAGTTGCCGGACTGAATCGCTACCGGCAGCAGAGTGGCACCCTGATGTACGCGGTACATGTGAAACACGTGATACGTGGGGGTGAGCAGCATCTGGGCACCATTCGTGAGCACCATGGCCTGCAGCACGTTAACCGTCTGCGCTATGTTCGCCATTCTCACGCGGTCCGCGTGGTTGTTGAAGATATTCAGGCTTATTCCGGCAACAAGCGCATCCCGAATCGTGTTCTGCTGATACAGGTGAGTACGGTTCGTACCCGGTTCGCTCTCATACCAGGTGCCCCACTCGTCCACAATCAGCGCGACCCGCTTCTTCGGATCGTAGCGATCCATGATCGCTTTGTGCCCCCGTATGTAGGTATCGGTCCTCAACGCGTGATGAAGAATCCGAAACCACTGATCCTCCTCGAACTGCGTTGCCGAACCACGCTCTTCATCGTAGTTGGCGCCGGTAGAGAAGAGGCGTGAATAGTAGTGGAGCGCGAGACCGTCAACCAGATTCCCGGCATCCCGCATGAGCACATCGGTCCAGTGATAGTCGTCGTTACGCGGACCACAGGCGACCTTGAAAATCTTCTGGCCGTTGTAGGAGCGAACAAACGTCTGAAATCGGCGATACAGATCGGCGTAGTACTCGGCGCGCATGTTGCCGCCGCATCCCCAGTTTTCATTACCCACACCGAAATAGGTGAGCTTGAACGGTTCACGGCTGCCATTCTGGGCCCGCAGATCGGCCATCGGTGACCCTTCGGCACCGTTCATGTACTCGATCCACTCCTGCATCTCCTGAACGGTTCCGCTTCCGACGTTTCCACACACGTAGGGCTCGGCGCCAATCAACCTGCAGAACTCGAAGAACTCGTGAGTACCGAAATGGTTCGACTCTGCCTCGCCGCCCCAGTGCGTGTTGATCATCGACTTCCGCGCTGCCCGGGGTCCGATTCCGTCCTTCCAGTGATACTCATCTGCAAAGCAGCCGCCCGGCCAGCGCACTACCGGAGCGCCGATCTCCTTCAGGGCGTTCACGATATCCGTCCGAATACCGTGAATATTGGCCACAGGAGAACTCTCCCCTACCCATATGCCGTCGTAGATGCACCGGCCAAGGTGTTCGGCGAAATGGCCGTAGATATTCCGGTCAATGACATCTGTTCCCGTGTCCGAGTTTATGACAATGCGATTCGCCATGTTATGTTGCCCCTTTTCAGAAAACAAGTATCTCGTAGCCGTCGTCGACGTATCGGGACATCGAAGGATGACCGTTCATTTCGCTGCCGAAGGAGAGCTGCTGTCTCTCGACATCGTCTACCACGCCCATCTTGTGCGAACAAGCCCGGCACACGCAGTCGATCAGACCGCGTTCCTTCACCTCTTCGTAGAGGCGATGGAGCGTCTGACCGTCTGAACCCTCCTCCGCCTCCTCTCCGAGCGTACGGATAAGCAGAGTCGCACTCCCTTCGATCACCACGGCAACGTCGTGTCCTTTCTCGCGCAGATCCAGTCCGTTCAGAAGCACATGCACGAAACACTGAGGATCGCCGTTCAGGGCGAAGAGTGCGATTTTCTTCATCAGTTAGCTCCTTGAAGCTGATTATAAACCCCGACCATTCGCACCGCAACGCATCTTCTTCACACCCCACTCCATTTGTGGTATAAACGTGCCGGTATGCACATAGTCTGTCTCGATCTCGAGGGCGTCCTGGTTCCGGAAATCTGGCTTGCGGTGGCTGAACGGACGGGAATAGCCGAGCTGCGTCTCACTACCCGGGACATTCCCGATTACGACGTGCTCATGAAGAAGCGCATTGCTATCCTCGGGGCACACAATATTACGCTTTCCCGCATTCAGCAGGTTATTGATGCCGTCGAACCGCTCGAGGGTGCGTGTGACTTCCTTGACCTCCTGCGGTCGAAAACTCAGCTCATCATCCTTTCGGACACCTTCACCCAGTTTGCGCGTCCGCTCATGGAAAAGCTGGGCAGACCGACTCTGTTCTGCAATGAACTGGTCGTGCATGGAGATCGCATAGTTGACTACCGGCTCCGGCAGGCCAACGGAAAGAGACACGCAGTTCGAGCACTCAAGTCAATGGGTTTCGAAGTACTAGCCTCGGGCGACTCCTACAACGACATCGGAATGTTGCAGGAGGCCGATCATGGCGTGCTCTTCAGGCCGCCTGAACGCATCATCGCCGAGTATCCCGGGTTTCCGGCTTTCACCGAATACCGACAGTTGAGTGACATGATTGAACTCACGCTTGCCGGGTAAATCAGATCTGCGCCAGCGTATGCTCGGGCGCGTGCCGCGGCAGAACCACCTGTGAGACCATTGAATTGAGCTTTCGTACCGCCGTATCGTAATCATCAAACTGGGTATAGGTGAAGAGGTTCTCTTCAACCGACTCGCTGCCATCGACGCCGAACTCGATTATCGGGTGCTGAACAACGCCATAGATCGTCTGCACATCGACACCGCTTCGGCGAAGATAGGTGGGAAAGGTGAGATCATCCAGCGATGCGAATGAGAGGTCCGGCGTGACCAGATAGCCGATTCCGTCGAGGATCTGTTCGAACGGACCCTTCGAATAGTGAAATGCGCGGCTTGGTGGCGTACGTGGATTCAGCAGATTCCGATCGATCAGGGAATCCCGCATCTGCTCGACCAATTCGTTGAAAAATGTATATCCGAGTTCCACCCGGAAGATCATAACCGCAATGTCGGTTCCTCGGCTGTTCTTGTGAAGCAGAGCGGGAATGTCGTAGTTCACGATAAAGTAATCCCGGATTCGTTTCACCGACTGCCCGTCGATTATCGTGAGATCGGTATCCGGCACCCAGTGTTCAAACAGCTCTTCAGGACGCAGATCGAGCAGGCGCAGTGCCTCGAACGAACCGATGATCTGCGCTTCCTGGAACGGCACACCGAAGGCCCTTGAGAACCGTCTCTTCATTTCAGTCGTAAACAGATGTTTGCCGTGCACGGCAAACTCGAGCTTCAGCGCGTAGTGTTTTTCAACTATGTGATGGTGAATGATAAACTCACCCGGCAGGTTCGCCAGGTAGACGAGATTCATTTTCTGCCGGTACGCGGGACAGTCCTCGATAACTTTGAGAACTGCACTTTCGACCCGCACATCGTTCGTTTCCGGACGCAGGTATACGAAAATATCCTGCGCATGTTCCTCAGTAGCGGGACCCGGATAGGGGACAAGAACACGCGGAAGTCCGTCGCGTACGATTGCCATGACACCTACAGTATCGACCAATTCACCTGTTTTGCAAAGTCTGCTCGACGCGCAGCACTGCTCCCAGGTCGAACTCCGCCGCGGTGCAGGGAATCTGTATTCCCCAGCGTGTCAGCACTTCAGGATGAAGCTCACCAAAAACACCCACCTGTTCACCGCCGCACCGGACGTTTGCCGCCCTGCCGGGTATAAAACGGTCATCCACCGCGGGCTCAACCGTGTACTCCCTCGACAGGAAGAAGAACAGAGCCGCGACCTGGGCGCCGATGGTGTTGAAGTTCGCCTGACTGTCGGCGGAAAGCAGCCCGAAGCTGTCTATGGTGCGAGTGCCGCTGTTGTCAGCTTTGTCCCTGACTGCGATCTTTCCGGATTCGAACACGTGATGAGGATAGGGAGCGCTTGCGGATGCGGCCTCGGCTCCGAGCAATCCGGGGAGAATTGAATTGCGCACAAACTCGTAGCTCTCCGACATCGGATTTACGATCTGGACAACCTCATCTTCGAGTACCGCGACGTTGCGGTCCGGGTGCATCCGTTCGATCAGGTCGCGAGCGGAGGAGAGATAGTTGAAAAGCATCTCCTGGAAGCCGAGACCGACGAGTACGCTCTTGGCACGGCGGGCAAAGCTCTCGATGGGAGTAAGCCGGCCGACCGTGAACTCGGTGAGCGGGGTCGGCGTGAAAGTACTCATGCCGCGGCCGATCATGATGTCTTCGATCACATCGACCGGATGCAGAAAGTCGTTGCGGTACTCGCAGGGCTGAACTTCGACCGCATCGCCGGATTCCTTCGCGACACAGCCCATCTTTCGGATGCTCGCGATTATTTCGCCGGTTGCGAGCTCTTCGCCGAGAATTTTGCACGCAAACTGCCGCTCGACGTGAACTGGTTTCTGGAAATAGTAGGGGCTCACATATGTGCGGCCGAACGGGGTGTCGTAGGGGTACTCAACCCGCACCGGGGCAACGGTAAATCCTGCATCCGAAAGATCGCAGGCAACAATGGAAGTTGCCAGCATGAGCGATGTCAGGTCCGTGCCGGTGAGCTCGATGAAAAGTCTGCTGTCCCCGACTTCGACCGCACCCACATCTGCACTGTTTATGATCGGCGGGAAACTCAAGACCCTTCCCGCTGCGTCGGTCAGGAACGGCATGGCCGGAAGATCCTGCACAATCGAGCCGAACTCAATGCCCTTCGGGTGTTCGGCGATGATCTGCCGCAGTGACATCTCACGCTCGCCTCCGAGCGGAAGAAAGCGTGTGGCATCCGCGTCCACTGCCAGGTACTGCACAGGATATTCGATGAGCCCCGCTCGGTAGACACCCATCGCTATCGACTTCCGCTTGCGGCCGTAGTTCCAGCAG